>QMPA01000017.1 GCA_003650365.1 Bacteroidota bacterium | reverse complement strand
TGCCCTGAGCTTGTCGAAGGGAAGCCGAAAATCATGACAAAACACACAAGGGTGTAAATCAACAGCTTACAAAACTATAAACAGATGAAACACCCATGATAATTAATTTAACACACAAGGGGATGATTATCAACCCCGAAGGGGTGAAATCTTATTAACCCCGGGTTTCAACCCGGGGAAAAAAAGCGACAAACCGTTTTGGCGTGATTTTCGAAGCCTGCCCTGAGCTTGTCGAAGGGAAGCTGAAAATCATGACAAAACACACAAGGGTGTAAATCAACAGCTTACAAAACTATAAACATATGAAAATTTAACTATTTTTACGGTTTATGTAACATAACTGTGAAAATTGCCTTATTGAGCATAATCCCTATCTTTGAAGTCTGAAACAAAAAAACGAAAAGTGCAAACCAAATTTATAATTGGATTTGACATTTAACAATTGATACTATTATGAGCAATAGAAGAAATTTTATCAAAACTACTTTGTTAGTGGCTTCAGGAATGGCAGTTACAGGAACTGTTTTTGGCGGTGGGAATTTTCCTCCAGCAAAAAAAGTGAAATCTCCTAAATTGCCTGGAATTATCTATTCTAACAACGATCAAGGTGACTGGGAAGGCAAAGCGGGAAGTCATGCGCCAAAAATTACGTTGAATGGTTCGAAAGTAACCCTGCTTACTGATCATGGTATGAGCGAGCGCCATTTTATTGTTCGTCATACTTTAGTGACACCAAAAGGCGAAGTTTTAGGTACGCAAACTTTTTATCCCAACGAGGATGAAAAAGCCATTTCTACACACGATTTACCAGCAGGCTATTCGGGTAGATTATACGCCACCAGTTTTTGTAACAAACACGATTTTTGGGTAACGGAATTTGAGGTTTAGCGGATATAAATCTTTTGGGTATTTGTGCTACCATCCTCAAAGTGAATGCTTATAAAATATATACCTTCAGTCAGATTTGTAGAAAGCCTGTTTTCTCCTCTTGACATATCTTTAGATAAAATCTTCTTTCCCATTAGGTTGTAAACTGTGGCAGTGCTTTGTTCCTGAACCTGAATGACAATGGTTTTCTCGTTACTAAAAATAGCAACGGTTTTGTTTGTCAAGGGAGGATTTATCCCTACCGTTCCGCCCCAACCTGACAATCGGCACCACAACCACCAGGAAGCATAAGCTTTCATGTTGCCATTGAGGGCTTCTGAATGGGCTGCACTACATTGAAACCAATCCACGCCTTCTTCATGTGAGTCCTGCCATTCTTTGGCCCAGTTTCCCAGTTTGTTCTGCTCTTCATCATAATAATCGCAATTGTCGTTAGCATATTCGTAGTAAACACCATCGGGATTGTAACTTTCAATATCCGCAAAATCGAATAGGATTTTATCGTTTTCAATACAGTAATCCCTGATTTGCTGGTTGTTTCTTTTCAATACCTCATCGCTCCAAATATCACGGTGGCCGGTCATATAAACAAATTGTACATCTGGGTAATCCAGCTCAAGTTGATTCATCGTGTTTAAATAAGTGTTTATTCCTTCAACAGTATTGTCAGAACAGCCACCACACCACGACCAAATCACCACATTGATATCAGCACTATTGGGGTCGTTATCCAGATAATCTCGGGTGCTCACAGCCCACTGGGTGTTGCCATTGTGTCCAAGATCGCCAGGCCTGAAATAGTCGTGAAGGTCAAGGCAGTCACCATTTTCCCCAGGGGTAGGGTAATAATCCCAACAATAATAATCGCCTTTGTAACCGATAAGGTCAGTGTCCTGATTTGCCAGAGCTGCCATTCCTGTTGTCAATTGACTGCCGTGGGAAGTATGCCCGTAAGCAATGTGGAGACTGTCGATCGCCTGCTCAAGTGCTGAAACAGGTATGGGTGCTAATTTTGAACAATTGTGATCGATGATGATTCCCTGGCTAAAAACCATTGTGCTTATTATGGAAAGAAACAGAATTTGAAGGAGGATTGCTTTTTTCATCTTGTGTAGGTTTGGATGTTTTGCTTTTCACCGTCAAAGTTAATATAATTTAGGAGAATTCGCCAACAATCATTTGTGGAAAAGTACGTTCTTTCCTTAGCTTAAGCTTTATTTATTCTCATACTTTTGTTTAAAAGGAAAAGAAAATTGCAAAAGTCCCCTGGTCTTCGAACCCTATTCACTTTGTCAATAGTTTTTATTGCTTCCTTGCTTTTTGCCCAGGAGCGAATGAGCACTGAGGATTATATTAATTTGTATAAAGATGTTGCCATCAAAAAAATGAAGGAATATAAAATTCCGGCATCCATCACCTTGGCCCAGGGTATTTTAGAATCGGGAAATGGTAACAGTTCACTCGCCAGAAAAGCCAATAATCATTTTGGGATAAAATGCCACAAAGGCTGGACGGGCAAAACCTATATTATGGATGATGATGCAAAAAATGAATGCTTCCGAAAATACAAACATGCATCTGATTCATACCGCGACCATTCAATTTTTCTTACTCAACGTGGTCGCTATTCCTTTTTGTTTGATTATGAAATCACCGATTATAAAAAATGGGCCAACGGATTAAAAAAAGCAGGCTATGCCACCAACCCCAAATACCCGCAATTGCTGATTAGAATTATTGAAAAATACAGCCTTGACCAATACGACCGAAAAGGGGGAAAGGGAAAAAGCAAACCGAAAAAGGGTGTAGCAGAAACAACTTCTTTTGTTGCTATTTCTGTTGCTGATTTTGAAAAAGCAGGTGCAAGTAATCAAGGTCGTAGCATTTACATTAACAACGGAAAGAAATTAATCGTTATTCAGCAAGGCGATACTTTTTATGGAATAGCCGAAGAATTTGAAATTTATTCGTGGCAATTGTATAAATACAACGAAGTCAATAAAAAGCACATTCTACAAATAGGGGAACTGATTTACCTTGAAAAGAAAAAAAACAAAGCAGAAAAAGAACACAAATTTCATGTTGTTTCTGAGGGTGAAAGCATGCGCCAAATCTCGCAATTGTATGGTATTAAATTGAAGAAATTGTACAAGATGAATAAAATGGAAACTGGTGAGCAACCTGGAGCAGGCACTTCCTTAAAACTCAGGTAATGTGCCCGCTCGACCGGATTTGTAATCCGGTCGCATGGGGCAACAGGTTTTTAATCTGCTTCAATTGCTCTGGGCTTAAGCCCAGAGCAATTGAAGAGCAAAGCTTACAAAATTGTAATCTTCCCTTTGCCTTTTTCGGTAAATTCTCCAATAACACAAGCATCGGTAATCCCATTTTCGTGAAGGTCATTCAAATAGTTTTTTGCATCTGAAGCACGCATCGCTACCAGCAATCCACCCGAAGTCTGGGCGTCACTCAGTAGCAATTGGTTGGTACGCGGATGCTTTTTAAAATCAACAAATGCTTTGACAAAATCAAGGTTGTTGAAAGTGCCGCCGGGAACAATGCCTGCCGTTGCCAGATTTTTCACTTCGCGCAGAAATGGGATTTTGTCAAAATGCAATATAACATTACAGTTTGATCCGCTACTCATTTCTTTCAGGTGTCCCAATAATCCAAATCCTGTAACGTCAGTGCAAGCATGAACATCGTATTTCAACATTTGTTCGGCTGCTATTTTATTGAGGGTGGCCATCAGTTTACTTACTTCTTTCTTTAAGTCTTCGTCAACCAGTCCTCTTTTTATTGCCGTCGATAAGATACCCGTTCCCAGAGGTTTTGTCAGCACCAACACATCATCAGGTTTTGCTCCATTGTTTTTCACAATCTTATCTGGATGTACACTGCCACTAACCACCATACCGTATTTTGGTTCGGGGTCTTCGATGGTGTGACCGCCCAAAATCCCAATCCCTGCTTCAGCAGCTTTGTCCTGTGCCCCTTTTAAAATTTCTTCCAAAACATGCATGGGCAGGGCGTCTTCGGGAAATCCAACAATGTTTAGTGCAAACAGGGGTTTTGCTCCCATGGCATAAATATCACTCAGCGCATTGGCTGCCGCGATGGCACCAAAATCGTAGGGATCATCAACAATGGGTGTGAAAAAATCGAGTGTTTGTACAATGGCCAGTTCACCGCTGAGTTTGTAAACGGTGGCATCGTCAGAGGTTTCGGTCCCAACCAATACATTGGGGCTGATAAGCGGATTTAGCTTTTGAAGAACCTCTTCCAGGTACTGTGGCCTGATTTTGCAGGCACAGCCCAATCCGTGGGTGTAGTGCGTGAGCTTGATTTCTTTTTGATTACTAGCGCTTTGTTTTGGCTCACTTGATTTTGGCATCAGACTTTTTACAGTCTCTATTATTTCCTCAGCAGCCTTTTTAATATCCTGCATATTTGTTCTTCTGCCTGTTGAAAAACGGATGGTTCCCATCGCATAATCCAATGGGATAAGCATGGCTTCCAAAACAGCAGAAACATCGATACTCTCGGCATGGCAGGCAGCACCGGCAGAAGCAGCCACACCTTCCAATCTTGAAATTAATGTGTTGGCTTCTACACGTGGAAAAGAAATACTTAGGGTATTGGGTAGGCGTTTTTCAGGATGACCGTTAAGCTTGATTTCCGGTAAGGCCTCTTTTAAAAGTCTGTGTAGGTAGTCACGGGTTTTTTGGTAGTGATTGTGGTTTTTTTTCAGATCCAATGCTGCAATTTCGCAGGCTTTTCCAAGACCCACTATTTCCAATACGTTCTCCGTTCCAGCACGCAGGTTTTGTTCATGGTCAGCACCGTGAATCAGTTTTTCCAATTGAACTCCATTTTTGATAAACAAAGCACCAATTCCTTTGGGCGCATATAATTTATGACCGGCAATGCTCAACAAATCTATACCCATCTCCTGTACATTTACCGGAATTTTCCCAACAGACTGTGCTGCATCTGAATGAAAAATGATGCCATGTTTTTTGGAAAGTCTGGTGATTTCAGAAACTGGCTGAATGCTTCCCACTTCATTATTGGCATGCATAATTGTAATCAGGATAGTTTCGGGTCGAATAGCGGCTGCAATTTCTTTCACATCCACAATGCCAAATTCATCCACACCAACAAAGGTGATTTCAAAACCGTTTTTTGCCAGGTAATTACAAACTTCAAAAACAGCTGGGTGTTCCACTGCAGAAGTAATGATGTGGTTTCCTTTGTGTTTGTTGGCCAGCGCAATGCCCTTAATGGCAAAGTTGTTTGACTCAGTTCCGCCACTGGTAAATACAATTTCGGATGGCTCACAACCGATCAGATCGGCAATTTGCTGTCTGGATTTTTCTACAGCTAGTTTGGTTTTTATGCCATATTCGTGTACACTCGATGGGTTTCCGAAATATTCATCCAGAAAAGGCCGCATGGTATCGGCAACTTTTTTGTCGATGGGTGTTGTGGCGTTGTAATCTAAATAGATTTGTTTCAAGGTTTCTGTTTTTTGCAAAAGTACGCTCTTAAAATGTGTCTGCAAAATGGGATTAGTAAAACTGAATTATTTCAAGTTTACTTTCGTTTTTCCATTCCGTTTTTCCGATTATCTTTGTCTTTTCAACCAACGCAAACAGATTCGGAAATGATGCGAAAAACTATTCTTGCATGCGCTTTTACAATTCTTCTTCTTTTTTATTATGCAAACATTGGTCTCGCCCAAACTAATCAACCTACAAAGTCAAAACGTCCAACAGTAGGTTTGGTTATGAGTGGTGGAGGTGCCAAAGGTTTTGCTTACATCGGTTTGTTGAAAGTAATGCATGAGGCTGGGCTTGAAGTGGATTATGTGGCCGGCTCAAGTATGGGAAGCATTATTGCCGGATTTTATGCCATTGGCTACCACCCCGATACAATGACCAAGGTGATTCGCGAACAAGATTGGGATGCACTTTTAGCTGATAAACTGGAAAGAAAATTTCTTGCTTATGAAGAAAAGGAATTTGCCAATGAGTACATAATGTCGTTTCCAATCTCGAAGAAAAGAGTGGGGCTAAAAGCGGCCATGTACGAAGGGCAGGAAATTAATTTATTGGTCAACCGCTTTTATTCACCCGCTTATAATGAATCTGATTTTAGTAAATTCCAAACCCCGTTTCTTTGTATTGGTACCGATTTACTGACTGGTGATGCCATCCTGCTCGAAGAAGGTTATTTGCCTATGGCTATTCGTGCCAGCATGTCAATTCCGGGATTTTTCTCACCCACCCTTTACGATGGGAAATACCTTGTTGATGGTGGAGTGGTAAATAATTATCCGGTTAACGAAGTGAAGAAAAAGGGGATACAGATTATTGTTGGTGCAGACGTACAATCGGGTCTGAAAAAAACCATTGAAGAGCTGAATTCAATGACTGCTGTTATTGATCAGATCACATCCTTCCACAGGGTAGAAGCCAATAAAGAGGGTTATGCAATGACTGATCTTTATGTGCCAATCAAGATGAAATACGGCATGATGGATTTTGCCAAATACGATTCAATTATTGCCATTGGCGAATTTGTGGCCCGTAAGCATTACGATGAAATCAAAGCCCTGGCTGATTCCTTAAATGCCATCGAATTCAAACCACTCAAAGAATACACAACCGTTCCCCTCGATTCGGTTTATATTGATGATCTTGTCGTAAAAGGGAATGATAGATTGCCCGAATCATACTTTCAAAATCTATTTGAAGAACTCACCCATCGGAAGATTGCCTTCGATGACTTGGAAAATACAATTCGACAGGCTTATGGAACCAAGTTCTTCACACACCTTTTCTATGAGTTGGATTATAAAAATGGGAAAACAAATTTGGTTTTGGATGTGCAAGAAGCTGATCCAGGTTATATTTCAGCAGGCGTCCATTACGATGACAATTACAATATCAGTTTATTACTCAATGGTGCGTTCAGGAATGTGGTCGGAAAACGTTCAAAAATTTATACTGATTTGGTAATCGGACCCAATTGGCGGTTCAGGGGATTGTATATTTTAGACAATGGACCAAAACCCGGCTTTGGGGCAAAAATTGTCGGCTATTCATTTGGGTTTGATGATTATGAAAAAGACAAAGTAATTGGTAGGATTACCTTTACCAACTACAAAGCATCTATCTTTCTTCGCTCAATTCTGAAGAATGAGATCAGTTTTCGGGTGGGTGGAAACTTTGAATACTTTCAGTTTAAATCGAAAATTGAAGGTACCAATCTTGATTCGATAAGCGACTTTAATGCCTATGGGAATATTTATTTTGCTTTCAATACTGACACACGCGACAAATCTTACTTTTCAACCCATGGCATTTTTTCAGAACTAAGAGTGGAGTATGTCATGCCCATTTCAAATAACTGGGTCAAGGATATTTTTGATAATGCATTGGTTTTTTGGTTCAATTACGATCAAAGTATCCCCTTGTCAAAAAAGTTTGTGTTCAAGCCTGGAGTCTTTCTTGGTGGGACAATAATGAAGGGCTACCCAATTTCATTTGACGAATCTTCTCGCAGTTACGAGCGATCTCCGGCACAACACTGGTTTTATATGGGAGGCCTTGCCCCGACTAATTACGTACATGGTTTCAGGGATTTTACCGGTGTAAAGTTCTCTCAAAGGTATGGTATGTACCAGGCGATTTTAAGGGCAAAGTTGCAATATAATATTATTCCTAAATTGTATTTTACCCTGAGAGCTGATCTTGGTGCTAACGAATGGTATCTGGCAGATATTTTCGAGCCTGGAAATGCGATTGTTGGTTATGGAGGAACAATTAGTTATAACAGTTTTATCGGGCCGGTTGAACTTTCAGTAATGGGCTCTAATATTCATGGCATTTCGGCATTTGTCAATTTGGGATTTTGGTTTTAATTTGATCTAATTACATCAATATGAAATATAATAGAGTACTTTTAAAATTAAGTGGCGAAGCATTGATGGGTTTGTCCCAATATGGAATAGACCCAAAAACATTGACCGCTTACTGCCATGAAATAAAACAGGTGGTTGAACAAAATGTTCAGGTAGCCATTGTAATTGGTGGTGGAAATATCTTCAGGGGATTGCAGGGTGCTGCGCAGGGCTTCGACCGTGTTCAGGGCGATTATATGGGAATGCTTGCAACGGTAATCAATTCGATGGCTTTGCAAGCTGAATTGGAGAAACAAGGATTGAGTGTCAAGCTTCTTTCTGGGATATTTATCGACCCCATCGCCGAGTCAACCAGTGGGAGAAAAGCCCAAAAATATTTAGATGAAGGAAATATTGTCATCATCGGTGGGGGAACCGGAAACCCGTTTTTTACTACCGACACAGCATCCGCTTTGCGTGCCGTTGAAATAGGTGCAGATGTATTACTAAAAGGCACCCGTGTGGACGGTGTTTATACAGCAGACCCGGAAAAAGACCCCAATGCAATCAAATACGACCAACTCAGTTTTGATGAAGCTTATCAAAAACAACTGAAAATAATGGACATGACAGCCTTCACATTGTGTAAAGAAAATAAGCTACCCATTCTTGTTTTTGACATGAATACCAAAGGCAACCTTTTAAAAGTGGTAAATGGTGAGGCGATTGGAACCTTGGTTTCTGAATAATACTAAATTTGTACAATCCTTTTAAGATGTGTAGCCATGAATGATGATGCCCAATTGTGCTTTGACGAAGCCGAAGAGAATATGAACAGTGCCCTCGAGCATTTGAAAAAAGAGTTTCAAAAAATCAGGGCTGGAAAAGCAAGCCCGGCTATGTTGCGTGGTGTTCGGGTTGATTACTACGGTGCACAAACACCTATCGAACAAACGGCCAATATTAATACCCCCGATGCCCGTCAAATAATCGTTCAGCCTTTTGATAAAACGACTATCTACGATATTGAAAAGGCCATTTTGAATGCCAACCTGGGATTCAATCCACAAAATGAAGGGGAAATATTGCGAATAAATGTCCCGCCATTAACCGAAGAAAGAAGGTTGGATTTGGTAAAACAGGCCAAAGTTGTGGCTGAAGACACTAAAATTGGTGTAAGAAATTCAAGACGCCATGCCAACGACGAAGCAAAGGCGATGGAAAAGGATGGTTTACCAGAAGATGATGCCAGGCATTTATCGGATGAAATTCAAAAACTGACGGATAAATACATCGCTAAAATTGATGAATTACTTGAACTGAAGGACAAAGATATTTTGACAGTTTAATGTTTATAAAACAATACATCAATAAAAAACCCGCCTGTTAAATTCAATGGGCGGGTTTTTTATTAAAAATTCTAAGAATTTCCATCCTCTACCTGAGGAGGTTCCTTTTTGCTCTTTTTCTTTTTGCCACCTTTTAAGTACTTAACCAGTGTATATGTAAAACGTGCCACATTGCTCGTTGTCATTACCGATTGGTATGCATTTTTAATCAGCCGTTGCGAAATACTCGTAAAAGTATAAGCTTCTCCCAGGCCGGAAAACTGCTCTTTCAGGACTTCTTCCTGTCTTTCAATCTTTTCTTTCGATCTGTGAATTCTATGATTCAGCAATTCCATACTGCTGAAATGGGAACTCTGGTTATCATCTTCTTCGTCCTCTTCATAAAGAATCTCGCCCAAAAGCTTGCGGATGGGATTACCAAGAATCTGCTTTCTGGCGAGATAGATAATAAAGCCAACCAAAGCATAAAACAAAGAAATGATTAAAAATCCCGTATGTGTTGCTCCGTAACCACTTTCCGAAAACCACCAAACAAAACCAAACGAAAGGAAGATTAAAATGATAGCGGCAAGAAAGCCAAAAACAATAAGCAATGTGCCATAATAAGCGGCTTCGCCCAGTTTTTTACCCAATAAAAGTTTATTATACTGAACCTGACGGTCAATATAAATTTTCAAATTATTGAGCACTTCCTTTAAAGGTTCTCCGAAATTAATATTTTCCATAACAGGAAATACTTAGGCTTCTTTTGCCCCGGTTTTTGCTTTCTTCACATCATCCAGTAAATCAGCGCCGGTCTTTTTTACATCTTCCAATACTTCTGTACTGGTTTTCTTAACATCCTCTAAAACTGTGGCACCGGTCTTTTTCACATCTTCCAGTACGTCAGTAACGGTATCTTTAAAATCTTCAAACTTGTCGTTAAAGTCATCGGTAAATTCTTTTGACTTTACGGCGAGTTTTTTACGTGTTTCTTCACCCGTTTCGGGGGCGAATAATAATCCACTAATGGCTCCTACTGCGGCACCAACAACAAGGCCTGCAATAAAGGCGAATCCTGAACTTGAACTGTTATCACTCATAGCATTAAATTTTAGGGTTGAACATTAATTAATCTAATTAATGCCAAATATACAAAAATATTGCTCTATATACTAATATTTAGGGGAGAAAGTTACATTCTGCTTGTCATTGCTATAAAGAAGGTTGTTTTGAGTTGAGGCTAAAATCAATTTCTGGTAAGTTTACGAATGGCTACCCATTGTTTGAGCACTTCTCTCGAATCGCTGGCAGGATAGCCCAAAACAGTTTTTCCGGCTGGGACATCATTCATTACACCTGAGCCCCCTCCTACCACAGCCCCCGAGTGGATGGTTACATGATCGCTAATGGATGCGCTGCCACCAATTATAACGCCATCGCCCAGAGTTACTGAGCCAGCTAATCCACTGTGGCCAGCCATAATACAAGAACGTCCCATGACACAATTGTGCGCAATCTGGACCAAGTTGTCAATTTTACAACCATCCCCAATTATTGTTGAGCTAAATTTACCACGGTCAACACATGAGTTGGCACCAATTTCAACACCATTACCGATAATTACATTTCCAATTTGCGGGATTTTAACCAAGCCCCTGCCATCTTCACTTGGGCGATATCCAAAGCCGTCTGCACCAATACTTACATTGATATGAAAAATGCAAAAGTGCCCAATTTCGCAACGCTCACGAATAACTGTACCCGGCCAAATAACAGTGCCATTACCAATTTTTGTTTCATCAAGAATCGTAACATTGGGATATAAAACAACTGCATCACCTAAAACAACATCTCTGCCTATATAGCAGTTTGCGCCAATTTTACATTTCTTACCAACAGTAGCTGTTTCGTGAACAACAGCAGTGGGATGGATGTTAATATCAAATTGTGGAGGACCCGGATCGAATACTTCCATTAATTTGGCCATGGCTAAATCTGGATTTTTCACCCTGATCAATGCACGTTTCTCGTCAGCTTCGATTTCCAATTTCTCATCAACAATAGCTGCACATGCTTGGGAAGTTTTCCATAAACGCACATATTTTTTATTGCCAATAAATGTAATGTGATTATTAGTTGCTCTCTCCAATTCTTCCGGCCCGCTTATTTGTTGGGTGGTATCTCCTACCAATTCACCTTTTATTATATCGTTGATTTCTTTGATGGTAAACGATTTCATATTTTTCTCTCTTATTGTTAATGTTTTGCAAACTGCTGCGGTAAAACTAAGAAAAATAGTCAATCCAGGTTTTACATTTTACTCGTCAAAAATTTCACCAGTTTCATGCGCTGCATAAATTGGCGGGCAATTACTTTGATGACGGTATAGGTTGGAATGGCGAGAATCATCCCGGCGATACCTGCAATTTTTCCTCCCAAAATAATGGCCAAAAATACTTCCACAGGATGTGCTTTCACGCTTTTGGAATAAATCTGCGGCTGCAAAATCATGTTATCGATTAAATTGGCCCCGCCAAAAATAGTAACAACAATAATTACACTTGTCATTACCTGGTCGTAATTTCCAAGGCTGAGTTCTGACAATATAACCAATACAATTCCGAGTGTGGCACCAATAATTGGGCCTATGTAAGGAATGATATTCATCAGGCCACCAAAGAATCCGATTAAAAGTGCATTTGGAATTTTAAAGATTAAAAGCCCTGTCGATTCAAGGGTCATCATAATCAATACTTCTAATAATATGCCCTGAAAATATCGGATGAGTAATATTTTTGAATCGTGCAAAACGTCTTTCATATTGTCAACCTGATCTTCAGGAGTAAGCATTAGGATTAGATTTTTCCAGAGGCTGTCATCGAGTAAAGAGTAGAATGTTAAGAAGAGAATGATGAAGACCCCCATAAAAACAGAGCCGGTTGCAGACAAAATATTCCCGAAAAAATTAGTAAACCTGGAAAGATCAATTAGCTCACGTACCTGGTTTTCAATATTTTGGATAACAGTTTCTTCAGAATGTATTACATTGTATTGAACCAGAAATTCTTTCAGGTTCTGAATGGGTTCGCGGTAATGATACAACAGCGCATTCACATCAATTGACGTGATAACATTGGCCTGCTGAATGATTAATGGTACGAAAATGAGAATAAATGCGAAAAACACCAACAGCATTGCAATCAGCGTAATGGCTGCATTCAGGGCTTTCGGTAACGATCTTTTCCTGATTTTAATCTTATTCAGCAACTTTAATAATGGAGCACCCATCATCGCTAGAAACAAAGCAACCAATACATAGGCTACTATATCAGAGAAATACCAAAGCATGAACCCTATAATGGCAATTCCGGTAATTGGTTTCAGATATTGTATGATGTTTTCTTTCATTGTTTTTTAATTAGTATCAGATTGACAGGAGCCAGGTTTCAGGATTAAATAATCACCGGGGATACCTTATTTAGTATTGCAATTTGGTTTTACCAATAAAGTGTAAATTTATGACAAATTGTTCTTCTTTCAAAATCCGTAAAACAAACTGATTTTATAGGCAAAGTTTTTCGACACATTATCGAAGCCATAAGGGCCGTATCGGTACATAACCCCAATGCCAATGTCGTAAACGCTAAAGTCAAGCATTTTTCTGATGAGAAAGCCCGATTCGTAATAACCTTTTTCGAGGGTATTGAAATTATAGTTGTGGTGGTTTTCGGGATAGCTTAAAGAGCCGAATGCAATATTTGTCACCAACATCAATTGTGGGTTAAAAAGTTTACCTTCTTTAAACAACAACTTCCCAAAATTGTGGCTTAGGAATAGGGAAACGTATCTGTCCGAAAGGAATTCGTTGGTGCGCATAGTGCCAAAACTGAAGGGTGCATAAAGCGCAAATTCACGATAAGTTCCGTTGCCATCGTAAAGATTGCAGGCTGGTAATTCGCCCAAGATAATTCCTGCCATTAGCCGAAAAGAAAAGTCTCCAACATATTTGATGTATTTACTTCCTTCAACTTTTAGGTCGAAACGGTCAAAAGCAAATTCACCATTAAGAACACCTGTTATGCCACGTGTGTAATTCAAGTAAACAACCGGATATTTTGATCCCAATGATACTTGCCCTTTTGTTGTTTCAAGAATTCTTTCGCGATAAGCAAAGCGAAAACCGAATAGGATTTCCGTAAAATTAAATTCCGTTTTAGCGTGGATGATGTTATCATTTGCAGTCCCGAAATAATAGTTTTCATAAGCTTCTTTGTTTTGAATCCGAAAGCCCAAATTCCATTTAAAATCGCGCATAGGCTTTAACCTGAATGAATAAGCAATTTCTCCTCCAATTGTCGGGTTCATCCTTCGGGTGAAAAACTTATAGAAGTTCTGTGCTTTCCAGGCCTGAAACCGGTCATCAAAAAAGGCAACTCCACCGCTTGTCGTCACTTTATTATAGCCTTCCAAACGAATAACAGATTCTGACCTTTTATGCACTTTAATACTTAGGTCGGCCCCGTATTTATCCTTTTTGTCTTTAAAACCATATCCCCAAAAGCCGCCCAAAGTCAAGCGTTTCGAGAAGCGGTCGTTGGTTTGTAAACCGAGACCAAGGTATAAGCCTTCATAGGCATTGTAGTGGATAACCTGCCCCAGATTGATGTTGAAAATCCAGAATGGTATTTTTCCGATGAGCAGCGTCTGGAATGTTGAAGCCATTTTGTCGAAATTATTGGCTTTACCGATAGAATCCATAATCCGGTAAGTTTCCTTTTCTCGTGCGGTGAGGCTGTCTACGCGGTATTCTTTCCAAAACTCCCCCTTCTTTTTGGTAGCATCCGATTCAATTTCCACTTCGTGATAACCAAATTCCCGTTTCTTTAAATTGGCTGTTAAATTTATATCGCGGATGTATGAACGTCCCTTTCCCAGCAGTTGATAACTTTCCTTTCCTGCTGAAGCTTGCATTTGGGTAAAAATAACATCAGTATTCAATTGCACCGGAAACCACTGATCCTGCATGAATTCGTAAGCTTGCTGAATCTTGATTACAATCCCCATCGAATCCTGTGGCGGTTCGGCTTTTACATTCTGAATGGCCCAGCGGTTTGAATTGATGGAAAGAAAGCCCTTCATTCCGTCAAATTTCGTGTTGCGCATCGGCCGGTAAGAAATAATAAATACGGTATCGTTTGTTTCGGTGTAGGTGGTATCTTCAATTAGAAAAAAGTACTTATTTGTGCTTCCTTTACTGATGGGGTTGATATAATGTTTACCGGCAATACTGATGAGTTCGTTGTAAAAAGAAGTCGATTGCAGTTGTGAAATCATGAATGCCATTACAGGATCTTTCAGTCCTGAAACACGGGTTGCCAGCACCGTTTCCTGGTTCAGGTCGGGGGCAATGTATTTGCGTTCAGTAACCGTTTCCATGATGAAAATATCCTGCTTTTCGAGAAACTTCCTCATCTTCTTCTCGCTGCTATCCAACAAACTGGTATCCTGCAAGAGCAGCGAATCGGCATCGATGGTAACAATCATTTTATCGTAAGAAGTATAAGTGAACGATTTGATTTTCTCAGGATTATTCAAATCCCGGTTTTTGATCACATTGTGGATAATACGATGGGCAGGATTGACTCCGGGAAAAATCTCGACTTCATTTAACTCAAAAGTTTTTTCCTTCAAAAATATTTCTTGGAATTCTTTAGACGACTTGATGGAATACTCCCTTGTTTCATAGCCCACATAAGTAAGTTTCAGGCAGCAGTTGTTCTCATTTATTCTGATCTTGAACTTACCATCAATATCAGTAGTTGCCCCGCGGCTTCCGTCTCTAGTAGTGATATTGACAAAGGCAAGAGGGGATTTGCTTTTTTTATCTTTTACAACTCCCTTTACAACAACAATTTGCGCCTGGGAAGCCAAGGCAACGAATACTGCAAAAAAAAGGAGACGATATTTTAACATGGGCTATTTTTCGTCAGACAAAAATAAAGCCTTTTGTTTAGCTTTTTGCAAGATGGTTTCATTACAAAATATCCTTTACATTTATCGCCGATTTAAAAATGATGAAGGATTATTAGAATGAAGAAAGTTCTTCTGGTTAATTCCAATACTGAAGCTTCGCCTTACCCGGTGTCACCATCCCTTCAACAACGAAATTTTGCGCCTGAATTGACAAAGTAAAAAGTACGGTAAAAAGAAAAAGGAGGTTTTTTAGCATGGATAATAATTCGTTATACAAAAGTAAACCCTTTTATTCATGTTCATAAAAGCAGTCCTATATTCAGTATTTATTTAGGTTTAAGGCTTGTAAGGTTTTTGATTCCAGTTATTTGAACAACTATTATTTGCTTTTCGCTTCTAAATGTAGTATATTTGTCGGGCTGTCTGGTTACGTAACATTCTTAAAAAATATTAATAAGCCTTTTTAACGCATTTAGGAATGCTTGCAAACTATGGCAGGCTGATCTTTGATGTTCACTTATTTATTTACTAAAGCTATTGTTATGAAAAAGTTTAAATTCCTTCTCACCCTTACATGTATTTTTCTTGTAGGGATTCTCTATTCCCAGCCTGTTCCTTCCTGGAATTTTGATACGCCCATGGTTGACCGATTTTGGATAGCTATGGACGAAACGTTTGATACCGTACCCGGGATGAATGGTGGGATTATTAATAATCCGGGAGAAGATGGACGTTGGTATTTTTACGACGCTGCTGATCCATGGTTCAATATCTGGTTTTGGAATGGCGATTTCCTACCCATGAATTCAAAGCATGTTGTCATCGGTTTTTGGGCTCATGTTTGGGATCCTGGTTTTGATGGTGAAATTCAAGTTGTTGTCAATTGGGATACACCAGACTGGGCTTGGCCACCGCCACAACCACCCGCACCACCACTGCCACCTTTTAGTCCTCCGGAACAGGAACTTGAATTTGTGGGCCGTTCACCGGTTAATCTCTTTCCTCTTCCTGCGAGTGGCGAAATGCAATGGATAGAATTTTGGTGGGAGATACCCGATTTCAACCCCGACTGGATTTCGGTGGATGTATGGGGACAAAATTTTATTATCCCTATGGAACAGCCACTACCACCGCCTGATTCCCCACTGTTTCCATGGATAAGCCCATGGTGGAATCCCGCTGAACCTGGCGGTATTATTATTCATGAATGTGTGCCTCCTGACCCGGCTGATTTAAACTATGAGTTTGGCGATGCACCTGATCAAAGCCTGGCATATATCGATGGAACCATTGGCGATTTTCCTACCTGCATTCGGGCAATTCCTACTGATTATAATGATTACATCAGCCACCCTTGCCCCAATCCATTGTTTTTTGGAGGATGGGTCGACTGTGAAGAAGATGGCAATGCTGGTTGGTGTCCCTATTTTAATCCTGATAAATACAATGAGGATGAATGTGGAGGTACATTTCCATACCCGCCCAACCCGGCAGGGATAATAGATGAAGGGCTTATGATGCCCGGAGCGTTTACCATTACAGGTGCTGTGGGAAGTGAAACTTACGCACCTTGTGGAACTTTAACTGTACCCTTGGGAAAAGTTTGTGATATAGCCAATTGGGGACAGCAAATTGATGCCTGGATTGAAGCACAGGGGACAACAACCGGCTATTTCCACTTACTTATCGACTGGAATCAGGATGGTGTTTGGGCCAATGATCCGGCTACTACATGTGGTGGGCAGATGGTGCCCGAACTCGTTGTATTGAACCATCCCATTGCCGGACCTTATAGTGGGCCATTGAGTGCAATTATACCCCCTTTGCCACCAGTACAAATAGGACCAAAGGATGGTTATGTATGGGCACGTTTTGTTTTAACAGATGATACATATGGCCCCCTTCCAGAAGACTGGGATGGACATGGTCAATTCGATTTGGGAGAAACTGAAGATTACCTCTTATACATTGCACCAGAGCCTGTTCCATTAGGTAACTGGCCAATATTGATGGTTGTAGCGCTGATTGCCATATTTACTGTTATTTTCTTGCGCAGAAAAATGTAAACTGCAATTGTTTGCTAAGACTCCAAAAAGCCGCTGAGAAATCAGCGGCTTTTTTATTTGTTATCGCATTCGATTGCGTCATCAGTCATTACAAAATATCCTTTACATTTATCGCCGATTTAAAAATGATGAAGGATTATTAGAATGAAGAAAGTTCTTCTGGTTAATTCCAATACCGAAGCTTCGCCTTATCCGGTGTCACCATTGGGGCTGTGCATGGTGGCCACTGCTACAGAAAAGGCAGGTTATCAGGTAAAACTGTTTGATGGCCTGTGGGATGTGAATAATCATGAAAACCAAATTGACCACAATTCATTAACGAGTATCTTGCATGATTTTCAACCTGATGTGATTGGTGTTTCTATTCGGAATATTGATGATATGGTGATGGAAGATTCAACCTATTATATTGATGAAGTTGAACGATTGTGTATAGCTCCGATAAAAAAATATCAGAAAGCGATTACGGTGCTTGGTGGTGCCGGTTATAGTTTATTCCCAAATGAATTACTTAAACGTTGGCAATTTGATTTCGGTATTGTAGGGCCGGGGGAAGAAACTTTTGTATTACTAATAAATGCAATTGAGAATGGTAGCTCAATGAATGGAATTCCTGGAGTATTGCAGCAAAATCATAACAAGCAGATTAGCGGTAATACAGCTTTAAGCTTTCCGGAAAAACAATCAAAACTCACGGTACCTTATCCCCGCATCGACACCCATTTGAATTACGACCCTTATTTTTCACGTAGCGCTTACCCCATACAAACCAAGCGCGGATGTGCTTTGAAATGCATTTACTGTTCGTATCCGGTTTTAGAAGGGAAAAGCTATCAATTACGAACAGCAAAAGATGTGGTAGACGAAATAGAAAGTGTGATCGAACGCATGCCCGATGTGGTATTCGAATTTGTCGATTCCACTTTTAACCATCCTCCACAACATGCTGAAAATATTTGCCGGGAAATTATTAATCGTGGACTTTCTTTACGCCTGAGAACAATGGGAGTGAACCCTTCGGGCGTTACGCCCAATTTGATTACTTTAATGCGAAAAGCAGGATTTTCACAGATTGATTGTACACCTGATTCTGCATCTGATAAAATGTTGAAGAGTTTACGGAAAGGATTTACCCGAAAAAAACTGGAGAAAGTTGTTCGTATTTTGAAAGAAGCAGAAATGCCGACCATGTGGTTTTTTGTATTGGGTGGACCTGGTGAAACGGATGAAACATTGGACGAAACTTTTGACTTTATTCATCGTTTTATCGATGAACGCGACCTGGTTTATCTTACCGAAGGACTGCGTATTTATCCCAAAACAGCTTTGGCCGAAACGGCTATCCAGGAAGGGCTTGTTAAAAAAGACGAAAGCTTGCTTACTCCACGATTTTATGTTTCAGACATTCTTGGACAAGAAAAGTTAACAGCACGTGTAAAAGAATTTACGTCGAAACATCACAACTGTTTGCGTTCGGTTGAATCGACTCCTTCCAAGGAAATGATTCAAAAAGCCATTGAAATCCGAATACGGGAAAACTTAATCGAGGAGCCCATGTTCAGAACTTTGCTGAGGGTGAGGAAAGAGGAGTTTAAACTATAAATAACAACAAAATAAATAACAAATAATTTCCAAAAATCAATTTTCAAATAACAAAACTGTTTAGAACATTGTGATTTGAATCATTGTTATTTATTTGTAATTTGCTGTTTGTGCTTTGTTATTTATTTGTTCGTTTTCAGTTGATGGTTTTATTTTTTCAGTTTCTCATTATTCTTATGCCTGTCCTTGTCTCGTATTTCTTTCTTTACCAGGTTTTTCTCAAGGGATACTGTCAGGTCAATTCCCGTCTGGTTCGCCATACAAATCAGGACGAATAAAACATCCGCCATTTCATCTGCCAGATCGTAATCTTTATCAGACTCTTTAAAAGATTGTTCCCCGTATTTACGAGCAATAATCCGTGCCATTTCGCCCACTTCCTCTGTCAGGATCGCCATATTGGTCAGCTCATTAAAATACCTGACTCCCGTAGTATTGATCCAGTTATCAACCTTTTGTTGTGCTTCTTCAATGGTCATGTTGTTATGTGTTTGATTAGTTGCTATTCTGCAAGGCGAAAATAGTTAATTTTGCCGGCCAATGGAAGATCTAACTGAATACAAACAAGGGATGGATTTCACCGCCAAAACCTTTGCCGGACTCGAAGAAGTACTGGCTGACGAACTGAAAGCAATCGGTGCACTGGATATTAAAATCATTAAACGTGGCGTGCAGTTTAGGGGCGATGAAGCCCTACTTTACAAGGCCAATTACCTCCTTCGGACTGCTTTACGAATTTTAAAACCCATTGGTATTTTTGAAGTAAAGGACGACAAACAGCTTTACGAAAAGGTGATGAAGATTGACTGGAGCAAAGTTTTTAATGTCACCCAAACCTTTAGCGTTGACGCCAATTTGTTTTTTTCAAATCTCGACCATTCCCAATTTGTAAGCTTGAGAACCAAGGATGCCATTGTCGATCAGTTTCGGGAAAAAACAGGCAAGCGCCCCTGGGTAAGCAAAGAGAATGCTGATATTTTTATTGATGTGCATATTAACCAGGATGTTTGTACGGTTTCATTGGACAGTTCCGGTGAGTCCTTACATCAGCGGGGATACCGCATTGCTGTCGATAAAGCACCTATTAATGAGGTGTTGGCGGCAGGGATGATTCAGCTCACGGGATGGAAAGGGGAGAAGGACTTTTACGATCCCATGTGTGGTTCGGGAACAATTGCCATCGAAGCGGCAATGGTGGCCTCAAACATTCCGGCAGGACATTACCGTGAGAATTTTGCCTTTATGAGGTGGGAAGATTTTAATGAAGAATTGTGGGGGACTATCAAGCAGGAAGCCGATAGTCAAATGACAGATCCTGAATGTAATATATTTGCATCCGACCGATCGGAAAAGGCCATCGGCATTGCCAAAAAGAATTTGAGAAAAGCAGGTCTTCACAAAGATATTGACATCAAAGTAAAATATTTTGATGCTATTCATCCGGAAGTGGAAAATGGAATCCTTGTTTTTAATCCACCTTACGGGAAACGATTAGAAGAAAGAGGAGAAATCCGTGATTTGTATAAAGGTATTGGTGATGTGCTGAAGAACAATTTCCAGGGCTTTGAAGCATGGATAATTAGTTCCAGTTTTGATTCGATGAAATTTGTTGGTTTACGTCCTTCCAGAAAAATTCATTTGTTTAACGGCCCCATAGAAACGCGTTTCGTAAAATTTGAAATGTATGCCGGAAGTAAAAAGGGCAAACATATGTCGGACGAAGACAAAGAAGATTTCAAACGCCGCAAGGACGACAAGAAACCGGACTGGAAAAAAGATGACAGGGACGATTCTGATAAACCAGCATGGAAGAAAAAAGACTTTGGAGAAAGAAAATGGGAGCAGAAAGAGAAACCGCGTTTTGATCGGGAGAAAAAAGATTTCGGAGAGAAGAAATGGGAGAGGAAAGAAAAACCAGGTTTTGATAGGGAAAAGAAGGATTTTGGAGAAAGGAAGTGGGAGAAGGATGACAAGCAAGACTTTGACCGTAGAAACGACAAAAAAGACTATCCAGGAAAATCCGGCGATAATAAAGAAAATGAACAATGGTACGGCAGAAAACCCCGCCTGGGAAAACCTGACCGCACAGCATACACCGGCGATGGGAAAACAGGTGCTAAAAAACGCAGACCAAGAAAATAATAGTAAAGAAAAAAAGTGGTCAGACGACTAGATGCAAAATCAAACAGTCGTCCGGCCACTAATAAAATGGTAACCAAAGTGGTCGGACGATGATTTTGTTACGGAGTATAATCGTCTGACGAACTTCCTACTTCAACTCTTCAGCAAAAAACTGGTAAAACCAGCAAATGGTTTCAATGCCATTGTAGAAATTGTTCACAGGATAATTTTCGTTGGGCGAATGAATAGCATCTGATTCCAAACCAAATCCCATCAATACAGATTTAATTCCCAGCTTATCTTCAAAAGTGGAAATAATAGGGATGCTTCCTCCACTGCGTGTAGGGACTGGTGTTTTGTCGTAAATTTTTTCAAATGCCTTTTCGGCAGCTCTGTAAGCAGGCAGGTCAATCGGGCAAACATACGCTTGTCCGCCATGCAAGGATTCAACTTTTACTTTCACCGATTTGGGTGCAATGCTTGTAAAATAGTCAACAAACATTTGGGCAATTTTTTCATTGTTCTGATCGGGAACAAGTCGTGTCGATATTTTGGCAAAAGCTTTTGATGGAAGTACTGTTTTGGCACCTTCACCGGTATATCCGCCCCAAATTCCACAAACATCAAATGAAGGTCTGATACCTGTCCTTTCAATGGTTGTATATCCTTTTTCGCCATCCAGTTCTTCTACATCAATGGCCTCTTTGTATTCGTCTATACTAAAAGGAGCCTTGTTTAACATCACCCTTTCTTCGTCCGAAGCCTCCAATACATCATCATAAAAACCAGGTATGGTAATTCGGTTGTTCTCATCTGTCATTGAGGCAATCATCTTTGAAAGTACATTAATCGGGTTGGCAACACCACCACCAAACAGGCCTGAATGTAGGTCGCGGTTGGGGCCGGTTACTTCAACTTGCCAGTAGGCAAGGCCACGCAATCCGGTTGTGATTGAAGGAATGTCTTCGGCAATCATCCCGGTATCGGAAACCAAAATAATATCGGCTTGCAGCATTTCTTTGTTGGCATCGCAAAATGGACCCAGGCTTACTGAGCCAATCTCTTCTTCACCTTCAATCATGAATTTTACATTAAGTGGCAATTTGTTGTTGGCCACCAAGGCTTCAAATGCTTTTACGTGCATAAATCCCTGGCCTTTGTCGTCGTCGGCACCACGGGCATAAATTTTTCCGTCACGTATTTCCGGTTCAAAAGGTGGGCTTGTCCATAAATCAATCGGGTCAACAGGCATCACATCGTAATGGGCATAAACCAGTACTGTTGGTAAGTCAGGATCAATTATTTTTTCGGCATAAACAACGGGGTTTCCGGTTGTGGCCATTACTTCAGCTTTGTCAACGCCTGCTTTCAAGAGGCTCTCTTTGTAAAATTCTGCCATGCGTACCATATCATCTTTGTGATCTGAAAGGGAACTGATAGAGGGAATGCGAATGGCTCCGAAAAGTTCTTCCATGAACCTTTCTTTGTTTTCTTCAATGTATTGTTTTACTTTTTCCATCGTAATTTTTGTTTTAAAATTTGAAAGGGTAAAGGTAAGAAAATTAGCTTCCACGCTCTCCGTTTCAAGCGTCCACGCTTGAAAAACTTTTTAAACAATCCCAGACAACTTTCTTTATGTTTAAGAGATTTGCGAGAACTGCAAGCGTGGACGCATGCAGCGGGGGGGCTAAGAAATTTAGCATGAACTGCAAGCGTGGGCACTTGCTGCGAAGTGAGCTTCACTTGTGCTGTTGCCGCAACCATTCAAATAAAGCGACGGAAAGGGCATGGGTAACATTCAATGAAGAAACAGCGCCGGGAACAGGGATGTAAACAACATGATCGGCTTGTGTTAAAATTTCGGGACGAATGCCGTAGCGTTCATTTCCAACCAGAAAGGCAGTCTTCTCAGGAAACTTAAATTCAAAAATACTTTCCGCTTTTTCTGAAGTTTCGATAGCTATAATTTGGTAATCTGCAGGAATGAAAGTTGATAATTGATCTTCATCAAGAATTTCCCATTTGGTGTTTTCGTTGGCTGTCGATGCTGTTTTTTTGATTCTACGCAAGCGGAACTGTTGGGCGGTATCAGAAATGAAGATTGTTTTTTTAGCACCAATATTTCCGGCCAAACGCAAAACCGATCCCATATTCTCAGGTGTCCTTAAATGGTCGGTTATAATGATTGGCCTGCTGATTTTTTGATAAATCTCTGCCAATTTCAAATGATTGAATTTGTCGAAAGAACTATTGATTGCTGAGGTGCTCATTGTGTCAAAAGTATAAAAAGTAACTAATAAATATGAAGAAAAACAATTTAATAAGGTTGTTTTGATTTAAAGACCCCATCCCATCCGGAATAATCCACAAGCTTGTTGAGCAACGGAAGTCCTCTCCTTGGGGGAGGATTTAGGTGGGGTCATAAATACTGATTAGTCATAAAAAAAGCCCCGTTACAAAACGAGGCTTTTTAAAAAGTTTAATAATTCAGATTATTCAATAATAATCTTTTGTGTTGTTGTACCATGGTCGGTATCGACTTGAACAAAATAAACGCCTTTGTTCAATTCGCTTGTTGCGATTGTGGCATTTGCCTGGTTCATTTGCTGGTCGAATACAACTTGTCCGATGGTATTTACAATACGAATGTGCTTCAATTCGCCATTGGTTCCGATACGGAGATAATCTGTTGCAGGGTTTGGATAAACCACAACAATTTCTTTTTCACCATTTTCCAAAACACCAACCATAACGTTGAGCAGAACGGTAATTTTTACCAATTCGTTTTCAGGATCGTTATTTCTAACATTAATTTTTCCGGTGTAAGGTGAACCTTCAACAGTAAGACCTGAAGCATCAAGCATTACATCAACATCAATATATTCATCTTTAGCCAGTGTGCCAGTAACAGGATCAGTTGACAACCAAGTGGTAATCGCTTCACCTGTGAGGTTGGCACGAATGTTCCAGTTAAACTGCAAATCAGGATTGTCAGAGAGGTGAGACCAACCTGGTCCTGAAGCCATCCAGTCGCCGTCGGCAACAACAGGTCCTTCATCAACACCTGGTGTAAACAGTCCGCCGAATGAGCTGAACCAGTATCCTACCCAGATATTCTGACCATCAATTTTCAAAGGTTCGTTCAGGGTAATGGTATTCCAGGATGCACCAATGGCATCAAATGATTGCTCTACAAGCAATTCACCCGGACCTGGTGTATTAAATGAACCCATGCCGTAAATCTGTAATTTGTAAGCATCTCCCGGATCATTAATAAATACATCTACAGAGGTAATTTCCATGCCAACATAAGGTGTTACCATGTCTGATGGAAAACGGGCAGCAACACGCCAATCGTAGTCAACAGAAGTTCCAATCGCTGAAGTGTTATCACCGTCATAATGCAGTACAGCATCCCTGTCGCCCAACTGGTTATTGGCGCCAACATAGTCAGGATCGGCTATCAATACCTGATTCATGTCTTTTGCTGTGTGTGATCCGGCAGGTTCAATATCCATGGCTTTGTTTCCCTGAGGATAAGTAATTACCATTTCGTAATCAAGATCTGCCTGACCTGTATTGCCCATTGTAAACTGCTTGGTATCTTCTTCACCTGTTTCTAAAGTAACAATGATGGGTGAGTTGTCAATATCGATAATTGCTGAAGTTGCACCTTCTACAAGAAGAATATATTCAACATCATCAAAATAATACTCGGCTGTTTCAGTTCCAGGAGCTCCGGCATATAAATTAACGCCACCTAATTGCAAGGTTCCAGGATCTCCCTGAGCTTGCAAGCTGAATTGCCAATCAGTAATCATCTCGCCATCTAAGTAAAATTCAGCGTGGTCATTGTCGAGGTCAACAATAAATTCAAGCTGCATCCATGTATCATGTGTGTAATCAAAAAAGAGTGAATCGGGGCTTCCGGCATACATAAAACCATTGCTGGCGGCTGTTGATGCGCCAAAATAAATCTCGACGGCCCACTCAATACCTGGAGCTTCAAAGTGCTGGAGGTTGATATAACCACCAAAACCACTTGGAATAAAATACTTAACATTAAATTGGTATTTACCGGTAGTTTTGTCACCCATTTTCAATACCATGTCGTTTGTACCGTTTACAATTGCAGATTGTGTTGGGCTGGAAGCTTGATCATCAGAAATCTTGGCATCTTCAGTACTACCCGGATCATCACTCCATGTTGTCCAGAAACCTGATTCGTCAGATAATGCTAAAAAAGCATCAACATCATAGCTTTCCATGTCATCCTGGAAGATGTAATCGAAACCTGTTTTTACCACTACATTGTCAATTCCGGCAAGGTCGCCATCGTTTCCAACATATTGCCATGCCAATTTGAAAGGGGCGCCAGCGTACGAGTCAAGATTAATTGAAACATAATTCCATGCCCATTCGGCACCAGGTTCGATTTCGTCAATGGCATCCCAAAGAGGAGTCCATGTTGCGCCATCATCAGTTGAGATGAGACAAATAAGGGTTGCGCCCGGATCGAGCCATGAACCACTAACACCGGCATACCAGTTTAAGTTTAATGGTGTTTCGCCTGCTGCATCAAGTGTTGGTGAAATCAGCCATTCGTCCTGATCTTCGCCAATCCATGGTACCATAGCCGAGAAGAGACTTGTTGGATCAACCTCGTTAAAATTATGCTCCGTAGGGTTGGTTTGTGACCAGTTATTTGCTGCATGGAAATTAATAACTGTCCAGTCAGCAGGAAGCCAATCTGTATCAAAACCTTCTTCAAGAAGAATGGCCCTGGTAGCCGTTAAATCCTTGTCGGGTGTGACGTTTACACCACTTGTTTTCAGGCCGAGAGCCTGAGCTTTGGTCATGATTGACTGTGCATTAGCAAAACTAAATACCACAGTAAAAGCCATTACCAAAGAAAATACACGCGTAAAATGTTTCATAATAATTTTTATTTGGTGAGTAATTGAATTTATTCGCAACAAATTTAGTAAAAATGATATTGCTTTGAATTATAATAAATATAAATTTCTGTTAAAGTTAATTTAAACGGCTCTATGTCGATTTAGGTGAGTAATGATGTTAGTAAATAACAAATCACAATAGTCAAATAACAAATAATAATCAATCTTCAAATAACAAAAAACAAAGACACACTATGAACAAGATATATTTCTAAACAAATAATTGATTTTATAAAATTGAGGTCAAGCTTATTGCTTAATATTTTTGTTTAGTTTGGATTTTCAAGAATTGGTTTTTGTGGTTTATTTGTGATTTGTATTGTTGGTTATTGTGATTTTAATTAATTGTTGCCCACTATAAACGGCATAGAACCACTTAAACAGACATGGGCTGATTTAAAAGTGTTCCTGTAATTGACCAATGTTTTAATTTTTCAGCTAATTTTTAACAACAAGAAACTTATTATACAGCCACATCATCAAGGCCGAAAAGAGTCCAATAGAAATAATCACCAACCAGATGTTTCCGGGTTGGTAGGTCACCCATAAATAATTGGTGAGTTCTGTTTCTGACATATTCAACTGTCCGGCAACTGCTTTGAAATATTCGTTGTGACTTAAATCTGATGAAATGTTAATTCCTCTTGATGCGACTTCTTTCATGAGTAACGCATGTTTGTCGGAAAGCTGTTGGTAAACTCCACCCGAAATAAATCCTGCAAAAATATTTCCAAGGAAAAGCGGGAGAAAGGAATAGCCCATATAAAGTGCTTTTTTATCACGTGGTGCAATCCGTCCAATGTACTCTGTTATTTTTGGTGAAGCCGTCATTTCTCCAATGGCAAAAACAAACAAAGCAACAATAATAAATACCTCATTCTGTGTCATCAGTGTTAATGCCATACCGATTGATGCAATAACAAAACCTGTGATCATCGTACTCAGTGCTTTCCATCGCATTACTATTGTTGAAACAATAACCTGGAAAAGAATGATGAACATGGCATCGAAGTTGGTAATGAATTCGGCTTCCATTTCGCCATGGCTTCCATAGTTTTCAGCAATAAAAGGAATGTTTTTCATGAAGAAATTATACATGCCCGAGGTGTCAACCCATTGGGCAATAAAAACAGGGAGCGTAAAAAACAATTGATTGTACATGGTCCAAAAGCCGGAAACAATAACCAGGAATATTACAAACCTGAGATCTTTCAGTACCAGCCCAATATTTTTAAACACATCTCCAAGGGTTTGTAAAAAGGGTTCGTTCGATTTTTTGCGATCCGGCTCCTTATAAAATAGCAGTAAAATTAAATTGATGGTAATAATTCCTGCCGAAATATAAAACACCATATTATAGGAGGCATTCTTAAAGAGTAAGGTGACCATTGGCCCCAGGAAAGCACCTAAATTGACCATCATATAAAAAATACCAAAACCAATTGATGAAGTTTCGTCAGTAGTTGTTTTGGCGATGGTAGCCGAAATAACCGGTTTAAAAAGGGCAGCCCCGAGTGCCAGGTATAAATACATGATAAAAACCCCGGTGAAGGAATCGAACATGGGCAGCAAAATAAAGGCCGAAATGTAAATAAAGAATGCCAAAAGCAGCACTTTTTTATAACCATATTTGTCGGCAATGGAGCCGGTGATTACAGGAAGAAAATATAAGATGCCCGTCCCAATACCCATAATCAGCCCCTTTTGTGTTTGGGTAAACTCCAGTCCACCCATGTCGGAAGACCCCGTGAGGTAGTTGGCAAAAAGCATAAAAAAACCATACCAAGCCCAGCGTTCGAATAATTCGATGGTATTGGCAACCCAAAAAGTGCGTGGGAATTTATTGAAAATGTTTGTCGATTTGGTCATTTGGTTTTGGCTTTATGAGTGGCAATAATAGGGAAATAATTGTTTTACTCGCCAATCACTAAATAGGGCCCAAGTTTATAAAACAGTGCTTCAGAAACCAGTGGCGATTCTTGAATCTCATCGATGGATTTATATTGGCCTTTTGTTTTTCTGGTATTCACAATGTATTGGGTTAGCTTATACGAAATATAGGGGTGTCGCACCAACTGTTTGAAAGTGGCCTTGTTCAGGTCTAATTTTTGAACGTAATCTGTATTCACCCGAATTGCATTACTTCTTCTTGCAAGTGCAATGCTGTCGAATCCATAAACCTCGGCCAACTGCTGTTTTTGGTAATAGCCGCCTAGCAGATTGCGGTATTTGATTATTCTCCCCGCTATCCAGGGTGCAAGTTTTAGTCGCTTAACAATTAAGGCCGAATCTGCTTTGTTGATTTCTATTAGCGAAAAATAGGCATTATTCCTTCTTTCTATTTCAACTTCCCTGGTTGATTTGGTTTTGAAATGAGAGATAATTCGGATGTAAGGCTCAAGTATTTCGTATTCAACTTCCGAAATTGCATACATTTTTTTCAAGTCTTTTTTTCTGCGGAATTTCCCCCCTTTGGCCTCGTAGTTCTTGATGCTTTTAATTTGCCTGTCTGTCAGACCCAGTTGTTTCCATGCTTCTACAGGTAGTTTATTGGGATCAAAGAAAAATGGCTTAATTTTTTGATTGGCCAGTTCGCGATCAAGCGCACCGCTGTTTTGAAGAATTTCAATACGGACAGAATCATGTATTTCTTGTTGGGCTTCCCTAAAGCTGTTAATTTCTTTTTCAAATTCTTGATTATCCCTCTGCTCAG
>QMPA01000016.1 GCA_003650365.1 Bacteroidota bacterium | reverse complement strand
GATTCAATAGTAAACCTCAGCCTGATAAAACAAGATACCATTAACAAATGAAAAAGATGCGAAAACAACTGACATCAGCACTCCCTTTTCTTATCATATTAATCGCAATTACAATTCCTTTTTCCTGTCAAAAGAAAATAGTGAAAGAGGATTCGGCAGACGAAATCATATTATACGATCATTTTATTAAGCAATTAATAGTAGCGCTAAACACCAGCAACCCAAGTACAGCACTGCAATATTCCGACTCAGCTTTTGCCATAGCTGCAAGCATAAACGATAATCAAAAAAAAGCCAATGCATTAAGGCTCAAAGGTGTCGCTTTAAGAAACAGCGGTGCTTACGATTTAGCCAAAGCTGACTTTGTACTTGCCAGATCCATCTGTAAAAAAAATAAATTGACGGAAACGCAGGCAATGATCGAATTAAGCATGAGCACTTATTTCCTCCGCACCAACGAAAACGATTCGGCTATTTATTATGGTCAAATGGCAATAGAAAACTATGAAATAATTGTAGACAGTATTGGTATTGCAAGGGCATTAAACAGCATGGGTGCTACTTTAAAACAACTTGGACGACGTGATGAAGCTTTGCGTTTTTTCTATCGTGCCGAAGAAATATACGGCTTATTGCATGCCGAAATCCGACAGGCATACGTTCTGAGCAATATTGGAACTATTCACCAATTTCTGGAGGAATATGATAAGGCGCTTGAACTATTCGAGAAATCTAAAATTGCCAGTCAGAAAGCCGGTAACCATAGAATGACGATGAATTCATCAATGAATATTGCAGGCATATATTATTTTACAGACCAAAACGAAGCTGCAAAAAACGCTTATTTGGAGGCAATTGAAATCAATAAAATACATCCAAATATTGAAACACTGGCAGCTATATACATTAACTTAGGTGCAATTTATGCCGAACTAAATGAACCCGAATTAAGTTTCGAATACCTTAACAAAGCTATCGAAATTGCAAGACAAACAGAGAATCTCCGAACGGAGACCCATGCAAATTACAAGCTTGGACATTACTATTTGGACAAAGGAAAGCTAAAAGAAGCTGAAAAATATTTTAAGAAAACAATTAACGGTGCAGAAAAAATTGGAGATATAGAGCATCTTTCAGGCGGCTATAAATACCTTTCTATTATACAAGAAGAAAACGGGAATTATAAAAATGCGCTTGATAACTATAAATTTAGCGTGAAACTCAACGACTCCATCATCAACGAAAAAAAGTTGGAAATACTTTTCGAGATGGAGAACAAATACGAGAAGAAAAAAGATGAAGCCGAAATCCTTCAATTGTCAAATGAAAATGCTTTGCAGGTTATACACAACAGGGATTTAAAAATACAATTGGTTACTGTTGTCGGATTTGTCATTCTATTGATAGGAATATTATTCTTCATCCGTTTAAAGAATCGAAAAAACAAAATTATTGCCGAACAACGGATACAACAATTAGAGGAAGAACAAAAACTCCTTGCTGCGCAGTCGGTTATTGTCGGACAGGAAAACGAACGCAAACGTGTTGCCCAGGAATTGCATGATGGTATTGGCGTGTTGCTGTCAACCGCCAGTATTCATTTCTCAAATGTTGAAGAAAGCAGTGCCGATGAAAAAACTGCTCAATTATTGAAAAAAGCAAACAAACTATTGAAGCAAGCCAGCGGAGAAGTTCGCAAAATATCGCATGATATGATGCCAGGTGTATTGGCAAAATTCGGTTTACAGGAAGCCCTTGAAGATATTTTCGAAAATGTAGAAGATACCGGCAGCATTGCTATTGATTGCAATATTGCACTGGGAGATGAAAGGCTAAGCGAAAACACAGAGATTATCCTTTATAGAATTGTACAGGAAATATTGAACAACAGTCTTAAACATGCCCATGCAAAACAAATTAGCTTCGACATGAGGAAAGAAGAAAGCACCCTTCAGATTAATTACAAAGACGATGGGGATGGTTTTGAGCAAAACGAAATACAAAGCGGAAAAAGCCTGGGACTTTCCGGCATCAAATCGCGTATTGACTTTTTAAAAGGGAAAATGAAGTTGGTTTCCAGTCCTGGAAATGGTGTACATTACGAAATTCGTATTCCGGTAGAGTGAGGCTGTTTATTCGTTCACCAACCCCTCACAATACCAATTTTCCAGCCATTTCAAAAGCCTCTTCAATACCTGATGCATCTTTTCCTCCGGCCGTTGCCAACTGTGGCTGACCACCACCGCCGCCCTTGATGGGACGCGAGATTTCCCTGATAATTTTTCCGGCATCCATTCCTTTGGAAACCAAATCATCGGACAAAGCAACAACAAGATTCACCTTGTCTCCGCTCGTTAATGCAAGAACGACAAATACATCTTCTGACATTCCGCGCAGTTTGTGTGCCAGGTTTTTGGCCTGTGCAACATCTGTTTCAACTTTGGCTTTAATGAAACGAATATCTCCAATTGTTTCTGCATTATTGAAAAGCTCAGCCGAAGCTTGCATGGCTTTTTCTTTTTGCAGTATTTCGACTTCCTTCTGCAATTTACGCTCGCTTTCGATCAGGCTGTTAACAGCGAGAAAAACATCCTGTTGGTTCTTGAATTGCTCTTTAATAGATGCTAATATATCCAATCGATCATCCACAAAATCTTCAGCCTTTTGAGCAGTAACAGCTTCTATTCTACGAACACCGGCAGCAATTCCACTTTCTGATACAATTTTAAAAAAACCAATTTCCCCTGTTGCATTCACATGTGTACCCCCACACAATTCTATAGAGTAATCGGGATCAAAAGAAACCACCCGCACACTGTCACCATACTTTTCACCAAACAATGCCATGGCACCCATTCCAGTAGCATCTTCAATTTTCACATCTTCCTGCACATCACAGTACAAATTTTCCCGTACTTTTTCATTCACCATTTTTTCAACCTGCCTGATTTCATCACCGCTCATTTTCGAAAAATGCGAAAAGTCGAAACGAAATCTTTCGGCACTTACCATAGAACCTTTCTGTTCAACATGCGTTCCTAGCACTTTCCTCAAAGCCGCGTGCATCAAGTGTGTGGCACTATGGTTATTGGTAATTAGTTTACGGTTTAAGGCATCAATCTTTGCCGTATAATTCTCATGGTAATGTTTGGGCTCTTCAATTACAAAATGAACAATTTGATTATTTTCCTTTTTTGTATCAATTACATGCAATGTTTCTAAATGATTTTCTAAGATACCTTTGTCACCAAGCTGTCCACCTGATTCGGCATAAAAAGGTGTTTGATCCAGCACAACTTCAAAAACAGTTTTTTTCTTCGAAACCACTTTCCGGTACTTGAGCAGTTTTGCTTCAGCTTCTAACTGATTATAGCCGACAAAAGCTGTTTCTCCATCTCCAGAAGAAACTTCGATCCAATCGCCCGCATCAACAGTAGCCGCCTTTCTTGATCGGTTTTTCTGCGCTTCCAATCCTTTGTTAAAGCCATCCATATCAACTGCAAAACCTTCTTCACGTGCCATCAATTGCGTTAAGTCGATGGGGAAACCAAAAGTATCGAACAGTTCAAAAGCAAACTGCCCATCGATTACCATATTTTCTCCATCTGTTGTTTTCAACTTTTGAATATGCTGCTCAAATCGTTTGATGCCCTGCGAAAGTGTTCGCAAGAAAGCCACTTCTTCCTCCTTCAACACCTGTCCGATTAACTCCTGCTGTGCTTTCAATTCGGGGAAGGCATTCCCCATTTGCTCAATAAGAACAGGCAATAAGCGGTATAAAAAGGGCTCTTCAAAGTTCAGGAAAGTAAAGCCATATCGCACTGCCCGACGAAGTATCCGTCGGATAACGTAACCGGCACCCGTATTTGAAGGCAACTGACCATCAGCGATGGTAAAAGCAACTGCCCGTAAGTGATCGGCAATTACCCGCATGGCAATGTCTTTTTCTAAGTCCTTATTGTAGGTAGTTCCAGCCATTTTGGCGATGGCCTGAATAATAGGCACAAAAATATCGGTGTCGTAATTGGAACGCACGCCCTGCAGTACCATGGCAAGACGCTCGAAACCCATGCCGGTATCAACGTGTTTATCAGCAAGTGGTTGAAGCGTTCCATTAGAAAGACGATTAAACTCAATGAACACAAGATTCCACAGTTCAATTACTTCTGGATGATCCTGGTTTACCAAATCACGTCCGGAAATTTTCTTTTTCTCCTCATCTGTACGAATATCAACATGAATCTCAGAGCAGGGACCACTTGGACCCGTATCGCCCATCTCCCAAAAGTTATCCTTTTTCGACCCAAATAAAATCTGTGATTCCGGAAGGTGTTTCTTCCAAAGCTCATAAGCTTCCATATCAGGTTCAAGGCCATCAGCTTTATCACCCTCAAAAACAGTTGCGTATAAACTGCTTTTGTCAATTTGATATACTTCCGTAAAAAGTTCCCATGCCCAGTCGATGGCTTCTTTTTTAAAATAGTCGCCAAAAGACCAGTTCCCCAACATCTCGAACATAGTATGGTGGTAAGTATCGTGTCCCACTTCATCCAAATCGTTGTGTTTACCAGAAACACGCAAACATTTCTGCGTATCGGCAATACGTGGAAAACGCACAGGAGTATTTCCAAGGAACAAATCTTTAAACTGATTCATACCTGCATTGATGAACATAAGTGTTGGGTCGTCCTTAACTACAATAGGTGCAGAAGGGACAATTTCGTGCTGTTTATTTTTAAAAAAATCAAGGAAGGTATTTCGTATCTCTAACGAATTCATTTGCCGTATTTTAATGGTATATTTCTAATTTTTTATTTGCTTAAAACCTGCAAATTTAGGGATTTAATTACTTTTGCACCTCGATTTTCGTTTATTATGGCCAAGACCAGATATACTTTTAATACCAAGACCCTTGCCTATGAAGAGCACAGGCGAAGTTTTGGACAAAGGGTTTTCCGCTTTTTTCTCTTCGTAACCAGTACACTGGCCTTTTCTGTTGTGTTAATTTTTTTGGTTTACACTTTCCTTGGCTCTCCCAAGGAACGTGTTATGCAAAGAGAGATTGCCCAATACGAACTTCAGTATCAAATTACGAACGATCGCTTGGACAGGATGCAGAAACTGATGGATGAGCTTGCCGATAAAGACGACAATATTTACCGTGTAGTCTTTGAAGCCGACCCCATTCCAAAATCAATCAGACAGGCCGGTTATGGTGGTATTGACCGCTATGCTAAACTGGAAGGTTATTCGAATTCTGAACTCCTGATACAAACTGCTAAAAAGCTTGACAATATTGCCAGCCAGGTGTATGTACAGTCAAAATCGTTTGACGAAGTATTTGAATTGGCCCGTAATAAAGAGAAAATGCTGGCAAGTATTCCTGCTATTCAACCAGTAAGCAATTTAGATCTAAAACGACTTTCATCGTATTACGGTTACCGTCCTGACCCTATTTACAAGATAAAAAAATTCCATGCCGGAGTTGATTTTTCCGCACCACAAGGTACACCAATCTATTCTACAGGAGCGGGTATTGTATTGAAAACAAAAAGATCGAAAAGAGGTTATGGAAATACTGTTGAAATTGATCATGGATATGGTTATAAAACTTTTTATGCCCACATAAAAGATTTTAAAGTAAAAAGAGGAGATAAAGTAAAACGCGGACAAATTATAGCCACGGTGGGCAACACCGGAAAATCAACTGCACCACATCTGCATTACGAAGTGCGCAAAAACAACCGAACGGTAAACCCTATCTATTATTTCTTTAATGACCTTACTCCTGACGAATACGAGACCTTATTGGACTTGTCAAAACTACCCAACCAGTCACTCGACTAGTATTTATTTTAGAAATCATGTCTGAAAAACTATACTATAAAATCGGGGAAGTTGCCAATCTCTTTAACGTAAACACCTCGCTCATCAGGTATTGGGAACAGGAATTTGATTTCCTTAAACCAAAAAAAAGCCAGAAAGGAACGCGGTACTTTAGCAGGAAAGATATTGATAACTTTGAGATTGTTCATCACCTTGTAAAGGAAAAAGGACTCACCATTCAAGGTGCAAAAGACTATCTTCTGAACACAAAGGAAAACGATACAATAGACAAACTGGAGGTAATTAACACACTGAAACGAACAAAATCATTGCTTGAAGAAATAAGAAAAACCCTTGTTTTAAAAAGCGAAACTGTTCAAAAAACAGACAAATAAATTTGCGGCATATATTAAGAGCTTGCTTTTAATGATTGATCACAATAAAGTCAATAGCCGCTACATTCAAAAAAAAGATTAGCATGAAGTGGAAATCCCTAATATTTACGGCCTTCGTATTTCTTTTAAGCAGTACCGTTTTTAGCCAGTCGGTAGAAACTGTTAGCGCCAGCCGTAAAGCAAACTTGAAAAATCAACTTGATTACCGGTACAAAGGAGGGTTTTATAGTCTCGAGAAAAAATTCAATAACATGGTCACTTATCCTGATTTTGCAAGGATGAACTGCATCATGGGAATTGTAGTGCTTTCGCTGGTTGTTGACTGTGAAGGAGTTCCCAGGGAAATTAAAATGAAGACTGCACTAGGGTACGGAACCAATGAAGAGCTTACTAATTTTTTTACTGCAACACAGGGTGAATGGAATAAATGTACAGATGACAAATACACGCGTTTCGAAATACCCATTCAGTTTTTTATTGAAGGTACAGAAACAAACAGGGAAGATGCGTTGTTTATTTGCGAAGGTGAAATGCCGGGACATACCTGCAACGATGATAATTATTATTTAAAGAAGGTCAATAATTCACTTGAAAAGGGGAATGGAAAAAGAGCACTTAAGCACATCAATATACTTTTATTACGCGACCCCTACAATTTAACTTATCAGGAAATGAAGAAACAGGCCCTGGCATTGGAAAATGAATAATTCCACATCTAAGTTTAATGATTGAATACTTAAACACCCTCGACACCAATCTGTTTCTATCAATCAATGGATGGCATAACTCCTTTTTTGACGGGCTCATGCTTTTCGTTAGTGCTAAACTATCCTGGTTACCATTATACATTTTTCTTCTCTACCTTATTATTCGGCAATTCAGATGGAGAAGCCTTCTAATATTAGGATTTATCGGACTGCTCATTCTTGCTGCCGATCAGCTTTCTGTCCATGCATTTAAAAATACTTTCCAGCGGCTAAGACCCTGCCATAACGAGGAATTAAAACTATTGACTCATACTGTAAAAAATTGCGGAGGGCAATTTGGATTTGTGTCATCACATGCTACCAATAGTTTTGCGCTACTGGTTTTCATCAGCCTGTTGCTGAAAAGATTTTATAAGTGGCTCCCTCCTGCCCTTCTGGTTTGGGGAACAGTGATTGCCTATTCAAGGGTTTATCTCGGTGTGCATTATCCCGGAGATGTATTGGGAGGTGCTTTACTGGGCGCAGGTATTGGTTGGATGTTGTATTTCGTATATCAACAAGTGGAACTCAAAATCTACCCAAATGTGTTGAAGGACTGACAACTGACAACTGATAACTGACAACTGATAACTGATAACTGACAACTGTCAACTGACAACTGTCAACTACTCTTCCTCAATCTCCACAATAACAGCATCGCCCACACCAACTCCAAGCAAAGGAGCAGCAGTCCCCTGGTTCATGGCTATCTCCAATAAATCATTGGCAGAAAAAAGAGCAACCAATGTTCCGGACGGAACATCACCATAAGCATCACTGATTTTATTAATTTCACCTCCTCTGACCTGAATTTGAAATGAACGTTTTTTAACAAGTCCTTCCAGCAATTCTTTTGAAATATTCGTTATTATGTTCTGATAATTATCAATGTGAACAATTACTCCACGAATACGGTCTTTATCGTGGATAGGTTTTAATGAAATCCGTTTGTTAACCTCTGATTTGATTCTTCCCAACTCCTCCAAATCTCCACCACCGGCCAGATGCACTGCTGCCTTGGCAAAACGATCGCGACTGGAAAAGGTGAAGCTTTCTGTCTCTTGTGTAATATCAAGTTCAATAATTTTTTCCGGTATTTCGCCCTCGAACAAAAGTGAAAAAACACCATTATCTGTTCCAATGAAATATTGCTTCTGGAAGTAAGCAATTGTATGCGGCTCGTCAATAGATTCTTCTGAATTTACACCAATAATGTGTATCGTTCCGTCAGGAAAATTTGGAAAGGCATTTTTTAAAACATAGGCAGCTTGCGCCATTTCGAAAGATTGTATTTTATGAGTAATGTCCACAATCAGAACATCTGGAATCTGCCGATAAATACTTCCTTTTACAGCAGCCAAATAATAATCTTTATCGCCCCAGTCGCTCGTTAATGTAATGATTGCCATCAGAAGTTTGATTATTAAAGTATTAGCCTTCCCAAATAAATATTCGGATGAAAACCAAAATTAATTCTTTTGTCCAAATTCACAGACTTATTTTTAATATTTTTGAAAAGCAGTTTATGGAAAGTAGAGTTGGAAATCAGAAGTTGGAAAACTCACGATCATTTACACTCCCGACAGCTATTGGGATAAGCATTCATACATTCAGTTTTTTTTAATGAGCGAATCAATTATACAACTAGAAATTGGGAATCCCATGGAGATTTATGGGCCGGGTGATAAATTCCTTAACGAAATAAAACTATTGTTTCCCAAGCTTAAAATTATTGCCCGGGGCGAAATGGTCAAACTCATTGGTGAGCAAAAGGAAATTGATGACTTTGAAAAACGTTTCAATTTATTGCTGCTTCACTTCGACCGCTTTGGAAAAATCAACGAAGATATCGTCATGCAAATCATGGGAGAAAATGAGCAAAACGGTCATTTAAGTTCCAAGGGTGGAGACGTTTTAGTTTATGGGCGTCATGGCAAGTTGATAAAAGCTTTGACAATCAACCAAAAAAAGATGGTGGAAATGAGTGCGAAAAACGACCTCCTTTTTGCCATTGGACCTGCCGGAACCGGAAAAACTTATACTGCCGTAGCACTTGCTGTTCGTGCATTGAAGAATAAAGAAATAAAAAAAATAATCCTAACCCGCCCGGCTATTGAAGCTGGTGAAAGTCTTGGTTTTTTACCCGGCGACCTGAAAGAGAAAATGGACCCGTATCTGCAACCACTTTATGATGCTTTGCGCGATATGCTTCCTACACAAAAATTCCTATCCTATTTAGAAGACGACACCATTGAAATTGCACCTCTCGCTTTTATGCGTGGCCGCACTTTAAGCAATGCCTACGCTATACTCGACGAAGCCCAAAATGCTTCCCAAAGCCAGTTAAAAATGTTTTTAACCCGCATGGGGAAATCATCGAAGTTCATTGTTACCGGCGACGTCACACAAATTGACCTGCCCAAACCAAAGCATTCGGGACTGTTGCAAAGCGAACAAATACTGAAAGACATCAAAGGCATCAGTTTTGTATATCTTGACGGCAGGGATGTTGTGAGACATAAACTGGTAACGAAGATTATTAATGCGTATAACGATCAAACGTAGGGGAAAGATTACATTTTAAAAGATGTACACCTATTTGAAAAGAGAACCTGGTATATGAATATCGTTAAAAACAGACAAAATATTCTATTTGAAAAAGTAGCTCACTTACTATCAAATGCCCGCACAGAAGTTGTCAGAAGTGTTAACAAAACAATGGTTTACACTTATTTTGATATTGGCAGACTAATTATTGAAGAAGAACAGCAAGGTAAATTCAGGGCTGAATATGGAAAATCAGTATTAAAATCTTTGTCATATAAACTAAACAAAGAAATTGGGAAGGGTTTTTCAGTTGACAATTTAGAGAATATGCGCAGGTTTTATCTAGCTTATTCAAAATCCGAAACAGTGTCTCGGAATTTGAAAGGCAATAATTTCCAACTCAGTTGGTCTCATTACCTTAAACTTATAAGAATTGATAGCCTTGTTGAAAGAAAATTTTATGAAATTGAAGCCATCCAAAACAATTGGAGTTTACGAGAATTAAAACGGCAATTTGATTCTGCACTCTATCAAAGACTAGCGTTAAGCAGAGATAAAAAAGGTGTTAAAAAATTATCCGAAAATGGACAAGTAATAGAAAAACCAAAGGACACGCTGAAAGACCCCTATATCTTAGAGTTTATTGGGCTTCCGGAAAATACAAAATACTCGGAATCCCAACTTGAACAAAAACTGATTAATAAACTTGAGCACTTTTTATTGGAACTAGGAAAAGGATTCACGTTCGTTGCCCGACAAAAACGAATAACAATAGATGAGAAGCATTTCAGAATTGACTTAGTTTTCTACAACAGAATCCTTAAATCATTCGTGCTTATTGATCTGAAAATTGGAGAATTACGACATCAGGATATCGGACAAATACAAATGTACGTTAATTATTACGACCGGTTCGTAAAGTTAGAAAATGAAAACAAAACCATTGGGATAATTCTCTGTCAAGACAAAAGCGAAACACTTGTTGAAATAACCCTTCCAAAAGACAATGAACAAATATTTGCAAGTAAATACTTGACAGTATTGCCAAGTAAAGAAGAGTTAAAACACTTAATACAGGGAAAAGAATAAAAACAATAAAAGACTAACTATATATAAATAACCCCATCATGAACGAAGCAATTATCAGAACCGATTTTAATTTTCCAAAACAAAAAGATGTGTACCACGGAAAGGTACGCGATGTTTACAATATCGACAACAAATTGTTGGTAATGGTCGCCAGTGACCGCATCTCGGCCTTCGATGTGGTATTACCCAAAGGTATTCCCTATAAAGGGCAGGTACTCAATCAGATTGCAGAAAAGTTTCTGGATGCCACTGCCGACATTGTTCCCAACTGGAAAACGGCCAGTCCCGATCCCATGGTGACGGTTGGCCATTATTGCAATCCATTCCCGGTTGAAATGATTATTCGTGGTTACCTGACGGGAAGTTCGTGGAGAACCTACAAAAAAGGTGCGCGTGAAATTTGCGGTGTTCCAGTTGCCGAAGGATTAAAAGAACACCAACGTTTTGCCGAGCCAATAGTAACCCCAACCACCAAAGCAACGGAAGGCCACGATGAAGACATCTCAAAAGAAGAGATTATCAAACAAGGATTGGTAACTGCCGAAGATTATGCCAAACTGGAAGAATACACCATCAAACTTTTTGAAAGAGGCACAAAAATCGCAGCTGAAAAAGGGCTGATTCTTGTTGACACCAAATACGAATTTGGCAAGGTTGGTGACCAGATTTACCTCATCGATGAAATCCACACCCCCGATTCTTCCCGCTATTTTTATGCCGACAAATACCAGGAACGCTTTGACAATGGCGAACCGCAAAAACAACTCTCTAAAGAGTTTGTTCGCGAATGGCTGATGGAAAATGGTTTCCAGGGACAAGAAGGACAAGAAGTTCCAGATATGACAGATGAAGTAATTACCAGTATTTCGGAACGTTACATCGAACTTTATGAGCAAGTAACCGGAGAGCAATTCAACCGTGTTCCTACCAAAGGCGTACTGGAAAGAATTGAAAAGAATGTTAATGGGTTTTTGGCAGAAGGCTAAACCCCTCTGTCTGCAAAAGCAGACATCTCCCCCAAGGGGAGAATTGGGGTTGAATTGAAATTTTTGCCCCCCCCCCGTTTCAAGCGTCCACGCTTGAAAACTGTATACAAACGGCCCTTTCAGAAATAAGCTGATATTGTTATAAACTGCAAGCGTGGACGCTTGCAGCAGTTAACGCAGAGGAAGTCAATCAAGCGCAAGTATTAACTCTTCCAACTCCTTCACTTTATCTGAATTGCTTTCACTTTTGTATGCAATCATCAATTCAGAAATCATGCGACGGATAATGGTCAGGTTACTACATGGGAGATAAAACGCCTCTTTTGATTCCACTTTCAACTTTTTGATAAATAGTTCAACTTCATTGGTTGTGAATACAGCCCCTTTATTCATTGCATTGATATAGAAAAGGACTTCGTCTTTCGTGTATTTGCCGGCAGCTTTTATAGGGAATGAATCTTCTAAATAAGTGAGTACAAAATGCTGTGGCAGGTCTACACCAAAAACAGGAATATTCAAGCTCTGTGCTATCGAGATATATAAAATCCCCAACGAAAGCGCATTGCCCTTTTTGGTATCCAACACTTCATTTAGGAAATAAGAATTCACGGTGATTTTCTGCTGAGGACGAATTCCCTTAAATCCCCAAACATCGTAGAAAATATGGTTGAGTACTTTGGTTTTTTCCAGGGCGGTCAGGTCTTCATTCATTTCTAACCACGCATCCTGCTTCAACCTGGCCACTTGCGCCAAATATTTTTCGTCCTCAAAGTCAGGATACCTGAATCGGGCGATCAGCGTGAAAGCTTTCAACAAATCATCAGGATTATTTTGCTTCCAGTTACTGAGCTCCGTGTAAAGGTCATCAAAACGAATGTCTCCAATCAATTCCTCCAGTCGTTCGTTTTGTTCTTCTGAAAATGAATTCATCCAGGCATCTTCCAAAACAGGGATGGCAACACTTCCGAAATCAGCAATTTTTTTCCTGATTGTTGCGAACACCTTTTCATTGGGTTCATCAATCATGCTTACCAAAGCATCAAGTTCCTTATCTGAAATTCTTTCAGCCATCGTTTTGTTTAATGATGGTGTAAAAATACGGTATGAGAATACACCAAAAGAAATGGGAAATAATTATTTAGTCACAATGGTTTGTTGAAAAGAGACCTTTAGACCTGAGACTGTGAGACATAAGACTATGAGACACCCCGCTTCAAGCGTCCACACCTTTAGACCTAAGAATGTAAGACATAAAACTATGAGGTACCCCGCTTCAAGCGTCCACGCTTGAAGTTTAGAATAATGATTCCGTCAATCTCTAAAATTTATCAGAATTTAAAAAAGCATCTTTCAAGCGTGGACGCTTGAAACGGGATTTCCTTTCGAGAAGACCTTCCAGCGTGCGCAGCTCCTGGAAGCGTCTGATAAGTACAAACTCAAACTTCCAGGTCCTATGGACGCTGGAAGGTTGTTATTAAAACTGCCGACTAATTTATTCCACCGTCACTAAAAAATAATTCTTCTTCCCTTTTTGAACAAGGATGTATTTGTCGTTGAGCAAATCTTTTGTGTCGATTTGATAATCTTCTTTAATCTTTTGCTTATTAATAGAAACGGCATTGTCCTTTAACATACGGCGGGCTTCTCCATTGGATTTAAAAGCACCTACTTTTTCCGAGAGAAAGTCCAACAATCCTATTCCTGATTCAAATTCCTTGCGTGAAATAGCAGACTGGGGAACTCCTTCGAAAACAGAAAGTAAAACAGATGAAGACAATTTACGTAAAGTGTCGGTCGTTCCTTTTCCGAACAAAATAGCTGAGGCTTCTACAGCCATACCGTAATCTTCGGATGAATGAACCCGAATTGTTACATCCTTTGCCAATGCCTTTTGCAAAACCCGCAAATGTGGTGCTTCGTCATGCTCTTTTTCAAGTCCTTCAATTTCTTCTTTTTTCATTAAGGTGAACAACCTGATCCATTTTTTCGCATCCTCATCAGAAGCGTTTAGCCAGTATTGATAGAATTTATAAGGGGATGTCCTTTCAGCATCGAGCCAAATATTCCCCCCTTCACTTTTTCCAAATTTACTGCCATCAGCTTTGGTTATGAGTGGGCAGGTCAGTGCAAAAGCTTCTGTTTCTTTTTGTTCGTCAGCGAAATACTTTCTTCGGATAAGTTCTGTTCCTGTTACAATATTTCCCCATTGGTCGGAACCACCCAACTGTAGTTTGCAATTTTTGTTTTTATGCAGCCAATAAAAGTCGTAGCCCTGCACCAACTGGTAACTAAATTCGGTAAACGACATGCCACTGTCCAGACGCTTTTTTACTGAATCCTTTGACATCATATAATTCACCGTGATGTGTTTACCCACATCGCGAATGAAATCAAGAAATGAAAAATCCTGAAACCAATCGAAATTATTGACAACTTCTGCTTTGTTTTCCCCGGTTTCAAAATTGAGGAATTTCATCAATTGGTTTTTTTGCGAAAGGAGGTTATAATTGATATCCTCAACAGAAAGCAGTTTTCGCTCTTCAGTTTTTCCTGAAGGATCGCCAACACGGCCGGTAGCACCACCAACCAACACAAAAGGCTTGTGTCCGCTGCGTTGCAGGTGTACCAACAGCATCACCGGAACCAGGTTTCCAATATGTAACGAAGATGCCGTCGGATCAAATCCAATGTAGCCCGAAGTCATTTCTTTTAACAATTGTTCTTCGGTACCGGGTGTCATATCATGGATCATTCCACGCCAGCGCAATTCTTCAACAAAATTCTTTATCTCACTCACTTTTTCAAATTTTTTGGGCAAAGATAACTAATGTGCAAATGCGCTGAAATTTAATTTCGAAATGTGCTATTTTCACAAGCCACGGAGCCATTCGGGACGAAGGCTAGCATGTTCTGGCTTATCAAGCACATTCCTGACTCTTTCCAACAACACATCTTTATCCTTGTTCAATATACCCTTCAAAATAAGATAATTGGATGCATGATCGGAGCGGAAAATCGTTTTTTCCAAATCAAGATCTTGGATAAAAAGGCCCATTTCAGCTATCAATTCAATAGTTGATAATGCCTGAAAATCTCCGTTGAACTGCTTTTTGAAATGTGCTTCCCCAAAAGGAAAACTTAATACGAGTGTTGAAAGATACTCGGGTTGAATCTTATTAACCAACAGCGCTGAATTGATGGCATGTTGCTCCGAAAAGTTTTTCCCTCCTAAGCCGTTCAACACCATCACCGACAATTTAATACCTGCATTCCTGGCTTTGATAAGTGCTTCGGCTGTCGATGAAAAAGTCTCGCCTTTGTTGACTCTTCCCAGCAACTCATCGTCACCACTTTCGATTCCCACGTACAACAATTTCAATCCATTAGCCCGTAACTTTTTGAGTTCATCGTCTGATTTCAATAAAATGTCTTTGGGCAATGCATAGGCTGAAACACGCATCAATTTGGGGAAGCTGACCTTTAGTTTTTTCAACACATCCATCAATTTTTCAGATGACAATACGAAGGCATTACCATCCGCAAGAAAAACCTTTCTGATCATTGGGTCAAATCGCTGCGATTGTTCAATCTCTTGGGCAATATCTTCGCTTCTTCTCACCTTAAATTTCTTCGCAGCATACATTTCACAAAAAGCACAGCGGTTCCAGGAGCATCCCAATGTGAGTTGCAAAATGAGTGAACGGGCCTCACTGGGCGGCCTGAACAAGGGTTCGTTGTATTGAATTGGAAACATGCAGCAAATGTATGGGAAAACCCGTATGAAATTAAACTTTGTGTCAACCATAATCATGAAGGATCAAATTAAAAATATTCAACACTCAATATACAATATTCAACATTCAAGTGCTTTTACACAAAACTATTTTGAGAATAATTGGAAAGGATACTGGCAGTTATAACAACCTAATTGTTTATTTATTTAGGCTAATAGCCACTAATCTCATAGTGTATAAATCCTTGTATAAGCTCTCTTTTTACTTGTGTATTATTTGTTGAGTGTTGATTATTGAATATTTATTTACCACTAAAATACCAGTGGGATCATTCTTTTTAATCGTGGAGCTATTGTTCAGATAAAAAATTTGTTTTCATTTGCAACATGATACTAGTAACCGGAGGAACAGGATTTATTGGCGCTCATTTGCTTTATCACTTAGTGGTTTCAGGAAAGCAAGTCAAAGCGCTTAAGCGTGAATCGTCAAAGTTGGATTTAATTGAAAAAACTTTCAATTATTATTCAGACAATCCCCAAAAATTATTGGATAAAATCGAATGGGTCGAAGGTGATATTCTTGATATTTATTCGTTACTAGATACCTTCGAAGGTGTGGATCAATTGTACCACACAGCAGCGATTGTTTCTTTTCATCCCAAAGACAAAACCACACTGGTCCGCACCAATATCGAAGGGACAAAAAATATTGTTAATGCTGCCCTGGAGAAAAAGATTGGCAAACTATGTCATGTCAGCAGCATTGGTGCTTTGGGCAGAGCTGACGGCAGTGGCATTGTTGATGAAACACGACATTGGAGTAACAAAAAGTCATCGGTTTATTCTAGCAGTAAACATGAAGCTGAGCGTGAAGTCTGGCGTGGAATTGCCGAAGGTTTGAATGCCGTTATTATAAACCCGTCCATCGTTTTAGGGCCTGGCAACTGGAATTCTGGTAGTCCGCAAGTTTTCCAAACCATGTGGAAAGGGCTCCAATTTTATACCGGTGGGACAAACGGTTTTGTGGATGTGAACGATGTAGCCAAAGCCATGATTCTGCTAATGGAAGGTGGTTTTCAGGGAGAACGTTACATCCTAAATTCAGAAAATATTGCCTACAAACAATTTTTCGAGTGGATGGCAGCGGCCATGCATATACCAGCACCAAAATACAAGGCCGGCCCCTTTTTAAGTGGTATCGGATGGCGGGCTCTTAAAATCATTTCGCTGATTACTGGCAAGCCCTCAAGCATCACCAAAGAAACAGCAGAAACTGCAAATCAGCATTATCGATATTCCAATCAGAAAATTATTGATGCTATTGGGATGGAGTTTGTTCCGGTAAAGGAAAGTATTGAACGAACGGCCAGCTATTTCTTACGGGATACGAAGTGACAAAAGTCCAAGTCTGCCTTCACAAAAGCCTACACCAAGACTTGAACCAGTGTTGGACTGTTGAATGAAGGTGGTCAGACGACTATCTTCTGTGACGAAATCGTCGTCCGACCACTTGTAGTTCAGCAATTTAATGGTCGGACGATTTCTTTGTTCCGCTGTATTAGTCGTCTGACCACTTTGTTAGATGATAGATGCAAGAATTAGAAAGTTGGTCCATTTGGGCTAATCGAGACCCGCCGGGTTGAAAAAAACCCGTTGGGTCGGTTTCCTACTTCTCCAGCACCACAAAAGCATTCGCCATTTCTTTCACATGTGAAATTGACAGGTGAATGCTTTTTATTTTCTTCTCTTCCAAATATTCTTTGACTTTTCCATGCGGATTGACATAGGGTTTTCCCAATTCATCGTTAAGCACTTCAATTTCGTGGAAAGCCATGCCATAACGATAGCCGGTTCCAAGGGCTTTAAAAAAAGCTTCCTTTGCTGCAAAGCGGGCAGCGTAACATTGGTACATCGTAACTTTACCTTTACTACAATACTTTTGTTCAGCATCAGTGTATAATTTCACCCGCAAAGCATCATTATTTTCCAGATGCTTTTTCATCCGTTCTACTTCGATAATGTCTGTGCCGATTCCGAAAATCATTTTGCTAAAATTTCAAATTACAAACAGTAAAAATCAAATAAATCCCAATTACCATTTATCAATTATCAGATCTGTTTAAATGTTTGATTCTTGTTTTTTGGTTCTTTATTTGGTATTTGATTTTTGCAATTTGGTGCTTAGTTATCCCTATTTCAAAACGCCCAGCTCTTTCCCCACCTTCGTAAAAGCAGCAATGGCTTTGTCAAGATGCTCGCGTTCATGTCCTGCAGAAAGCTGCACACGGATGCGGGCCTGGTCTTTGGGCACTACCGGGAAATAAAATCCAATAACGTAAATACCTTCTTCCAATAATTTTGCAGCCATATCTTGCGACAGACGTGCATCATACAACATCACCGCACAAATAGCCGATTGGGTGGGTTTGATGTCGAAACCTGCAGCCAACATTCTCTCCATGAAATAATCGGTATTGGCGTGGAGTTTGTCCTGTAATTCGTTGGTTTCACTCATCATGTCGAACATACGAATACCGGCATTCACAACCAATGGTGGCAAGGAATTGGAAAACAAATAAGGACGGGAACGCTGGCGCAGCATTTCAATAATCTCTTTACGACCCGTAGTAAAACCACCAACCGCACCTCCAAAAGCTTTACCCAAAGTTCCAGTGATGATGTCGAGTTTACCCATAATGTCAAAATGCTCACTGACACCTCTTCCGGTTTTACCAACTACACCAGCGGAGTGACATTCGTCAACCATTACCATGGCATCGTATTTTTCGGCCAACTCAACCATTTTGTCAACCGGAGCTGTATTTCCATCCATTGAGAAAACACCATCAGTAACTATAATCCGGAAACGCTGCTCCTGTGACTGTTTCAACACTTCTTCCAAATCAGCCATATCGGCATTGGCGTAACGGTATCTTTTTGCTTTACAAAGTCTTACCCCATCAATAATGGAAGCATGGTTCAAACTGTCAGAAATAATTGCATCTTCAGCAGTAAACAAAGGTTCGAAAACACCACCATTGGCATCGAAAGCTGCTGCATAAAGAATGGTGTCTTCCGTTTTAAAAAACTCGGCAATCTTGCGCTCGAGTGTTTTGTGCAAATCTGTCGTCCCACAGATAAAACGTACCGAAGACATGCCGTATCCGTGGCTGTCCAAACCTTCTTTGGCCGCTTTCACAAGTTCGGGATGATTGGACAATCCCAAATAGTTATTGGCACAAAAGTTCAATACTTTTTGCCCTGAATCCAACTGGATTTCTGCCTGCTGAGGGCTAACAATAATGCGTTCGTCTTTATACAATCCCGCATCGCGGATTTCTTTGATTTCTTTAATCAGGTGGTCTTTAACTTTTCCGTACATGGTTTTAAAATTTCGTTTGGAATTTCCACAAAAATAAAAACAAAATCAGTATGGCGATTCAAATAATTGCTTTTGTTATTGTCGCCTGAGAAAAACGTAAATTTGCGTCTGAAACAAATCAAAGAATAAAAAATGAAACTTAATCTAATCATTGGTGTTTTGATAAGCGTGTTGATTTTTAGCGCCTGTTCAAATCAGCAACCGCAACAAGAAAGTGAAAGCAAGGCCACGAAAACAAATAGCATTCAATTAACAGACAGCCTCAAAAATGTATTGATTCAACGTGGTGACAACATTGCAAAACACGCACAGGCAGCCTTTCAGTCGGCACTCAAAAAAACAATTAAAACAAATGGAATGGAATATGCCATTGGTTTCTGCAATACCGAAGCGATGCAGATTACCGATTCTATTTCCGGCACACAAAATGCAAAAATACGGAGACTGGCAAAAAAATACCGCAATCCGTTGAACGAAACAAACGATGCAGAAAGTGAAATCTACAAAACCTATATCCTGGAGTGGTTAAAAAGAGAAACATTGTATCCTAAAATCATCACCGACGAACAAGGTCATCCCGTTTATTACAGACCAATAGGAATTGAGGCAGTCTGCCTGAATTGCCACGGCGTTCCGGGCGAAGACATCCCATCTCCCCTGGCAGAAAAAATTGCACAATTGTATCCCGAAGACAAAGCCATCGATTTTACAAAAGGCGAATTAAGGGGAATGTGGGCGATTAGGTTTGAGGAATATGTGGTTACTAATGATGTTAATTAGAAAAGGATTTTATTCGTATCACAATAAATTCAACTAACAAAAACGTATCTCATTAAAATGAAATACAACCCACAAATACACAACAGACGTTCAATCCGTTTAAAAGGATATGATTATTCGCGTCAGGGCTTGTATTATATTACCATCTGTGTGCAAAATCGTCTGTGTTTATTTGGCGATGTTGTTAATGGTGAAATGATTTTAAACGATGCAGGACAAATGGTTGAACAATGGTATTTCGAATTGGAAAATAAATACCCCGATAAAAAATGTCATGATTTGATTGTTATGCCAAATCATATTCATTGCATTGTTGAAAACAAACCGTTGTTGAATGTTGATGTTATGGACAACAACGTATTGGACGATACCGTATTGGACGCCCACGTAGGGACGTCCCTACGTGGGCGTCCCAATAACGAACGTGGGCGTCCCAATGATGAACCACCCGAACATTTGCAACAACAATACGGGATGGACAACAAAAAATACAATGCCACAATCGGTGATGCAATGGATTGGTTTAAAACAATGGTAACCAATGGATACATACGTGGTGTTAAACAATTCAATTGGACACGATTTGATAAAAAATTATTACAACGAAATTATTGGGAACATATCATCCGAAATGATACAGAATATGCACGTATTGCAGATTACATCAATGATAACCCAAAAAAATGGGATAACGACAAATTAAATTCGAACAAATAACATGGGCCTAAAATGCATCCACTGTGGGGAAGATTGCGGCAAACATCCCGTGATGTGGGATGACAAACCCTTTTGCTGCCACGGTTGCAAAACGGTTTACCAGATTCTGAATGCCAGCGAGATGGAACAGTATTACGAGATACAACCCATGGCAGGCATCAGGGTGGAACAGGCCGATGTTGGTGATAAATACGCCTACCTCGACCTGGAAGAAATCAGGGAAAAACTACTTGATTTCTCGGATGGCGGTGTTAGCAAAGTCAGCCTGTTTGTTCCCGGAATTCATTGTGCTTCCTGCATTTGGCTATTGGAACACCTGAATACATTAAACCCCGGAATTATCCATTCCAATGTAAACTTCCCCAAGAAAACAGCAAGCATTACTTTTAAAGACGAACAAATTTCGTTGCGGCAACTGGTTGAATTGATGGCTTCTATTCATTACGTCCCGGAAATCACACTCGACCAATTGGATAAAAAAGAAGGTACGGATGCAAATCGCGATTTATTGATCAAAATCGGAATTGCCGGTTTTAGCCTCATGAATGTGATGCTTTACAATTTCCCGGAATACCTGCCCGGGGGCGAACAATTGGGCGAAACCTTTACAAAGGTATTTGGCTGGCTGAGTTTTTTACTGACGCTCCCCGTTGTTTTTTACAGTGCCAGCGATTATTATCTGTCCGCATTCAAAGGATTAAAACACAAAATCGTCAATATTGATGTGCCCATTACTTTGGGAATTTTCACCCTTTTTGTGCAAAGCACCTATGAAATTGCGACCGCCCAGGGAGTGGGTTATATGGATTCTTTGGTCGGATTGGTATTTTTCCTGCTTGTTGGAAAATGGTACCAGGGAAAAACCTACCAGGCACTTTCTTTTGAACGGGATTATAAATCGTATTTCCCGGTGGCCGTCACAAAAATTGTTGATGGTGCTGAAGAAATCATTCCACTGTCAAGACTCAAAGAAAACGACCACATTCTCATCCGCAACCAGGAACTCATTCCGGCTGATTCCAAACTTGTTAAAGGAACCGCCAATATTGATTATTCCTTTGTTACGGGTGAATCAATTCCTGTCCCAAAAAGACTGGATGAGCTGATTTTTGCCGGTGGACGACAAGTAGGTAGCAGCATCGAAATGGTGGTAGAAAAGGAAGTTGAGCAAAGCTATTTGACCCAACTTTGGAATCAGGACAGCGGCAAGAAAGAAACAGAAAGCGGGCTATATACCATGGTCAACAAAGTATCAGAATATTTTACCGCAGCCATTCTTTTGGTGGCATTCTCTGCGGGTATTTACTGGCTTTTTAACGATTCGTCACTGGCTTTATTCGCGTTTACATCGGTACTCATCATTGCCTGCCCCTGTGCCCTGGCACTTACCATTCCCTTTACTTTCGGTAGCACGATGCGGGCATTTGGACGAAAAGGTTTCTACATAAAAAATACGGAGGTCATCGAAAATCTGGATAAAATTGACACCGTTGTTTTTGACAAAACCGGAACCATTACCCTCAACCGCAGCATGAAAGCAAAGTTTATTGGTGATACGCTTTCTGAAGATGAATTGCAGATGATAAAATCGTTAGCAGCAAATTCAAGTCATCCTTTAAGCGTTGCCATTAAAGAAAATATTGAAAGTGAAGATTTGTTTGAAGTGGAGAACTTTCAGGAGATTCCGGCAATGGGAACTTCTGCCCTGATTAACGGAAAACGCATCAATATGGGTTCCCGAAAATTCATCATGGGAAAAGTGGATAACGACCCCAATTCAACCAATGTATATATTTTTATCGAAAACAAGGTTGCCGGATATTTCAGCATTGAGAATACCTATCGGGAAGGACTCGCAGAAATCATTGATAATCTCAAAAATAAATACGATTTGTATTTGTTGTCAGGCGACAATGAATCAGAAAAGAAAAACCTTGCCCCCATCTTCGGTTCGGAAGCCAATTTGTTTTTTAATCAGAGCCCTTCTGATAAAATGGAATTTGTGAAAAAGCTTAAAAAGGAAGGGAAGAAAGTTTTGATGATTGGCGATGGATTGAATGATGCCGGAGCTTTATTGGAAAGTGATGTTGGGCTCACCATTGCCGATGATATTTACAGTTTTTCCCCGGCCTGCGAAGGCATCATCGAATCGTCAAAATTTTCGGGACTATTCGATTTTCTAAAATTCACACATTCGGCAATGAATGTGGTAAAAATCAGCTTTATCATCTCATTCCTATACAATTTAATTGGATTATTCTTCGCTGTACAAGGAACTTTGTCCCCGCTTATTGCGGCCATCCTTATGCCCATTAGCTCGGTTAGCGTTGTCGCGTTTGCCACTTTTTCCATCCAATATTTATCAAGAAAAAAGTTGTCGTAAACACCTGTATATATTACTTTTACACCCTTATTTAGAATGGTTTGAAAATACACATATTTACATATGTATGATATATTTTATATCTTTGAGGAATTATTTCTAATTATCATTTTTACAAAATGACCATTATAATTTTCTTAATCATTATCGGAATTCTTGTTGCAGGTGCTTTTCTGGTCGGATTTATCTGGTCGGTAAAAAGTGGGCAGTACGATGACATGTACTCACCATCTGTCAGGGTTTTATTTGATGAGAAAATACCCGAAAAAAAAAAGAACAGTCTGAATCCAAGAAAGTAAAAGACGAGCAAACCAAAGAAACAACAGATAAATTTAATAAACAATAAACCAATAATTAAGCGTATGGAATTACAAAAGTTTACTTACGATAACAAGCTTACCAAACTTTTTATGCTTGTCACCGTGCTTTGGGGCGTAGTGGCAATGCTGGTAGGCTTAACTGTGGCATTCGAACTGATATTCCCCAACATGAGTGGAGGGATATCATGGCTCACTTTTGGTCGCTTGAGACCATTACACACCAATGCTGCTATTTTTGCCTTTGTTGGCAATGGTTTTTTTGCAGCCATTTATTATTCGATGCCACGCTTGCTGAAAACACCTATGTACAGCAAAGCGATGGGCAATATTCATTTCTGGGGATGGCAATTAATCATTGTTCTTGCTGCGGTTACTTATCCGCTTGGCTTAACCCAATCAAAAGAATATGCCGAATTAATATGGCCTATTGACATTTTGGTTGTTCTTGTTTGGGTTGTTTTTGGCCTGAATATGATCATTACTTTGGTCAAAAGAAGAGTTAAACACATTTATGTTGCCATTTGGTTTTACATAGCCACCTGGGTTACAATTGCCGTTTTATACATCGTAAATAACATTCAAGTCCCCACTTCATTCCTACACAGCTACCCAATTTATTCAGGTATTCAGGATGCATTGGTTCAATGGTGGTATGGTCATAATGCAGTGGCATTTTTCCTCACCACCCCAATTTTGGGTATGATGTATTATTTCATTCCTAAAGCTGCCAACAGACCTGTTTATTCCTACAAACTATCGATTATTCACTTCTGGGCTTTAATCTTCCTTTACATCTGGGCAGGCCCTCACCATTTGCTTTATTCGGCACTTCCTGACTGGGCACAAGCACTCGGGGTTGTCTTTTCAATCATGCTAATTGCACCTTCCTGGGGCGGTATGATTAACGGACTACTCACATTGCGCGGAGCTTGGGATAAAGTCCGTGAAGATCCCGTTCTGAAGATGTTTGTGGTAGGTGTTACCGCTTACGGTATGTCAACCTTTGAAGGGCCGATGTTGTCATTAAAATCTGTTAATGCGCTGAGTCACTTTACCGACTGGACAATTGCACACGTACACATTGGGACACTGGGCTGGAATGCCATGATGAACTTCGGTATGATTTACTGGATGGCTCCACGATTGTTCAAAACCAAACTTTGGTCGGTAAAATTAGCAAATACCCATTTTTGGATTGCTACTTTAGGCATGTTGTTTTTCTCCATTCCATTATACTTTGCCGGCTTTACACAGGCATTGATGTGGAAAGAATTTACTGCACAAGGATACCTTGCTTATCCTAACTTTCTGGAAACAATAACCCAGATTCTACCGATGTATTATCTGCGCGCATTTGGTGGTACACTTTATTTTATTGGTGCTCTATTATTTGTAGTTAACGTATGGAAAACAATTACTTCTGGTAAATTTGCACGTTACGAAGAAGATGCAGCCCCTGCAAAACATGCTCCTAAAGCAGGAGAAGGATGGCACAGAAAATTGGAAGGAAGACCACTTCAGTTTACTGTAGCAGCTTTAATTGTGATCATCATTGGTGGTGCTGTTGAAATCATCCCAATGTACCTTGTTAAATCAAACGTACCAACTATTTCAGCTGTTCAACCCTATACACCGCTGGAATTGGAAGGTCGTGATATTTACGTTCGGGAAGGTTGCTATTTATGCCACTCGCAAATGATTCGTCCTTTCCGCTCAGAAGTTGTCCGTTATGGCGATTACAGCAAGGCCGGTGAATCAGTTTATGATTTCCCATTCCAATATGGCTCCAAACGTACAGGTCCCGATTTGGCCAGGGAAGGTGTTAAAACCCTGCCAAACTACAAGCCCGATTCGTGGCATTACAACCACATGGTTAATCCGCAGCAGTTGAATGCTGAATCAATCATGCCACCGCATCCATGGCTTGCCGAATGGGATCTTGATGTTTCCAATACCCCTTCTAAAATTAATGTAATGACTTATTTGGGAGTTCCTTATCCGGAAGGCTATGCTGACCAAGCTGTTGCCGACCTGAACAAGCAAGCCCACGGAATTGCAGAAGGTTTGCGCAAGGGTGGAATCGATGTTGAAGACAATAAGGAAATTATTGCGATAATTGCTTATTTACAACGTCTTGGAACTGATTTATACAAAGACAAGTAATCACAGGAATTAATAATACATTGAAGTTTTGAAGATCGTTATACAACAACTGGAGCAAATTAATGGCGTTGAAATATACCCCATAATTTCACTGATTATTTTCTTCACATTTTTTGTATTGGTTGGGTATCTGGTTCTTACCACACCCAAATCAGTAATCGAAGAAATGAGTAATCTACCACTTGATGAGGATAACGACCTTCAGGACAACAATGGCATTCAAAACTGAAAATATAAAAAAAGGAAAAGATGGCAACAGATAATAAAGACCTTCACAACGAAGAATACGAATATGACACATTGACCAACGAACGCTTGATTTCCGATCATGATTATGATGGAATCAAAGAGTTGGACAACGACCTTCCACCATGGTGGAAATGGCTCTTCTATCTAACAATTGTTTTTGCAGTTGTTTACTCTATCAGACTTTTTGTATTCTATTCCGATGACTTAGTACAGGAAAGAAAATTTGCAATCGAGATGGAATGCTATCAATTAGAGGCTGCTGCTGCCGGTACTGATGATGCAAGCGTGTTTGTTGAGATTACATTACTTGAAGATGATGCGTCTCTGGCCAGTGGAAAAGCAACATTCGAATCAATTTGCGCTGCTTGTCACCTTGCTGATGGTGGCGGACTTGTTGGCCCGAATATGACAGATAATTTCTGGATTCATGGAAATACGGTTGAAGACCTTTACAATATATCTACAAATGGTGTAATTGAAAAAGGCATGCTTCCGTATAAAGATCAGCTTTCAAATCAAAAACGATTGGAAGTTGTCAGTTATATTCTTGTTAAACTGGCAGGAACAACTCCGGCAAGTCCAAAAGCACCCGAGGGAACTGAGTATTAAAACCAATACAACAAAATACTTTTAAGGAAAGCCGGGTTGAATAATCCGGCTTTCTGCACTTTAAGAACAGATAGACATAGTTAGATTATTATATACATCTAGGCTCGATATGTGTTGGGTAAAATGGGAAATAGGGGGAATAAGGAAATAAAAACTTGGGATGGACTTCCCTTATAACCCTTATTCCCCATATCCCCCTTAACCTTAAGCACTAATAACAGAAACTTTCAAGATAAATTACAAATATAATTAGAATGGCCGATAATAAAAAACACGACTCCTATTACAGGGATAAATTAACCAGTGTTGACAGCACCGGAAACAGGGTTTGGGTTTACGCCAAAAAAGTAAAAGGCAAGTTTTACAATAAACGTCAGGCAGTTGCATTGGTTTTGCTTGCCGTACTTTTCATCACCCCTTTTATTAAATACCAGGGCGAGCCATACATGCTTTTCAACATACTGGAAAGGAAGTTCATCATTTTTGGTGTTGTTTTTTGGCCGCAGGACCTTCATCTTATTTTGCTGGCATTTATAACATCACTTGTATTTATTGCACTTTTCACAGTTATTTTTGGTAGGCTGTTTTGCGGCTGGGTCTGTCCACAAACTATTTTTATGGAATTCGTATTCCGTAAAATTGAATGGGCTATCGAAGGAGATGCGGGTGCTCAACGCAGATTAAACAAAGCCCTCTGGGATTTCAATAAGATTTGGAGAAAGTCACTAAAGCACCTCATATTTTTCGGAATTGCTTTCGTTACCGCCGGCACTTTACTGGCCTACATTATTAGTATGGATCAACTCCTGCTTTTATTTAGCGAAGGCATAGAAGCCCATCTTGGTGGTTTTATCGGTTTAATAATTTTCTCAGGTATTTTCTATTTTATCTTCGCTTTCTTCCGCGAACAGGTTTGTGTTATTGCCTGTCCTTATGGACGATTACAAGGTGTTTTGATTGATAAAAAATCAATCATTGTTGGATATGATTATAAAAGGGGCGAACCACGCGGACCTGTATCAAAAGCCAAAGAAGGCGACCTTGGAGACTGTATTGCTTGCAATGCCTGTGTGGCAGTTTGTCCTACCGGAATCGACATCAAGAACGGAACACAATTAGAATGCATCAACTGTACAGCTTGTATGGATGCCTGCGATGCGGTGATGGACCGCACCGGAAGACCAAAAGGATTGATTCGTTACGATTCAGAAGAAGGAATCGAGACAGGCCACCATTCTATTTTCAACGCCCGTTCAATTGCCTATTCTGCTGTACTGACATTACTCATCTTTTTTGTCGCCGGACTTTTTATTCTGAGAGGGGACTCTGAAACAACGATTCTCAGGGCAAGAGGAACATTATTTCAGGAATTTGGAGCTGACAGCATCAGCAATATTTACACCATCCAGGTGGTAAATAAAATCAGGAAGCCTGTTAAAATTGACCTGAAAGTACTCTCTCCCAAAGGAAATATTAAGTATATCATTGATCCGGGAAATATTGAAAAAGGAAAAATAGGAAAAGGACAGTTCCTTTTAATAATAGGTAAATCCGATCTTAAATCGTCGAGCACAAAGGTTGTAATTGGGATTTATTCAAATGGCGAATTGATTGAAGAATACAATAGTGCATTTGTAGGACCAAAATACCTCGATAAAAAGTAAATTTGCCAAAAAATATGAAGTATGAATATCGAATGGAATTGGGGAACTAAACTTACCTTGTTTATTATCCTGTTTATGGGATTTATTTTTGTGTTGGTTTACCTCTCAACTCAAAACCGCATTATGCTTGTCGAGCGAGATTACTATCCGAAGGGCATCAAATTCCAGGATCGGATTGACGAACGCAATAATGCACTCCATCTAAAGGACAGTTTTCAGATTGCGCAAAACAAGGAATATGTTGTTGTGAGTTTTCCTGAAATAAATCCTGATACAGGAACTATTGTTTTTTTCAGGCACAATGACAATCGCCTCGACCAAACCATCAAAATCAAAACCAATAAGAATAACAAAATGTATTTCCCGCGAAGCGATTTCAAAAAAGGGAAATACCTCATAAAGTTTCATTGGTTTGAAAAAGAGAAGGGTTTTTATGTGGAAAAATCTTTTTACTTTAATTAGAGCTTAATTCATTTAAGAAATAACAAATCGCAAGTAACAAATATCAAATAAATTCCAATGACCAAAATTTCAACAATCAAAACGAGTTCAATATAAGACCCTTACATAACCTCAGCAAACTGTCCTTCTGGGCAATAGCGAAGAATCTTAATACTCTGGAATCCTGACAATAAAGATTCTTCACTCCGTTCAAAAAGACAAAAATGAGTGTTTCGCAAAAATCTGACCGTTTGCTTATTGATGTTTGAAAATTATTTGTCATTTGCTTTTTTGTTTTTTGGAATTTATTTGAGTTTTGGATTTTGAATTTTAGGTTTTAAAAGATATGTACGACCTTTATATCGTTGCGCTCATCACCGGATTAGTTGGAAGCCTGCATTGCATAGGCATGTGTGGACCTATTGCCATTGCCTTACCCCTCGGCAACAAAGGCTGGTTGCATCGTGTTTTTGGAGGCATTTCATATAATGTTGGTCGCACCCTAACTTATGGTGTTCTTGGTGCGTTATTCGGCTTATTAGGACAAGGAATAGAAATGGCCGGTCTGCAACAATGGGCTTCTATTGGTATTGGTGTCATCATGATCTTATCAGTTTTGTTTCCGGTGCTTTTCAGAGGGAAAATCAAATTCGAACAGTTCTTCTTCGGCTATGCCGGAAAACTGATTGGTAAATTCCGAAAGCTCTTTACCATCAGTTCCATTCCTTCATTATTTCTCATCGGATTACTCAATGGCCTCCTCCCTTGCGGTTTGGTTTACGTTGCCATTGCCGGTGCCATCAATACAAACGATATTGTTTATGGCATTGTCTATATGGTGATTTTCGGATTGGGAACAATCCCTGTAATGTTGGCAATTCCGCTGCTTGGCAATTTAATTGG
>QMPA01000015.1 GCA_003650365.1 Bacteroidota bacterium | reverse complement strand
CTATCGGAATAGTGGCAGAATATTTAGCCACAAAGACAGGAAGACACTAAGAACCACAAAGGAAGCTTCTTGCAAGTAATTGAATATCTAAAGTATAGATGAGGTGCCTTAAATCGAATTCAGGTTACTTGGTGAGTTTATTTGCTTTCGTTCAAAACTGCTAAGCATCTTTTTTAAAATACTCAATACGCATTTTCCCGTTTTCAAAAACACCGTAGGAGAAGTGGTTTATCCAGTCACCAAGAATGACAACCTCTGCTTTTTCACTGACCTTTTCCTGTAGGGGAACGTGGCGATGTCCAAAAACAAAGTAATCAATATCGGGTATTTCTTCTGCTTTGCGTTTTGCGTACTGATATAGCATTTCGTTTTCGGCGGAAGTCAGTTTAATAATTTTTCCCTCTTTCGCAATATTGGCCAAGCGGCTTTGTCTTGAAAAATAAAGCCCCATTCGAGTGCCAAGGTCGGGATGCAGCCAACGGAAAAGGAATTGATTGGGTTTGAATTCAAAAACCTTTTTTAACAATTTATAACCTGTATCGCCAGGGCCCAAACCATCGCCATGGGCAAGAAATAGTTTCTTCCCATCAAAATCATAAACAACAGATTTGCGGTGAAGTTGAACGCCCAACTCTTTGTTCAGGTAATCGAAAGCCCAAACGTCATGGTTGCCCCTGAAAAGGTGAACGGGAATTCCGTTGTCAGTAATCTCAGCAATTTTCCCCAACAATCGTACGTAGCCCTTGGGGATGACAAACTTATACTCAAACCAGAAATCAAAAACATCGCCCATTAAAAAAATGGCAGTTGCATCAACCGAAACTTTATCTAGCCAGCTCACCAGCAATTTTTCCCTTTTCAAACTACTTACAGCATCGGGAATGCCGAGGTGAAAATCGGAAGCAAAATATATTTTCGTTTTTTTCAAATTGATTGATGAAATTCGAAAGCAAAGTTAACAATCTGTTAAACTTCGGTCACCAGATCTTTAATGATAAGTGTAAGCTTTGGTGCAACAAGTGCAGCGGCATCCACAACCTCGTCATGCGAGATTTCTACTATTTTTCCTTCGACACCCAAATCGGAAATAACAGAAACAGCGAAAACGGGCAATCGCATGTGACGGGCGACAATTACTTCGGGAATGGTTGACATGCCCACGGCATCAGCACCAATAGATTGGATGTATTTGTATTCGGCAAGGGTTTCGTAAGTAGGACCGGTTACTGCTGCATAAACCCCGGTCTTGAAATTTATTCCGTGATGGCGGGCTATCTTTTTGGCTTTGCTTAATAGTTGTTTGTCATAAGCTTCACTTAAGTCGACAAAGCGGGGGCCATGTTCTGTGAAATTAGGGCCTATTAATGGGTTGGGCATCAAATTAATATGGTCGGTAATTAGCATAATATCCCCAACTTCGAAATCTACATTTACCCCACCACTGGCATTGGAAACAAAAAGATATTGGATACCCAATTGCTTTAATACACGAACAGGAAAGGTGATTTCATCCATCGAATAACCTTCATAAAAATGAAACCGTCCTTGCATGGCTACCACCTGGACACCGTTCAGTGTACCAAAAAATAATTGACCTTCATGGCCTTTAACGGTTGAGACCGGAAAGTTTGGAATATCGGAATAAGAAATCCTGACACTTATCTCAATCTCATCTGCCAACTGACCTAAACCTGAGCCTAAAATAATTCCAACAAAAGGTTTATTCTTTATTTGCTGTTTAATGAAAACAATTGTTTCATCTATCTTTTTTAACATAATCTGTAATTTGATTTCTAAAAGTTAAGCTATCCTGTTTGTGTATTTTCACTCGGATAGGAATGTAATACAGTGGCAGGTCTTTGAGCAGGCGAAAATAGGGAGAATTTATTAAGCGCATGGTATCTTTCTCAGTAGTGAGTATAATTTTTCTTCTAGGGAAAGCAGTATCGTACTCATTTTTAATCTTCAATAAATCCTTCTCATTATACATATGGTGATCTGAAAACTGAATCGTAATAATTTCCCTGCACAGCATTCTGACACGTTCGATTAGTGGTGCAGGATTTGCAATTCCGGAAAAAAGAATAATTAAACCCGGCTTTTGTGTGTCATCAAATTTATTAACACCGGGAAAAGGGAAAAATTTGCCATAACTAATGTAGGAGAAAAATAGATGTTGATTCGGTTTTATACATAGTTTTTCAACAATATCTTTGCGCGTAAAGGGTGATAGGATTTTGTTGGTTTTGGTAACAATAATAATATCGGCACGTTTGGCAGCAGAAACGGTATCGCGAAGCGTTCCTGCCGGTAACAGATAGTCATCCTTATATAGTTTATGGCTATCGGTAAGTAAAATGGAAAGCCCGGGTTTAACGTAGCGGTGCTGGAAAGAATCATCAAGCAAAACAACATTAGGTTTTTTATCTGCTTTAAGTAGTTGTGTTATTCCATTTTTTCTATTTTCATCTACGGCAACAGTAATTTTGTTTCCGAATTTATAATAATACTGCATGGGCTCATCACCAATGGTTTCGTAGGTGGACTCGGAATTAGCCAGTCTGAACCCTTTTGTTTTGCGGCCATACCCCCTGCTTAAAGTGGCAATGTTATTTTCTTCAATCAGCAACCTGACAAGGTATTCAACGAAAGGTGTTTTTCCTGTTCCGCCCAAGCTTAAATTTCCTACCCCAATTACCGGAATTGGAAATGATGTTGATTTTAAAATTCCGATATTAAATAAAAAATGCCTGACTCTGATTATGAGGCCGTAGAGGACTGAAAAAGGAATCAATAGAATTCGCCAATAATTCATCCTGTTTTATTTTGCTTTTTTGGAGGAGTGGAAAGCTATTTCCATTATTTTCGTTTGCTTGCTTATTACTTTATAAAAAGTGAACCAAAATACAAAAAATCTACATAAGCGTTAACTTTATTGTTAAAAAAAAGAACTTATGAAAATATCAGAAATAATCACTGTACTTGAAGAAGTGGCTCCTTTAAACCTTCAGGAATCATACGACAACTCGGGTTTACTGATAGGATCATTCAATCAGTATATTGATAAAGTACTGATTACGCTTGATGTTACAGAGGCAGTTATTGAGGAGGCGATTGATGAAAACTGTGGACTAATTATTGCGCATCACCCCATAATTTTTAAAGGCATCAAGAAAATTACAGGAAGCAACTTAAGCGAGCGCCTGATTGTAAAAGCCATTAAAAATGACATTGCTATTTATGCTATCCATACCAATCTTGACAATGTTTTACAAGGAGTGAATAAAAGATTGGCAGAGAAATTAGAACTTCATAAAGTACAAATTCTCCAGCCTGGGAAATCTAGTTTAAAGAAATTGGTCACGTTTTGTCCGGTCAATCATCTTGAGAAAGTGCGGAATGAAATGTTTGTCGCCGGTGCCGGACACATTGGTAATTATAGCGATTGCAGTTTCAATACAGCTGGAAGCGGTAGCTTTAAAGCCCTGTCCGGAAGCAATCCTTTTGTTGGAGAACAGGGCAAATTGCATGAGGAAGAAGAAATCAGACTCGAAACAGTTGTGCCTGATTATAAATTGCAAACTGTAATAAAAGCCATGATTAAGGCTCACCCTTATGAGGAAGTGGCTTATGATGTTTATCCGCTCAGCAACTCCAACCCAACAATAGGAGCGGGTATGATTGGTGAATTAAAGAACGAAATGGATATTACTGTCTTTTTAGAAAAAGTGAAACAAGTGCTGGGAACGCCCTATATCAGGCATAATTCTCTTATTCAGAGAAAGCTGAAAAAGGTAGCTATTTGTGGTGGAAGCGGCAGCTTTTTGATTCAGCATGCACATCGTTCCGAAGCCGATATTTTTATTACCGGTGACATTAAATATCACGATTTTTTTGAGTATCAGGGAGAGATGACAATTGCCGATGCCGGACATTTTGAAACAGAGCAATTTACAAAAGATTTATTGTACGATATTTTAAAGGAAAATTTTCCTAATTTTGCACTCCAAATTTCAAGAATTGATACTAATCCTGTTTCATTCTTGTAACAAACTGAAAATATAGGTATTATGAGTAAAAAGAAACAACCTAAGGTAGATGAGATAAGTGTTGAACAAAAACTTCTAGCACTATTTACCCTTCAGCAAATAGATTCACAAATTAACACCATTAAAATTATTCGTGGTGAGCTTCCTCTTGAAGTGCAAGATCTGGAAGATGAAATTGCCGGACTTGAAACACGTGCAGCAAATTTTGAGGAAGAAGTTGCAAACTTGAACGAAACCATTGCTGGTCGTCAAACTTCAATCAAAGAAAGTGAGGAAAAGATTGTAAAGTATAAAGAGCAGATTTCAGAAGTGAAAAACAATAGGGAATATGACTCGCTTACCAAAGAGTTAGATTACCAGAATCTTGAGATTGAACTTTCTGAAAAAAAGATTGCTGATGCCAGGTTTAAAATTGGAAACCTGGAAATTGAAATTGCCGGAGCCAAGGATAAATTGAAAGAACGTAAGATTGATCTGGAAGCAAAAAAAGGTGAACTGACAGATATTGTTAAAGATACGGAAAAAGAAGAAGATGCACTTTCCAAACAATCGCTTGAAAACGAAAAGTTTATCGAAGATCGATTATTGACTGCCTACAAACGAATTCGTGAAAATGCACGCAACGGTCTTGCTGTTGTACAAATTGAACGTGATGCTTGTGGCGGTTGTTTTAATAAAATACCCCCACAACACCAATTGGATATCAGGATGCATAAAAAGATTATTGTTTGCGACTACTGTGGACGAATTCTTGTCGATCAGGATGTGGCTGATGTGGTGCACGAGAAGTTTAAAAAATAGCTGTAAAGGAATATATTTTAGAAAGGGGCATGATTTTCATGCTCCTTTTTTTTATTTACTTTTATCTCGGTTAATTCATATTCATGAAAAAAGTCAGCCTGGTTTTCATTTTGCTATTTTCAGTTCTTGTTTCTCAGGGACAAGTGGTTTTAACCGATGGCTGTAAACAAGCGTACAACGATATACTTTCACTTAAATTCAACGACGCACGAATCCAATTGCAATCGGAGAAAGTATTCAATCCCAACAACACCTATATTGTTTATCTTGAAAACTATATTGATTTTCTCACGCTTTTTATAGGTGAAAATGAAGATGACTTCCATTTTCTTGAAGACAATAAATCTGACAGAATAAAGCAAATCAACAAACTTAGTGACGAATCGCCCTACAAAAAATACATGCTGGGAAATATCCATCTGCAATGGGCGGTGGCACGACTAAAGTTTGGTGAATATTTTACTGCGGCCTTTGAAATTAACAGGGCTTACCGATTGCTTGATGCCAATAGTCGTGATTTTCCGGAATTTGTTCCCAATAATATTTCCCTGGGGATACTGCATATTATGATTGGCCTGGTTCCCGATAAATACCAATGGGTACTGAACGTTATTTCGATGGAGGGAAATGTTGAGCAAGGCAGGACAGAATTGTCCAATGTACTACAAAAAAGCAAAACCGACCCTGCCTATGTTTACCTTAAAGATGAAACTTTGTTTTATCTTGGTTTTATTGAGCTAAATATTAATCCCGACAAGAAAAAGGCGCTTGCACTTTTGAAGGAACTTGATGAAGCCAAGCATGATAATTTATTGATCTCCTACCTGGTAATTAACATTCTAATCAAAACCGGTCAAAATGAAAAAGTATTGAATGAATTTGATTTGATTGCAGATCGAACTGACTATCTCCCTTTTTATTATCTTGATTACCTGCATGGTGAATGTCTTCTGAACAAACTGGAATCGATTGCTGCCCGGAAAAAATACGTACTGTTCCTGGAAAACTTTTCGGGAAAGAATTACTTGAAAGATGCTTTACGAAAAAAGGCCTGGACCCATCTGCTTGATGGAGATACCTTGGATTATTTTTATACTTTAAAACAAATTCTTCTGCTTGGTAACGATGATGTGGACAGTGACAAACAAGCAGAGTTTGATGCGGTAAATCAAATCATTCCGAATATTGAACTGTTAAAAGCCAGGCTTCTGTTCGATGGTGGTTATTACTCAAAAGCTGATTCGGTGCTTGATAAAATAGATTTGACGGTTTTAACAACGGATCAGAAATTGGAACGCTACTACCGTAAAGCCCGCATTGCTGATGAATCTGGTGATATTGAAAAAGCTAAAATAACATACTTACAAACTGTAGAAAACGGGAAAGATTCACAGCGTTATTTTGCTGGAAATGCGGCATTAAAGTTGGCAGGAATTTACGAGTCGGAAGGGGATTTTGAACAAGCTGAATATTTTTATCGCAGCTGTTTAAAAATGGACTTTATTGAATACGAAACAAGTATCCACAGCAAAGCAAAAGCAGGATTGAAAAGGGTTGTTGATAAACAGGATTAATAAAAATACCGGAAGGTAAATACAAAGTTCTGGTCGGTAAAAGCATTGTTCACGGCATTCGACTGAATATCTCCATAACTATAGAGATAATAATCTTCGTTTTTTACAGAATAAACGTAAGCAAAATCAACAGAAAAATTGTCCATTCTAAAGCCTATTCCGCCTGAGAAAGATTGCCGCATTCCATCATTTAAATCATCTTTATAAGGACTGCCGTATAAAGCATAGCCGGCCCGCAGGCTGATTTTGGAAATACGCCATTCGGTACCTGCCCGGAAGTTGTGCGTTGATTGGTAATAATTTTTAATGTTGGCATTTTCATTGCCAAAACCATAATCTCTTGCATTAAGTTTTGCCCAGCCATAATTTGTATATTCATATTCAAGGGAAATAAAGCCAATTTTTTTAATAACAAATCCAAGGCTTCCAATTGCCCGTAACGGTGTTGTTAGTTTGTATTTATAGGTGCGAACTGGCATTATTGTGTCTCCGGAAAACCATTCCAAATCACTGCTCATGTTTATGTGCCAGGTATCACGCATGCTAAAATACCAGGTAGGGGTATGAAAAGCTACACCAATCCGTATCCAGTCAACGGGCCTGACAATTGCTCCCAGTTTGAAATTTATTCCAAAGCCAAATGTCTCCAGGTATTCAGATGTTGTCCAGCTTTCAAAGTCAGGAATGGTGTCGGCCACGTCTGTTTCCGAATAAAAAGATTCCCTGAAATAACGGATGTAGGGCATTCCAACAGATGCACCAAGGTATAGCACATCATCAAAATTTGCAGCACCTGAAAAGAGGAACTCATTGATTGAACCTTTTGTGTTTATTCTTTGCGTCTGCAGGGTTCCGGCATAAGGAACCGGTGTGTAGTACTGATCTGTAGTTCCCGGTAAAGTGTCTAGTAAATACATATACCATGCAGGAGTTAAATCATCGGGAAAATATCCGCTTTCAAGGTCAGTATAAGGTGTTCCATTGGCTTTTGCCCGATAAACATCTAATCTGGAATTATCCTGATTAGGCCCCTGCATATATTGATTAGAATTGAAATTATTCAGCCTGTTCATTCCAAATGCCAATTGGTAATATTTCCAGCCTTTGGCACCACGGCCCAATGATTTGGCAGATATCCAACCCAGGTTGGCAAAATCAAAAATTGTTCTTGAATCTTCGCGCTGCTGTCCGTTGTATATGGAAGTCGTTTCCCGTGTAAATATCTCGGGACTGGCACTCAACTCACTAGAACGGTAAATGGCCAGTCCGCCGGGGTTTGTACTCAATACCGAGAAATCACCACCAAGTCCGCCAAAGGCACCACCAATTGCCATGCTGCGTGCTGTGCCCTGCCGGTAAAGTTCCGAAAACCGTAAGGCATCTTCTGCAAATTGAGCTGATAGGGAATAACCCATCAGAAACAGACCTGTGAGTATGACTAATCTTTTCACTGTTGTGATTTTGTGTTTTCTAATTAATGTAAGCATCTAATAAATTTAATATCCTTATTTAATATTTCCCCATGCTTTATGCTTAAGGTATATCGCTCACTTCCCTCATAAATATTCTCTGCCCAAACATAATAATCCCCAGCTGGTAGTTTGGTAAATAATTCTCCTTGTTTAATTTGTACGCTAATACTGTTGTTTCTGAGTTGAATAATATCATCAAAACTTTCAATCTGCAAACTGTCCAATGCTTCTTTTACGATAAAGAATAATTCTCCACTATAAGCATCAAATTCTACGTTAAGTTCGTCAGAAGGCAGGCAATCTGATTCTCCATACTCGATGTATCCACTAATTCCAGTTTCGACATCATCTTTTAAGCAAGCTGAGAATAATGATGTGATTAATAATGTCAGGAAGAGTATTCTCATTGTATTGACCTTTATTGGCATTTAATTTTTTGCAGATTAATGTTAAGCTATTTTCCGGTTACAGTAAAATTGAGTTTGCTAATCTCCAGAATAGAATCATTTGTTTGAAGTGCAAGATCAATTAATGAATAGTATATTGTATAATCCCCTGATTGTAAATATCCGAGTGAAACCGTATCCGTAAACATTGAACAAGGCATCATTATCGAACTATTAAAGCGCCTGGTGTATTCAATCTTATTATCAGTACTTACAACAACGCTCAATATTTCGCATGTACTAGCTTCTTTTTCTATAATTTTTATTTCATCCTGAGGTGTTGGGTTTTCCGGAATTAAAATCAGTTTATTGTTTACAGGGTAAGTGTCCCCATCTTCTTTCTCACAGCCTGGACTTAAAACGCCAATGATTAAGAATGCGATTACTGATAGAATTGTTGTTTTCATTTTATTCGTATTCAAACAAGATTTGGTCACCTGAATTGACTATGTTCAATAACACTTTGTTTCCGTCGATCTGCAACTCACTAATGTCAAAAGTTATTTCTTTTGTGATATATGCTAAACAGGATTCTTCATTTTTTAATGATAATCTTAAATTCCTTTGCGGCGGATTACTTTCAAGAATGATTGCAGCATCTATTAATTTTAGTTCCCAGGTATCTCCGCTGCAACCACCTGAGCTAAAATTGACGGTTAAACAGTTCTCATTTATTTCCAAACTGTTTATAGTCAGTTCGTCATTAGGGGCTGTAGAATATTCATCAGCACTAATTACTACTTCGATATCACAATTGATGGGATTGTCATCTTTCTCACAAGATGTTATGGAAAGGAAGATGAGAAGTGTTGCTATTGCAGAAATCAAAGTTTTCACATTTCACTTTTTAATGTGTACTCATTACCTTCTTGTACCACCGCCCCGGCTTGAACTGGAGCTTCTTGATGAACTGCCACCGCCACCCGAACTGCGGTTTGGTGAAGAAGAACCGCTGCTTCTGGACGGTGAACTGTAACTCCTGGACGGCGAACTGCTCGAACGGCTTGGCGAAGAATAGCTTTTAGAAGGTTTATAGGTATTGCTTCGTGTACCAGTTGTTGTGCTCCTGGTATTCGTGCTTCTTGTCGTAGTAGCTGGTTTGCGGGTACGGGAATAAGGATTTGTTGTAGACCTGGTAGCAGTTGATGACCTTGCATTGCTTGTAGTTCCGGGCTTTGTTGTCGGCCTCACATATTCTTTGCTCGACCGTGGTTGCCGCGATGGAAGACTTTGGTACGACTTGGGTTTTTGATAGCGCTGTGTAGGTTTTTGTGTGGGTTTCTGTGTAGGTTTTTGCGCAAGGTTTTGTGTTGGCCTTGCCTCAGGTTTTTTCATTTTTTCCTGCCTGCTGGCTACCGTTGTTGGCTTTGATGAAACAGCTGTATTCTCCTTTGCTCTGGCTGTGCTTTCAGTGGGTTTTTCAACGGGCTTGCTACGTTTAGGGGCAACTGCTGCGGTAGTTGTTGTTCCATTTCCTTGTACTGCCCCTCTTCCGGCTACAACAACACCGCCACTTTTGTTGTCATCGTCACCGGGGTTTCCTGCTGATCTTCCTCCCCGCGATTTAGGAACCGTTGTTCCTCCGGTATTAGAACCTCTCGGACCATAAGCAACATAAGGCGTTCCATAATCAGGATAGTAGCCACCACCGCCGTAACCGGGATAACCACCGCCGTAACCACCGCCATATCCATATAAAGCGTCATAGTATCCATTCCAATAACCATTCCAGTAGCTGCCGCCGTAATATCCACCATAGGGGTAGCCATAACCATAATAGGGATAACCGTAATAAGGCCAGCCATAGCCATACCCCATTCCAATCCCAAAACTCATCGAAAAATTAGAACCACTACCACAGTTGCATCCCGATCCGCTACCGTAATAATCGTCATAATATCCGCGGTCGCTTCCTTCGTCGTTAAACCTTTTTATTCTGGAATCGTAATCTGAGTCATAATATTCATCAATGTATTCGTAATCGCTTTGTTCGGCAACATCGGTTTGGTAACTTGAATTGTAATCAAAATCTCCATCGCTTCCGGCACTTTTAGCAGCAGGAACCGTATTGTGGCTCTGTGCACTTTTCTGAAAATCTTCCCAATTGTATTCACTGGGATTGCTGGTTTTTTTCGAGTAGTAAATGTCATCGCCAGGTAAATTACTGTATGAAGAACAGGATGCTACCGAGAAGATAAGCAGGATTGCTATCGACCAGATTGTGTATGATTTTAGTGCTTTCATCTTTATATATTATTGCAGATTACAAACATTGTTTAATTTTGCTGTCACTTAAAAAAATGCAAATATTATACCAAACTTAAAAAATGGCAAAAGGAATAACAACAAAAGAGGAGAATTATTCACAATGGTACAATGACATTGTGAAGAAAGCTGATCTGGCTGAAAACTCAGCAGTTCGCGGTTCTATGGTGATAAAACCTTATGGCTACGCTATTTGGGAAAAAATGCAATCAGTACTTGATGGCATGTTTAAAGAAACGGGTCACGAAAATGCCTATTTCCCACTATTTATCCCAAAATCATTCTTCAGTAAAGAAGCTTCTCATGTTGCAGGTTTTGCAAAAGAATGTGCAGTGGTTACCCATTATCGCCTCAAAACCGATGAAAAAACCGGGGAAATCGTTGTCGATCCTGATGCCAAATTAGAAGAAGAACTTATCGTAAGGCCAACCTCCGAAACCATTATTTGGGATGCCTACAAAAATTGGATTCAATCGTACCGCGACCTGCCGATTCTGATTAATCAATGGGCAAATGTTGTCCGTTGGGAAATGCGCACGCGCCTGTTTTTGCGCACGGCAGAATTCCTTTGGCAGGAAGGGCACACTGCCCACGAAACCAAAGCCGAAGCTATTAAAGAGTCGGAACTTATTCTAGACGTTTACGCTGATTTTGCAGAAAAATGGATGGGTATGCCTGTTTTAAAAGGAACAAAATCTGCCAATGAACGTTTTGCAGGTGCTATCGAAACATACTGTATTGAAGCATTGATGCAGGATGGAAAAGCATTGCAAGCCGGTACATCGCATTTTCTGGGACAGAATTTTGCCAAAGCTTTTGATGTGCAATTTTTAAGTAGAGAAAATAAACTCGAATATGTTTGGGCTTCTTCATGGGGCGTTTCTACACGTTTGATCGGTGCGCTGATTATGTCGCATTCCGACAACAATGGGCTGGTGCTTCCCCCAAAATTGGCCCCTATACAGGTGGTGATTGTTCCGATTTATCGCAATGATGAACAAAGGGAAGCCATCAGTAAGAAAGTTGAGGGGATTGTGAAAGAACTGAAAGCGAAAGGAATTTCTGTAAAATTTGATAATCGCGACACAAGAAAGCCTGGCTTTAAATTCTCGGAATGGGAATTGAAAGGTGTGCCAGTACGATTGGCCATTGGCCCGCGCGATCTGGAAAACGGAACGGTGGAAGTTGCCCGTAGGGATACCCTCGAAAAGGAAACTTTGCAAATGGCCGACATTGCTGAGAAAATTGATCACCTATTGGAAAAAATTCAGGATAATATTTATCAGAAGGCTTCAACTTTCAGGGATGACAATACTTTTCATGTGGACAGTTGGGAAGACTTCAGGGAGAAAATTAAGCAGGGTGGATTTGTTCTGGCCCATTGGGATGGAACTTCAGAAACCGAATTGAGGATCAAGGATAAAACCAAAGCCACCATCCGACTTATTCCACTTGATGGAAAACCAGAAGAAGGAAAGTGTATTTATTCCGGAAAACCTTCAAAAGGCAGGGTAGTTTTTGCGAAGGCGTATTAGCAGGATTGGTAATCCTACAGGCTTCCTATGGTCGTTGGTAATTGGTTGTTAACCTGAGTTCGATATATAAATGGTTAATCTGCTGAACATTATACCTTGGATTAAAAATTCTTGGTGATTGCTTGGTGTCTTTCTGTCTTAGTGGCAATTAATACCCGCCAGAAAAACACTAAGACACTAAGACTCACCAATTCAATCGTAGAAATTAACCAGAGTTTCAGGCATATACATCGTGTTTCTTATGTCGAACTCAGGTTATTAGTCACTAGTTGGCAACAAGCCTGAGAAAAAAACAAGAGAAATAAATTATTGTTGTACTTTTGAATAAAATCATTGAATCATGGATTTACAGACACGGAAAATATCATTTGTTCAAGAGTTTCTCAATTTACAGAGTGAAGAAATAATCTTGCAATTTGAAAAGTTACTGAGAAGAGAAAAAAAGAAGATTTCATCCAAAGAATTAAATCCCATGACTTTAGAGGAATTCAACAGCAGAATTGACACTTCTCTAGAGGACTCAGGTAAAGGTCGACTGACCGAATCCAGTGAATTATTATCAGAGATTGAAAAATGGAGCTAAAAATCTTTTGGACTGACTTTTCAAAAAAACAACTCAGAAAAATATTTTCCTTCTATCACTAAAATGCAAGTTTACGAGTTGCACAAAAATTAACTATTGGAATTGTTGAGAAAACATTCATCCTCAGTACAAGACCAGAAGTTGGACAAAAAGAGGAACTTTTAAAAGATCGGAAACAAGAGTTCAGATACTTAGTATTCAAGAATTACAAAATCATTTATTGGATTAATTACCAGAAAAATCAAGTTGAGATTTCGGACGTTTTCGACACAAGGCAAAACCCGACAAAAATGAAAAATAATGATTAGGGCCAGTTGCCAACAGCAATCATACTCCATAGCCGGTTAGTACATTTTTAGAAAAATGAGAAGTAAAATAAATATACAAGTAATCAATAAACATCCTGCAACGAAACAACTACGGGGCATATTTGCAACACGTTGAAGATTATACCAAAAGAAAATACTTGTCCTCCTACATCCTCTCCTCACCATTCTTTTTCGTCGCCGTTCAGCACTTTATCAATCCGCAGGAAATTGTCCCAATACCTTTCTTTGTTCATTTCTGACCAGTGCAAATAACCGTAGCGGTATTGGTAAATTTGGATCTGGCAGACAAAAATAAACAGAACCACAACAACAGCTATGACTTTCCGATAGCGATTTTTCTGAAGCAGCAAGGCCAGTGGAATCGCAAAGAAAACATAATATTCAATCATCACTCGCGAGCCAAAACTCCCGCCATAATACCATTGCCACCACGATGATAAAACAAAAACAACAATTGCCAAAAATGCAAACCATGAAATAAACTGAAAGAAACTTTTCTTGAGAAAATACCAGCTGCCAAACAACGATAGTATAAAAACAGGGGTGTAAACAAAAAATCCCTTTCTGTAGGAAAAGAGAAATTTCCACATCTGCGCATTGAAAAAATCAAGACTTTCTTTACCATAAGAATATACCAGGAAGTGCCCGGTTTGGATTTTGTAAATGATTAACTGAACCATTATTAGGAGGAATGCAGGGAAGAGTGCCAGCACAAACTGCAAGGGGTGTTTCATCAAATAATGCAATCCAATTTTTAGTTTCATAGAACTCCCGGATAGAAAAGGAAGGCTCAATATTACAAGTCCATTAACGGGCCGAATAAGAACAATCATTCCAAAAGCAAACATGGCCAGCAGTAAAAACCGAATAGAAGGTTTTTTGAAGAAGTTCAAAAAGCTGAATACAAACAGGTTTACAAATGCAAATGAATAAATATGTGACATCGATGGGCTGTCAACTACATAATGAAACACACTTGTTCCAAACATCACGGAAAATATTACAAGGGTATTAACCCATTCTGAGACTTTGTACATTCTTAAAATCCGCATCAGGAAATACATTCCCAGCAATGCATAAAACAGGGTTGCCACCTGGATAAAAATCAAATAATAAACAGAATAACCATCTAAAGGATTTCCGGTGAGCCAATTGGTAAAATGCCCCATCCCAAAAAACGGCAGTTGCGCCAGGGCCGTTCCTGCAAAATATTTATTAATGGTTTTGTCGCCGATTTTTATCCTGTAATTATAGGACAAATCTGTCCGGTTTTCATCCTTGCTCAAATCATCGAAAAAACCAAAAGACAAATCGTGGTAAATAAAAATTGCCGGCAGGTAGGCATAATATCCGTTGCCGTCAACACCAATAATATTGTTCCAGCGTTCATCCCCCCATTTCAGATTGGCGCTTACCCACACCAGAATAATAGCGGTAAAAACCATTGAAAGAACAACTGCATTTCGTTTGATAACACCCAACATTCCTAGTCCAATTTAATCAGTTTGCCTGTCCCTATTTGATTTAGGTTTATCACCGGAGGATTCCCTGAATAATAAATATTACCAATACTTTCGATGGTTGCGCCCAGTTCAACGGTTGCCTGTAAATAAACATCATTGCTGCTTTTGTTGTTCACGTAAACATATTTACTATGAAGTCCGCGATTGTCAATCCGGCCAAGCCCGGTAGTATAAAGATAGCTTATCTGACAAAATCCTTTCAGCACTACATCGGCGGTGCCATTTGGCATTCCACAATAGATAATCCTGGCATTGAGCTGTAACTCAATTTTTCCAGCACCTTCCAGCACATCCAGTTTTAAAGTATCAAGAAACAATGTTTCTTCGGAAAGCAGGTCGCCGACTGAACGGTACTCAATGGAATCCAGTTTCACAAAATCGAGATATACATCAATGGGTATTTCAAAACTTCGTACCCAATTGCAACTGTTGTCGTTACGTATTTCCAATTGGCCATTTTCGTTGACTTCGGTTCTGATCTTTTTCATCAGGTTGCTACCGGCCTTCACCGTTATTTTATTCTTTCCGGCTTGTCGCAGATGGAGGTTCACATTGTGCCTCAATAAAATACTATTGAAATTATCCACTTCCCTTTCCACAGTTGTAATAGGTCCGGTGCTGTTAAAACAGTCTGATAGCGGACTTTTTTCGCAAGAAAGCAAAAGGCCAGCTAAAACCAACAACAGTATCCAGATTTTTTGCATCAGTGTTTGTATTTTCTTTTGTAAATAAAGCGCAGTTTGTAGCCCAGGCCAAAGGCAATATAATCTGCTTTTCCAAAATGGGAGTTCAATGCAATATTGGCAAAAATATTTCTCGTGACTAAAAACTTTATCGTCAACCGCTGATACATATCGCCTTCTTTCCGCTCTTTTCCTGCCAGATGAAAACCGTATTGAAACAAAAACGAAAGCCGCGAGATCATCAGTTGGTAAGCAATATTAACTCCGGGCCTTAATACTTGCCATTCGTTCTCCACGGGTTGTCCGCGCCATTCCAATATCGCTTTGTCGGATGCATCGTAGGACAAATCAAGTCCGATTCCCACTTTGCTTTTGTAGGAAACCCGTTTCATTAAATTGGCAGTAAAAAGATAAACCATAAACCGTTGCCCCAATTGCTGTGACATGTCTTTTGTCCCCATCGAAAAAGTAAAATTGACTTCAAGATAGCGTCTGCCATCAAATTCAAAAGGGTAAAGTTCGGGAAAAACCTTGCGGCTTCCTTTTGGGTTCGGCCGGCCAATAAAAGCACTGACTCCAATGTTTGCCGTCAGAATATTCAGGCCATAATTGGGCGTTTTTATCGAACCATTTGAAAAATGAGTCAAACCAAAGCCCGTAGAAAGGGTCACTATTCTCCCCCATTTTCGTCGGTATTCAAAAAAGAGGCTCCCTGCAACATTAAGGTGGGAGCCAATGGCAAAGTTTTTATAATTATCCAGCCTGTCAAAATGATTGCTGAGGTAACCCAATCCCAAACCCAATCTGAAATTGAAACTTTGTACGTCATCCCTGACCAATGGAAAATTAATAAAAGGATAAACTGCTATTGCAGATCCGATTTCTTCAAAACTACCCAGGCTGGAATACCAGACACTAAGCCCAATAAGCGGGTATGCATATTCACTCTCCCAACGATGCTTGCCCCAGGTTTGCTTTTGGATGCTGAATTCGAAGGCAGGATAATGTGCCTGAAAGCGGTCCAATTCCAAATGATGACTCCACAAAAACCCATAATGAATTTTGAACTCTGCATTCAAATTGTGCTTGGTCTTGGGGCTGTGTGCCTGCGACATCACCAAAGATGAAATCAGTAATAAAGCCAGAAATAGAATGTGTTTTATGTGGAGTTGAAAATGGTCCAAGTCATTTTTTTCTTTCAACAAATTTAGACAATTTCAAGGCTTGTTTTGCTTGGGTTAATTCACGTACGTCTTTTATGCTGTATTTATTTCAGTGGTCTAACGAATATACTTTGTGACGAAATTGTCGCCCGATCAATTTACAACTGGTTTTGTATAGTGGTCGGACGACAGTTTGATCTGGCGTACAGTCGTCTGATCACTTCCCCGAAATCTCTCTCCGCTGTTGGTGTCTTCACCAACACAATGAAATACCTAAACAATTTTTTTCCTACCTTGCTCGCTTTCTAAAACAAAAAATAATGCAGGAAAAACTCAAGTCCTTCGAGCGGATTTTAACTATTATGGATGAGCTGAGAGCAGGCTGTCCGTGGGATAAAGAACAAACTCTGGAAAGCCTTCGCCACCTTACCATTGAAGAAGTTTACGAGCTTTCGGATGCCATTTTGGATAACAATCTGGATGAGATTAAAAAAGAGCTGGGAGACCTGATGCTCCATATTGTTTTTTATGCCAAAATTGGTTCTGAAAAGGGTGCTTTCGATATTAAAGATGTGCTTGATAATATTTCCGAAAAGCTGATTTTCCGTCACCCGCATATTTATTCAGATGTGGAAGTAGCTGATGCTGACGAGGTGAAAAACAATTGGGAAAAGCTTAAACTGAAGGAAGGAAAAACATCTGTTTTGGAAGGCGTTCCAAAATCATTACCACCACTCGTGAAAGCCTACCGTATTCAGGAAAAAGTAAAAGGTGTTGGTTTTGAATGGGAGTACAGTGAGCAGGTTTGGGATAAAGTTCAGGAAGAAATGGCCGAGCTGAAACATGAAGTTGATACAAATGGTGGTAAAGTAAAAATGGAAGATGAGATGGGAGATCTGCTTTTTGCAATTACCAATTACGCCCGTTTTATTGGTGTAAATCCCGAAGATGCTTTGGAACGCACCAATAAAAAATTTATTCGGCGTTTTCAATTTATCGAAACAGAATCGGCAAAAGACGGTTTTCAATTAGAAGACATGAGTCTGGCTGAAATGGAAAGTTATTGGAAAAAGGCAAAGGAATTAGAGTAGAGACGCATTGTAATGCGTCTCTACTTTTGAATCCATGATCAACTTTTATATGGACAACTGCTTAGAACAAAAAACAGGATAGCAGAAACAAGCATTGGAAGCCCAAAAATCAGCGACCCAAAGTTTAAGTCAATAATTAGGAATGGGCCCATTTGTAAGATGCTTGCCAGAAAAATAATAATGCCACCGATTAGTTTGTTTTTCCAGACAATGACAAATCCAATCGTGAAAACAATATATGTCCAGTACATGACCATCACTTCCCAGGTTTCGTTGTAAAAAGTGGAAAAACCATTCTCAGCAACATCACCTATTATTTTGGGAACTAAGGCCAACGAAATAAATAGAAACAACGTACTTGCCAGTACATAAGCGGTAATTCTTAAGCTTTTAGACTTCTCTTTTGGTTTAATTTCCGGATCATTCATGGCTTTTCTTTTGATGAATTTTCTACGAAAGTAAGTATTAAAAACGGGAGAGTCAAGAATTACAAACGAATGTGCACAAAAAAAGGCACTGAAAACATCAGCACCTTTTCATTAAATTCTTCTATTTTTTAATGTTCGCTCAGATATTTGGCTACACCGGCGGCATCAGCTACCATGGCGTCATCTCCAAGTGTCCAGTTGGCAGGGCAAACTTCGCCATTCTCTTCGAAGTATTGTAAAGCATCAACCATGCGCAATGCTTCTCCAATGCTACGGCCAAGCGGCAAATCATTTACTACCTGATGACGAACAATACCTTGTTTGTCAATCAGGAATAATCCGCGGTAGGCAACTGCATCACCATGAAATTCGGCTTCACCATCTTCGTTATAATCGTAATCGCCGGCAAGAACATCGTAGTTTTCTGCGATTGTTTTTGCAAGGTCAGAAACCAAAGGAAATTTTACGCCTTTGATACCACCATCATTTTTATCGGTATTCAACCATGCCCAATGTGAGAATTTTGAGTCGATGGAGCAGCCAACTACTGCAACATTTCTTTTGTCAAATTCATCCATTTTTTCCTGAAAAGCCAGGATTTCGGTAGGACATACAAAAGTAAAATCGAGGGGATAAAAGAAAAAGACAACATGTTTTTTTCCGATGAACTGTTCGAGTGAGAATTTTTCAACGAATTCGCCACCATCTACAACGGCGTCTGCTTCAAATAAGGGTGCTTTTTTTCCAACTAATACTGACATAATTTATTCTGTTTTAAGGTTTACGAAAATTGAACGGCAAAATTAAGAATAATTTTAAATAAGAGGATGGGGTTTTTTGAATATTTAAGAGGGAGTAGAATTAAGCATCAAATATGATTTCTTGTAATAAATATTATTTCTTATTGTGAGGGCTGAAAGGCTGGAAGGGGTGGATTCCTTAATCAAACAATCGCTCGAATTGCTATTTAATCAAATCGTCGAAGCTCGTACTAATTAGTATATCGCGTTGAAAATCGTAGAGCGTGAGTTTTCTTAATTGGTAATAACTTCGCCAATAGGTTTGCAAAGCCCTGTAATATCCCATCTTTGCGTTGTCGTTATCAATTTGGGATTTATCCAGTTCCAATACATCATTCACTTTGCCGATCATATATCTTTTCTGGGTAACATCATATCTTCTTTGCGCTACGGTGTCAGATTTAGCTGCAATTTGCAATTGTTTTTTTTGCATATTAAACTGCATCACATTCAAGAATATGTTTTGATCAAAATCAATTTTTTCCTGCTCAATAGTCGTTTCAACCAAGTCAAGTCCCGATTCGGCTACCTTAATTTTCCCACGGGCAACTCCCCAATCTAATATCGGGACAGACAGGCCAACAGCCACTCTTTCAGAATTATACGGATTTTTATAAGCATCGGGCATATTTCCGGCTGACTGTGTAAGGCCAAAGGAAGCAAATATAGAAGCATCAAAACGGCCTTCTCTTTTTGCCCGGTACAGATTGTCTTCGGCTTCAAGGATACGTCTTTGAAATTCCAATCCGGCAGAAGAATTATCTTTTGCCATGCTGATAGCTTTACTGGTCGAAACATCAAAATGAAGTGTCACAACGGGTGGAATCAGATCTACTGCAACTTCATCTTTGAGACGCAAATAGGATTTAAAAGCAGATAAACTAACTTTATAACTTAGTTCTGCCTTTTCAACCGAAGCTTCGGCAGTTAAAAGATTCAACTCCAATTGCAATAATTCATTCTCTGCAATTTTCCCCAGGTTGTACCTGCCAACTGCTATTCTGTAGAGGGTGTCGTAACTTGATTGATTTTTATAGGCTATTCCCACTTCAATTTGTGCAAGAAGTAATGCGAAAAAATAATTTACCGTTTTTACAGCAACATTTTCATTTGTTTCCACGTAATTACGCTGTGCTTCTTCAAAAAGTATTGGTCTAATTTTCCTGTCGAAATGATAGGGGTTGTATTTGAAAATTGGCTGTATAATACCAATATCGATGGCGTTGGTTAGGTACTGGGTTGTCGATTCGCCCAAATTATTATCCAGTCGGCGGAGGCTTGAAGATAGGAAAACCTGCCCTCCCGAAAATCCAATTTTTTGATTTAGGGATAATTCGAGCTTATAGTTAGTATTGCTTAGCGGGACAAAGTTTGTTGTACTGTCTAATTCTGAATACTTTTCCTCAAAACTCAGGTTAAAGTCAGGGATGGTGGCATCAAGCTTTAAGCTTGGCAAATACTCCGCCTTAAACGACCTGAAACTCCAGTAGCTTTGTCGGTATCGGTGCTTGGCCATGATGGCATCGGGTGATTGATTTTGTGCAATTTGAATGACTTCGTTGAGGGTGTATTTTACGGTATCCTGCGATTGAATAGTGAAGGAAGTTGTAAGAAAAACGAGTAGAAGAAAAATTACCCTTTTCATCCTTAACTTATGTAGTTTGTGCATCATCTTAGTATTCTTTATTTAATCATGGCGCAAGCTCTCCACTGGGTCCTGTTCGGCAGCTTTGCGTGCCGGTAACCAGCCAAAAACAATACCTACCGACGCTGCAACCCCGAACGAAATAACAATAGACCAAGGCGAAATAATGGTCTGAATTCCCGTACTAATAGTAATCACTTTCGCCATTATTACCCCCAGCAAAATACCAATAAGGCCACCCGAAATGCTAATGAAAGTTGCCTCGGCGAGGAACTGGAATACGATGTCTTTTTTTGTGGCACCGGTGGCACGCCTGACCCCAATTTCTCTAATGCGTTCCATTACCGATGCCAGCATGATATTCATGATGCCGATTCCTCCCACAACAAGTGAGATTCCGGCAATGGCTCCGAGAACAATATTGAAAATGTCTTTGGTTTTTTGTTCTTGCTTGAGCAGCAATTCAGGGATTTTGATTTCAAAATCTTCAACACCTTGATGTCTCCGATTGAGCATTTGCTTGATTAGTTTTGCAGTTGCCGCCAATTGGCTGGTTTCTTTTACCTGGACAACAATTTTATCCAGTTGGTTTTCTCCTCCTCCGCTGCCACCATTGTCGGTCATCATTACGCTTCTTCCTCTGTAATAAACATCTGAACCGCCCATCGAGGCTTGGTTTATCAACGAGCGGTCTTTATAGCGCAGCAGTAAAGTTTTCAAGGGTGTGAAGACTGTCAGGTTATAATCGCTAATCCCCAGTTCTTCAGCTTTTTCGTCAACTTTAACACCTTCAAGAACGCCGATCACTTTTAGCCAAACTGTTCCGCATTTTACACTTTTTCCGATGGGATTTCCTTTCGGGAAAAGACGCACAACCACTTCAGGCCCGATGATGCATACTGCATCCCCTTTTTCCAATTGCCACTTGCTAAACATATTGCCTTTTTTCAAATCCTGGTTAAAGAGTTCGAAAAATTCGCTTGAAATCCCTGTTAATTTAACACTTACTTTTTTTCCATTGCGAATGGCAAGTGTGCTGTAAATAGCTTCGGGACTTACTTTTTCAACGGTTGGAATGGCAGTTAAAATATTCTGAGCATCTTTCAAAGTAAGGCCGGGGGAGTACTTTTTTTTCAGGGTTTTACCTTCTTCTTCCTCCTGCTCACTTTCTGATTCGGTTTTATTTATTGGTAGAATGACGATGTTGTTTACACCAACCAATTTAATCTGTTCGAGGATTTCCTGACGGGCACCGTTACCAATAGCCATCATGGCGATAACAGCACCCACACCAAAAATAATGCCGAGGGCAGTAAGCATCGACCTTAAGCGGTTTACAAAAACAGCTTCAAGTGAAATGGATATTATTTGTAAGTATCGTTCCAATTTTTATAACTCGTGACAATGCAGAGACTCAGTGTATTATTTGTTTCTCACCTTGGCACAACTTTAATGGATTTGTAATTATTGTTGTTTTCTTCTTTTCCCTTTTCTGTTCTTCATAGCTTTCCTGTTGGTACTATCAGGAGTGCTAACTTCTTCCAATTTTTGTTCTTGGGTTTCCTTCGGAGTGGCGAATTGCTCAACAATTTCTTCATCCAGATATTTGATGGGCCATTCTTCGGCATCTTTTGGTGACACCAAATAAACCTCGTCTCCAACATCCAGCCCTGCCAAAATAATAATTTCACTTTCGTTACTTCTTCCGGGAATAATATGTTGACGCTTTCCTTTTCGATAGACATAACTTATAGAGTCGTTACCGCTAACACATTCTAAAGGGATATGTATCACGTCATCAATAACGCTTGTAATGATGGTGTTTTTCGTTGTCATTGAAGGCCTTAAAATGGAATCAAATTCGTTAATAAATACAATGACTTCAAACACTTTTGCATTCGAATTGCGCATTTGTTCGCCCATATTGGCTACTTCTTTTACTTCGCCGCTAAACTTTTTTCCTGGAAAGGCATCAATTTCAATCTCTACTTTTTGCCCGACAGCTACTTTGCTGATGTCTATTTCGTTGACATAGGTTTGGCTGTTCATTGCAGTAAGGTCAGGCAGTGTTGCAACAACATTTTCCCAGGCACTTATTTGTGAGCCGGCACCTATTTTTTTTCCATCCCAACCTTTTTTATAGGTTACCATACCCGACTTTGGCGCCTTAATTATAAATTCTTTAAGTAGGCCAAAAAATTCATCCAGACGGTTTTGTTTCTTCGATAAATTGGCCTGAACTTCACGCATATCAGCTTCAGCCTTTCGTAGTTTTAACTGATAGTTTTTAACCGACTGATTGTATGTTCTTTGTGTTTTTTCCAGGTCGAGCTTTACTTGTCGCTGTGTTGCAGGTGGTTCGTAAATTGACTGGTCAACAATAATTTGTTTTTCTTCAAGTGTAAACTGTAAATTAACAAGTTCATCGCGCGCATTGCGTAAAGTCATTGTTGTGTCCAATTGTTTTTGCAGAAATTGAGTCTGCAATTTTTCAACATCCAATTCCTGATCTTTGATTTTATTCTCCAGGTCACTTCGGTCAATGGTTGCCACCCACTGACCAGAGTCGACAACAGTACCATCGGGAACAATGTCCTCAATCCGGTATTGCCATATTCTTGCATTGCGCAGTTTCATAGGCCCTGGCCCTTGAATTTTTTCGCTGCTGCGGGCATCCAGTTCACCGGTGGTGGTTACATCAATAATGAATGTTCCTTGCTGGACTTCAGTTTTTATAGTTTGCCCGTCTGATTCTTCTGGTACTGAAAAATACCAGATTAAAACTATAAAAACAACTGCTGAGGTGATTAGGATGATTAGGTTTTTTCGTTTCATCTGCCATCAGGTTTAGAAAGGTGTAAAAATAACAAAACCAAGCATTGAAAAAACGCAGAAGTAGGGGGAATATTTTATCACGGTGTAAACCGAGCAAAAACTTCTAATCGGTTATTAGCCGTAACAAAAAATCGCTATGAAGTTTAATCGGGTTATTTCAAAAACGCCCTCACAAGATCATCTTCGGTGATGCGCTCTGCTTCAGCTTTGTAATTCCTGACAATACGGTGACGGAGGATGGGAAGGGCAACGGCTTGTACGTCTTCAATATCCGGAGAATATTTTCCATTGATTGCAGCATGGGTTTTGGCACCAATAATGAGGTATTGCGATGCGCGGGGACCAGCTCCCCAATTGAGGTATTTATCGGCCCATTCGTGGGCTGATGCTGTTCCCAAACGGGTTTTTGAAACTAGCTTTACGGCATATTCCAATACGTTGTCGGCAACAGGTATTTTACGCAGCAGCTCCTGGAAATATAAGATTTCATCGGCATCAAGCACCTTCTTTACAGTTTCTGATTTACCTGAAGTTGTCTGTTTAACAATATCTACTTCTTCGCTAAACGAAGGATAATCAAGAACAAGGTTAAACATGAAGCGGTCAAGTTGGGCTTCGGGCAAAGGATATGTTCCTTCTTGTTCGATAGGGTTTTGGGTTGCCATTACAAAGAAAGGTGTATCAAGTTTGTAAGTTGTCCCCGCTACTGTAACACTCTTTTCCTGCATCGCTTCTAGCAATGCCGACTGTGTTTTTGGTGGCGTTCTGTTGATTTCATCTGCAAGAATGATATTGGCAAAAACAGGCCCTTTAATGAATTTGAATTTGCGTGTTTCATCAAGAATTTCTGTCCCGACAATATCAGATGGCATCAGGTCGGGCGTAAACTGAATGCGGTTGTAAGTAAGTCCAAGAACTTGTCCGATGGTATGCACCAAAAGGGTTTTTGCCAGACCGGGAACACCAACCAGCAAAACATGTCCTTGACTGAAAATGGAGATCAGGGTGTTTTTTACGGTTTCATCCTGCCCGACAATTACCTTGGCAATTTCGCCTCTGAGTTCCTTATATTTTGCAACAAAAGCATCAACTGCCTCTACTTCTGAATTGTATTTCATATTGTCTTTTTTCTGGATAGGATTTGAATAAAAACTTTTTTTTTACAATAGTTCAGGCAAATCTATCTTATTTCCCAATCATGGCTAAACGAGCATTTTTTGTATTGTTCCACAATTCGTACATAAGTTTGTTTTGCTTTTTTATTGATCCATTTGTCGATGGCCTTTCTTTGTTTATTCTGCAAAGCCCATTCCTGGATACGTGGATAATCTATTTTAAGGTTTGCACGGTGTGGCTGCGTCTGCTCAAGCAGTTTTAATATGCGGTAGGCATCTTTTTGGTCTTCTGTTTTCATGGGAACAGGATTTGAAACGTCGCCAATTTCCATTTTTTCAACAACAAAAGATACCTGCGGATCTAACTGTTCCGCCTCAAAAGAGGTGCTACCCGTATATTGATTTATCAAAAGGCCACCACTGTTCTTGTCTTCCCCGTCCGAATACAATTCAACAGCACGTTCAAAGCTCATTGAATCGGCCCTTACCAATTTTGCCACACTATCCAGCAAAGTTCTGGCCTTTAGCAAATCGGTAGGTGACACTTTAGGAGTTAAAAGGATATGGCGAACATTTATGTAATCGCCCTTTCGTTCAATCAGTTGAATAATGTGGTAGCCGGCTTCAGTTTCCACAACATTGGATATTTCCCCTTCTTTCAGTTTATAGGCAACAGCTTCAAACTCGTGGTATAATTGTCCCCTGCCATAAAAACCAAGCTCTCCACCCTTACTTGCCGATCCGGGGTCGGCGGAGTATAAGACTGCCATGGTGGAAAAATTCTCGCCATCGAGAATCCGCTTTCTTAAATCAAGTAATTGTTCTTTAACCCTTAGTTTTTCTTCAATATTTACAGGTGGTTTTTTTACAATTTCTGCTATTTTGTATTCTGTTTTAATAAGTGGTAAACTGTCTTTTGGAATAGAGCGGTAAAACGATTTAATTTCGGAAGGTGTAACTGTAACACTCATAACAATTGACTGCTGAACCTCTTGTGCAAGCATTTGTTCGGCCACAACTTCGTGTAATTCAGCTTTGATTTCGTTCAATGATTTTCCGTAATACTGTTCCAGTTTTTCCTGGGAGCCAAATTGTTGAATGAAAGAACCAAGCCTTCTGTCTAATTCTCCTTCAACCCTGATTTCGTCAACCGTTAAACTATCCACCTCTGCCTGGGTAACCATTAGTTTCTGATATAAAATATCTTCCAGGATCCTGCATCTTGCTTCTGAGGCAGCACCCCTAATTTGTCCCTGCATTACGGCATTCAAGTATTGGTTTTGGATATCTGATTCAAGAACAATATTCTTTCCAACCACAGCGACAACCTGGTCAATGATCTGTTCGTCCTGCGAACTTGCAGTTTGTAAAATACCAAAGTAGGCAATCAACAAAACCAGCATGCTTTTTAAATAGTATTTCATGGAAAATTGAATGTTGTGATTGTGAATATTCACCAGTTTATTCATGATAGTAGATCTCAAATTCATCGTTTTGTAATGCCTTGTTAAAAATATCACTTCTCGCCTTTTTCACCAATATTAATTTTCGTTTGTTCACAATGATATTGCGAATGTCGTTGCGTTTAAATGTCAGCGGCGATGTGTCATCTTTAATTTTATAGTCAACAAATTTAAGCATATAAATATTGTATTCGTCAGTAAATTTATAGTACGTCCGGTTTTTCAAAAATAATTCCCTGCTGTAATTTTCGATGGGAAGTATTTCTTGTAATTCGCTGAAAGGAATCCAGGAGGCCGTATCTAAAAAGTATGTTCGCGCATGGGTCTGACTAAATGATTCGAGTGAATCGAGCAAAAGGCTGTCAGGAAGTGTAAATATAAACTCAAAGTCGTCCTCAACCGGCTGCCCATATTCAAATACCACGTAAATAATTTTTGCAATATTCTCTTTCAGCTCAAAATCGCCAAGATGTGTATTGTAATAAGTTTCTATTTCTTCTTCGCTAACAAGTGTGTCGAGGTTCTGGTTAATAAGCTCACGTTCGTAACTGAAAATGATAAGCGAATTCCGGTAATCTTCCAGTTGTTTGTCAAAATCGAGTTGTTTAGCAGTCAAGTTTTTTGCCGCCTTATGCGCCATTAGTTTGGTTCGAACCCAACTGTTTACATGGTTTTTTATAAGTACAATACTGTCGTGGGGAGAAGTGTTTTCAGGGATTAAACTTTGTAAATCTGATGCATACAGATAGGTGTCGTGAACCCTTGCTAAAATTGTTTCATCGTTGGATGATGTCATCGTGGAATCACAACTACTAAAAGCAAGAATAAAAAATACGTATGGGATGAGTTTTTTCAAGAAGGTCTTTAGTATCTTAATTCTAATATTCGTGTGTTTTTAGAAGAAAATCACAAAACGCAATGATCAAATAACAAATAAATCTCAAATTACAATATCAAAAACACAAACTAATAAGAGGCTGTTTGGAATTTGCATGAATGTAAAATTGGATTTTATTTGTTATTTGTTCCTTTGTTATTTGGAGCTTCTGGTTTATCCCGATAAGTTTTTACCAAGAAAACACAGGTGCTATTTCGATGCCTTTTCCGCCAGCATTGCCGTCAATACTTCCTCGTTAATAACAACGGGATACTTGCTTTTTAATTCTTTAACCCACTGTTCTTCAAGGTAAGTCTGGTAATCGGCAGTAACCAAACCGCGTGATTCATCTAATTGTTTGGCAACAGGCTTACGTACTTTTCTGATTTTCACAAAAGTTACCCGGTCTTCTACATCCGATTCAATTTCCTGCAAATTTCCTGTTGTCCACTCTACCTGGTCGATGTATTTGTCATCGCCTTTCTCAAAAGTATCTGGAATAATCCGGACTGTTCTGATGCTGTCACGATCAAAGATTTGTGCGATGTCGCCGTCATTTTCGTTTTCTTTGATAATGATGCTCACCAATTCAACATCTTTCTTGTCACGAATATGGTAGATGGTAGCATCCACTCTTTCGCCCCACATATAATCGGCCCGGTGGTCGTTAAAATATTTTTCAAGACCCACGGTATCTTTTACGGCTTTTGTCCAGACTTTTTCATCGGTCAGGTTAAACAATAAAATACCGTCGTGGTATTCTTGCATCAGGTCGTCAAACTCAGGATACATTTCTTCGAGGTGATCGTCCATATATGCCAGGCAGTTTTCGTCAATAAATTCATCAAATAAACCTTGTAAATAAACGTCTTTGTCAATGTTTTCCTGAATGCGTTGTTTAATGCCAACATATTTCACAAAATCGTTTTGGGTAAATTTTGCATGGCCAATTTTCATTATCGGCTTCATCATTCCTGTTACACTATCGGTAACGAATTTTTTTTGTAAAACGGTACTGTCGATAGCAGCAAAAACAGCCAGTTTCCCTTTTTCGTAAATTTTCAGTTTGTTGTCAACTTTAATCTGCTGAACAACGGCTTCTTCGCTTTTGTGTGAACGTTGATCTTTGGCAAGACGCTCTTTCAGTTTAGGACTTTCTTCCTCAAAAGTTCCTGGTCTTTCAATACTGATGAGTTTGATAATGTGGAAGCCATAAAGTGTACGAACAGGTTCTGAAATTTCACCAATTTCCAATGCCTGGGCAGCCAATACAAATTGAGGTACGACCCTGTTGCAAGTGAACTTTGATAATTGTCCTTTGTTTTTTGCCGATCCTTTGTCTTCAGAATAAGCAACTACTGCATCTTCGTATGACATCCCTTCAATAATTTTCGCATAAATATTATTGATCTTTTCTTCAGCCTGTTGGACTTCTTCGTCTGAGGCTTCCATTTCAATAGGAATAAAAATATGCGCCACCTGGGCAGTTCCCAAGGCTTCTTTTTTGTCGGAAACCTTTAATAAATGGTAACCATATTGGGTACGCACAGGCTGCGAAACTTCGCCTACGGCTGTATTGTAAGCGGCATTTTCAAACGGATAAACCATATTGAAAACAGTAAAATATCCCAAATCACCTTTATTACCCGGACGGAAACGTTGTTGGTTGGGAATAGATTCGCGGTCTTTGGCCGAGGGGTCGTCAGAATATTCTACAGCAGCTTCAGCAAAATCTTTGCCTGCTATAATTTCTTCCCTGACCTTTACGATTTCGTTGTAAGCCCGAAGCGTGTCTTCCGGAGTAGCGTTTGCATCAACCATGATTAAAATATGGCTTGCCCTAATATCGCTAAGTTTGCGTTCGTATGCTTCCTGCAACAATGCTTCGTTCACACTTTCGTCAATAAAATAAGGCTTTGCCAATTGGGCACGGTAACCTTTTAGTTCTTTAATAAACGAAGGCAAAGTATCCATTTGTAGTTCTTCCGCTTCGGTAACTTTCAATTTGAAGTTTACATAAAGATCAAGATATTCGGTAATGGCTTCGGTACTTTCGTCATTGGCCATATTGTTGTTCTTCTCATAGACTCGCATAAACTCACCAACGCTAACATCTTCATTTCCGATGGTAACCAATGTCTTTTTATCAATGCTGCTTTGCCCAAAACTTAGCATGCTAAAAGCAAAAAGGGCAACTAAAATTGTCAGGCTTTTTCGCCAATCAGGTAATCGTTTCATTCGTTGTTTATTTAATAAAATGTTTATTGTTAATTTTTAAATGCTTAAATGTATGAATGCTTTAATGCGTGAATATCAGTTTCTGTTTTTGTAGGTAGT
>QMPA01000014.1 GCA_003650365.1 Bacteroidota bacterium | reverse complement strand
GCAGACTTTAACAACCATCCAGAAACTAACTTATGAAACAACCACCCCTTGCACTGAAACAGATTGCCCGTCTGACCAAAGTCTAGCCGGGCAGGCTTCGGTTGGCTGGCGCCGCCCTCGCAAGTGTCTGCTTCAGGCTGAAAATCCAATTCCATAACTGAGTTGCGAAGCCAAAACTTTCAAATTAATTAAGGGAAATGCTGAAAAAGATATTGCCTGAGATTAAGTTTGATCCACTAAAAGTAATATGAATACCAATAATCAAAACATAAATTCAAATATTGGAATTTCCTTTATCATCCTATTACATCATTGTTGCATGTTTTTAAGTTCTCATAAAAACCAATGACCGAAAAGCAATTACATAATATTATTGAGCAGGGCGAAGGTCAATTTATAGAGTTTAAAGAGAAATTCGAAAAGAACCTGCAAAAAGAAATTGTTGCTTTTGCCAATGCTTCCGGTGGTAAAATATTATTAGGGATTTCCAATTTAGGAATAATAAAGAGGATTAACATTACCAATAAACTGAAATCCCAAATTCAGGATATAGTTTATCATTGTGATCCTTCAATAGTGGTAGGGCTTTCTGAAATAAAAGACACCTTAATTATTGAAGTTAAAGAAGGTGTAAACAAACCCTATTCATGTTCACTTGGTTTCTTCATGCGCATGGGTGCCAATTCACAGAAAATGAAAAGGGATGAAATCCTTAGACTTGCGATTAAAACAGGTAAAATTAGATTTGATGAACAAATATGTACAACATTCAGTTGGAAAGATTTTGATGAAGATAAATTTGAGTATTATCTAAAAATTGCCGGTATTTCATACAATATGCCACGCGAAGACATTTTAAAAAACTTGCGCGAAAAGAGTTTACGAATACCCTGAGGAGGCATATAGGGAAGCCATTGTCAATGCTATTGTTCATTTCGATTATTTTCTTGGTGACACAATTGCCATTGAAAAACTATCAGGCAAAATCATTATAAATAATAAAGGAGAATTATTGTTCCCTGACTTTTTGGTAAAAGAAGCGAAGCCCGGAACCGTTTGTTAGCAGATCTTTTGGCTCGAACCATTTATATGGAAAAGGCAGGAACCGGAATTAAAAGGGTAATAGATTCGTGCAAAAAAAATGGGAATGAAATAAAGTTTAGTTTTTCTGATGCTGTTTGGCTTACTATCGAAACAAATAGTGTTGACACCGATAATGACACCGATAATGACACCGATAATGATACCGATAAAAGGGTGGAAATAATTATTAACTCAATATCAAATAACAATAAAATTTCAACTAAACAATTAGCAAATAATTGTTCAGTGTCGCAGAGCACAATTAAGAGAGACATAGAAAAATTAAAACTACAAAACAGATTAAAACGTGTTGGTAGTGAGAAAACAGGGCATTGGGTGATAATTAAGAATGAATAGAAGAAAGAATTAAGGAACTTTAAACATTGAACTTTAAATGAAACATAAACCCCTTGCACTGAAGCAGATTGCCCGTCTGACCAAAGTCAAGCCGGGCAGGCTTCGGGTGGCTGGCGCCGCCCTCGCAAATTCCTTGCTCCGGTTCTTTGTTACGAAGCTAAAACCTGTCCCGACTAAAGTAACTTTTGAAACAAGATTCTGCGAGGCTGATGCAGGAAGCCGTGGCAGACTTTAACAACAATCGAGAATCTAACTTATGAAACATCTACCCCTGGCGTTGGAACAGATTGCTTCAGTCGGCTATCGCCTCCCTCGCAAATTCCGTGCTCCGGTTTTATGTTAGGAAGACAAAACTTAGCCCGACAAAATTACAATTTGAAACATGATTCTGCGAGGCCTTTGTAAAAGGCTGTGGCAGACTTTAACAACAATTCAGAAACTAAATATATAACAACAATTTCCAACAAGTGATTAAAAAGTTAAAAACCCTTTACACAAAGCTTGACGTACATACTGCCGAAGTCGTACGGAAATCGGCGGCCTCTACTGTTGTAAAAGTAGCAGGAATGCTTATTGGTTTGGGGGTAAGTATTTTTCTGGGGAGAACAATTAGTGCGGATGGATTAGGGATAATAAATCTGGCAAACAGAATAGTTCAAATGCTTATTGTATTTGGTTTGTTAGGAATGAATCAGGTAATAATAAAGGAGGTTGCAATATCTCATAACAGGAAAAGATTATCACATATAGGCAATGTTATGTATACAGCCTATTTACTTAATGGTAGTATAACTTTGGTTATTTCTGTAATCTTTATATTTATTTCGCCTTGGCTGGCAATTAATATTTTTAATGAGCCAAGGCTAACTTATCCTCTCATAGTTGCACTTTTAGTTATGACTCCTCAGATTTTTTCAAGAATATTTTCCTCGGGTTTAGTTGGTTATAGAAAGATATGGCAGAGTAATTTAGTTGAACAAACGTTAAGCATTGCTGTTACTGGACTGATATTGTTTGTTAGCGTCTGGTTTTTTCATAATGACATCACAATTAGGTTAGTAGCTCTATTTTATGCATTCGGTCGTGTTATTGTAACAGTTAGTGTAGGATTTTATTGGAAAACCCTGTATAACTACAAAGATAAAAGGATAAATTTGAGCAAACAATTATTAAGAACAGCTTTACCATTACTTTTAGTTTCGGCGGCCAGTATTATTATGAGAAATGCAGATGTAATTGTATTAGGGATATTAGCAGACTCAAAAAGCATAGGTTTATATACAGTTGCTGCTAGACTTTCATTATTGATAGTATTTCTTCTTCAAATAATAAATTCTGCAGTAGCTCCTAAAATAGCTATATTATACAAGAATGGTAAAATAACAGAATTAGAAAAAATGATATCTCAAATAACTAAAGTGATTAGTTTTATTGGACTTGTTCCTTTAATAATATTTATGATAGCCGGGAAATTTATACTTGGTATCTGGGGGACTGAATTTACAGAAGCATACTGGATATTAGTTATTCTTAGTATAGGTCAATTTGTAAATATAGCAACAGGAACTGTAGGAGTAATACTTACAATGACCGGTAATGAAAAAATCCAAAGCAAAATTTCGCTAGTGTCATTAAGTTTGTATTTATTACTAATGCCTATTTTGATTAAGTTGTTGGGGGTTAATGGAGCTGCAATTGCAACGGCTATTGTTTTGATCGGAGAAAATATTGCGAAAGTAATATATGTAAAAAGAAAAGTAGGAATAAAACCAATAGGATTATAAAAAAGTTAAAGGATTAAAAAGAATAAAACTAAATAGTTAGGCTTTTATTACTTGTTTATTGGTTAATTAAGGGTTGAAGCCAAACACTATAATTATAAGAAGCTGGCTAAAATTGAACCATCAGTTTTTTATGTGTCTTTTTTCCATGTCATCGTTATTTTTCGACCGGGAGCTACGGCTTTGCGTCTCCAAAATGCTTCGATCTGACAAAATATATATCATAATAAATTCCAAAAATTAAATTTAGACAACTTCTAAGAGATAATAAAGAGAATTATGTATATTGCTGTAAGGTGTATAGTTTATAGGTAATTGAAGAAATAATATATTTGATTATGCAAAAAAAAATACCGAATTTTTTTATTATGGGACCGCCAAAATGTGCATCCACTTCGTTATTTTATTACTTGAATCAACACAATGATGTTTTTCTATCTCCTTTGAAGGAGACGCACTTCTTCAGTATAAACTATAATAGGGGATTGGACTGGTTTCTTGATAAATATTTTAATAATGCTAAAGATGAGCGTATAATTGGAGAATCCACCCCAACATATTCCTATTTGGGATATAGTCTCTTAAGAATTAATAAATTTTTTCCAAAAGCTAAGCTATTATACTCATTTAGGAATCCAGTGGAAAGAGCCTATTCAGCTTGGCTAATGAGAATACAGCAGGGAACCGAAACATTATCGTTTGAAAAAGCTTTAGAAGCGAACCTTGAACAGCGGAAGAATATGATATCCTTTTATGATATTAATTTCGAAAGTATGTGGGTTAAAGAAAGTAAACATATTGATAAGAAAAATAAGTTGAAGATAAGATCTTATATAGAAGCAGGACTTTACAGTGAAATGATAGAATTTGCATATAGCATTTTCAATAATGAGCAAATTAAGGTTGTCTTTTTGGAGGATTTAAAATTAGACACGGAGACAACAATAGCTTCCATTTTTAAATTTCTTGGTGTTAATGATAACTTTAAAATAGATTTGTCAGAGCAAAATGTTTACAAAGTACATTCTTTAGCAACCCTTTACAATTTTTTTGGAAGGAAGAATGTTAGAAAATTTGGTAGCTTTGTTCCTAAAGGATTTAAAAATGCGGGAAAAAGAGTATTGGTTAAAGCTGCTGCAAAGCCAAGAATTACAGAGGATCAAAAGAGGTTTGCTTACCAATACTTTATGGATGATATAGAGAAGCTTGAAATTATAATGAAGCGTCCCTTGGCTCACTGGAAGTATTAATAGAATGAAGTTACTTTATTATGGATGCGCCCAATGAAAGACTTATATATTTCCTTAATGGTTTTTGTAAAAAGTTGTTCTTGTAGATTTGGAAGTTTTGGCAGTCTCTGATTATTTTATGAAGTCAGGTTTACAGGTTGATGAATGGAAGAATGATTACAATGATTATCGCATTCATAAATCTTTAAACAATAAAGCACCGATCAAAATAATAGATAAATCAATTGATAAACTCTGGTTTTAAATTGTACGAAATTTGGGGAAGCATACATTTTTTGTGTAAAATTATATTATTTAATGAGTATGTATAATAAATTAAGGAATAAACTTAATATAGTTGTAAATGAGTTGATTATCAAATTTATGGGAAGATCATGGGAAATAATACTAATAAACGAATTTCCAAAATGTGGAGCAACATGGATGAGAAGACTCCTGAGTGATATCCTAGAAATTGATAAAACAAAAGGCAATGTAAGTAGCACAAAAAAAATGGGTGTTTTAGGACCTAAATCAATAATTCAAAGGCATTGGTTACAAGATAAGGGAGTTTATAAAACAATAGTAATGTTACGAGATCCTCGCGATGTGTTTACATCTTTTTATTTTTATGAGAATTATTTCATAAAAAACAAATGTCAGCAGGATAAATATGGATGGGATATAAATGATTCTGATGAGAAAAATCTTGAAAGATATATTATATATAAAATTAGTAATCCGGCAGATTCGACACCGGGTTTCTCAATAGAAGAATTTTGGAATGTATATAAAAGTAAAGAGAATGTGCTTATAATTAGGTATGAAGATTTATTAAAATACACGAAAAAGGAAGTTGTAGCGACATTAAAATATTTAGGATATGAGAATGTCGATAATTCTAAGATTGATCGTGTTATTGAGAGTAATGATATGAGAAATCTTAAAAAGTTAGATAAAAATAAAAGTGACAAGCAGAGTTTTTATAGGAAAGGTATCTCTGGAGACTGGAAGAATAATTTTACGAAAGAAGCTAAAGAATACTTTAAGAAAACTTATGGATCGCTGTTAATAGAAATGGAGTACGAAAGTGATAAAAATTGGTAAATAAGAATGTTAGGGTAAAAATAAAGTTATATTCTAAAGCTGATTTCGTGAACAAACCACTTTTTATTTTTGGAGTACCAAGATCTGGAACTACTTTAATTTCTATGATATTGAATCAGACAAGGGAAATTTATATACCCCCTGAGACGCATTATTTTGAAGGTTACTTACATAGGTATACAAAAATTAACGGTAGCAAGAATAAAGAGAAATATAAAGTACTAGTAAAGATGTATTTAGAGTTGGGGCCTTCCGATTTCAATAGCATTGGTAGTTTTGAGTTTAGTGATGCTGAGCTAAATAATATTTATTCGAGTTCAATTAATGGAGAGTACAATGCTGTAACAACATTAAATAATATAATGGAACTTGTTTGTATTAAGAACAATGTTAAACAATGGGGAGAAAAGACTCCGAACCATTTTAGAAGATATGAAGAAATAAAAGCATATTATCCCACGGCAACTTTTATTAACATATACAGAGATCCTAGGGATGTTGTTTTGTCTTTGAGTAATGTTGGTTTTGAAAAAGGCCACATATTTTCATGGATAAGAAACTGGAGATTAAATATTGAAAGCATGCACAATGGTTCGATATTTAATATTAAATATGAGGATCTGCTGGTTAATACTGAAGAGGTTTTATCAAATTTGTTTTTTAGATTAAACATTTTAAACAAGAGTATTACTGATGATATTATAAATGTAAAGAACCCAAATTTTAGTATTAGCAAGGAACCATGGAAAAAAAAGAATTTAACGAATAGAATAAATTCAGATAATAGGAATAAGTGGAAAACTGAAATGAGAAGGTTTCAGATTGTTTTTATTACGTTGTTTCTACGTGATTATTTATTGGAGTTGAAATATGAAATTCCAAAGTTTACTATATTGGATAAGTTTTTGTATTTACCAATGGTTGTTTATTACTATATAGTTGATAAATTATTTATTTTAAAATTTAACATTAAAAAGATTAAAAGTGCATTCTACTTTCAAATTAAATAATAGATTATTTGTAGTAACATTATTGTTAATGTGTGTGCCTTTAGGGATTAGTCTTGGTAACTTAACTTTCTTCATATGGTTTCTGCCTGCATCCTTTATTATGCTAAACAATTTTCGGACGAACACTTCTGTAATAGGGAATAGAAAAGACAAAAATATTTACCGCTATCAAGCTGTATTGTTTTTTGTATTATTGATAACTACTGTTAATAATGTAAATTCTACACTTGATAATTTTAGAGCGCTTTTTACATTTGGGTTTGTACTATTGATTGGATATAGTTATAAAGGAATAATGTATACAATAACTGAAAAGACTCTTTACAACGTTTCTTTTGTAATATTAAGTATTGAAGTGTTGATTGTATTTATCCAGTTTTTAACCGATAGTGATGTCGGTAATGTAAAAAATTATTTTGGTCAATCTAATGAATTTTCATTGAAAAATATTGAAGGTTCAGGATTATACAGGCTTGTAGGAACATTTGGCCATTCAAATATCTTGGCTGCATTTTTAAATGTTTTTTTAGTAATACTACTGTACACCAGAGCTAATCGAAAATATGTTGCTTATGAAGTATTTCTTATTTCCTTGACGATATTTGCTATTATTTTAACTTTCTCACGTGGTAATATTATTATTCTACTTGTTAACCTTTCAATCTATTTTTTTATATATCGTCAAAAAACAGAGGTATATAAAATAGTTTTACCATTCATGTTTATAATACCAATAGTCTTTATTTGGGGTGATAGTATTATGTTAGCATTTGATCAAATTTTCAATGCATACGGTATGCGAAGTGCTCAAGATATTAAGAATACCTATATTAAACTGGACAGATTAGTTATGAACCTTACTGCAATTGAATATATTGCGGAAAACCCTTTTTCTGGTTTAGGTTTTAACAACTCCTCTGAATTATGGTTTCTTAATTCTAACTTTTCATCTTTAAAATATATCTCTGAGCTTAAGGAAATTGGGGTGCATAATATTTTTTTATTGATGGCTGTTGAGGGAAGTTTAATTTCAGGACTACTATACACATTTGTTGTATCGTATCCACTTTATAAATTACTTAAATTAAGAAATAAAAATAATATAACGTATATGTTAATTAGTTTATTAATTTCATTTATCATCACCGCTTCTATATATATAATGCAAATTGGTCCACTATTGTTATCTGTACAAGTTATTTTTCTAGGTTTTTCTGTTTCTCATCTAAAAATAATGAGTAAATAATGAATAAAAAAGTTTTAATTAATATTGGCAAACCAGCAGGGTTAGCTCATTACGGTTTAAGTATTGCGTCAGAATTAATCAAAGCAGATGATATTGACACGTATATTTTAATCAATAAAAAGACATTAGATCAATTCAAAGGTTATTTTAATTTTCTATCTAATAGTAAAAAGATTGTGGTTATTAATAATCGTGTATTTGATTGGATAAAGGTTCTTCGATTAAATCCAAGAGTAATAATTAATACTTCAGGGATACAGGAACGAACTTTTTTCCTTTTTAATTTAATAATGATTAGATCCAAAAAAATATTGTACATTCATGAGACTGAAAAAAGGCAGCAGAAGGGGGGTGAAGGACTTGAAGATAGAATTATGTCATTTTTTACAAAAAAGATGTATCGTATTTATTACGTTCATGGTGCAAACATGAAATCAGATTTAGTAAAAAAGGGCTATTTACAATCTAAGATTTCTATTGTTGATCATGGTATATATGACTTCTTTGATCGAATTGCTGATAAAAAGTTAGAAGAGAAGTTTTCTGTAAGAAACGGAAATAGTACAATTCTTTTCTTTGGTGAGTTAAGGGAGGATAAAGGTCTTGATCAAATGGAAAAAATATATGAGTTGGTTAGCAAAAACAATGTGGAGTTTAATTTAGTAATTGCTGGTAAGAAAAATAATAATCGCGAAACAAATAAAGGGGATTGGAACAAAAGGTTAGACTTGATATTAGATAATTTAAGAAAAAAAAGTAATGTGTTTCTTTTTGATTACTATATACCTGATAGTGCAGTTGCTTATCTATTTAGAAATACCGATATTCTCATATTACCTTATAATTCAGCAACACAAAGTGGAGTATTGTTAACTGGTCTGTATTTTAATACAATTCCAGTGGCTTATAATGTAGGTGAATTGAATAGAATAATAAAAAATAATACAACAGGATTTATTGTAGAAAAGGACAACATAGATGATTTTGTTGATTCTGTAGTGAAACTTCTTAAGAATAGAGAACTATTAAGTGAATTTAAAAGTAAACTTAGTGAAAATAATAAGAATCATTTAACATGGAAGATGGTTTGTAAAACTGTTGTAAGAGATATTAATCAATTAGTAAAAAATTAAAATTAGATAGTAAATATCTATTTTTGATTAATTACAATGATGCACAAGAGAAAAAAGTTATTACAAATAAACAGTGTTGTTAATATAGGCTCAACTGGTCGAATTACAGAAGAAATAGGTCAAATATCGATTAAGAATGGCTGGGAAAGTTACATAGCATATGCCAAAGGTGATAGACACAGCAAATCCAGACTGATTAAAATTGGCAGTGATCTTGATTTGAAATTACATGGTTTGAAGACCCGGCTATTGGATCAGCATGGATTAGGGTCCCGTTCAGCAACTAGTAAATTAGTTTCAACTATCCGGAAATTAAAACCTGATGTTATTCATTTGCATAATATACATGGTTATTATATAAATATTGATATCCTTTTCAATTTTTTAAAAGATACAGACATACCCGTTGTTTGGACATTGTATGACTGTTGGGCATTTACAGGCCATTGTGCATATTTTGATATGGCAAATTGTAATCGTTGGGAAAAAGGTTGTTATAATTGTCCACAAAAATCATCTTATCCAACCTCATGGTTGGTTGATAACTCGGAGAATAATTATAATTTGAAGAGAAAATTGTTCAATCTACCTGAGAAGATGACTATTGTTGTTCATTCCAAATGGTTAGAAGATACGGTTAGGAGATCTTTTCTTAATAATTATCCCATTAAAAGGATTAACAATGGTATAAATACTTCAATATTTAAACCAAAAAACACAAGTATACTCAAGACAAAATTAAAAATAAAAAACAGGTTTGTTATTTTAGGTGTGGCAAATCGTTGGTCAAAGCGAAAAGGCTTCGAGGATTTTGTTGAATTAAGCAGACTTCTGAAAGATGATGAAGTAATTGTGTTAGACGGAGTTGAAGAAAAGCAGAAAAGTAAATTGCCTTCAAATATCATAGTTCATAAAAAAGCAAAAACAGTTGATGAGCTAGCAGTATTGTATTCTTTAGCTGACGTTTATATTAATCCTACGCACGAAGACAATTTCCCAACAACCAACCTTGAAGCCATGGCCTGTGGTACTCCGGTAATAACATATAATAGTGGAGGTAGTCCTGAAGCTGTTGATTTAAATACAGGAATGGTGGTTGAGAAAGGTGATATAGAGGGATTGGCAAGAAGCATTTCTGTTTTAAAAGAAAAAGGGAAACAGCATTACTATTACAATTGTATTGATCGGGCAAAATCAAAATTTAATTATTTGGATCGATACAATGATTATATAACATTTTTTGATAAACTGGTCTAATTGACCAAAAAACTTATATCTAATTAAAAATTCATTATTATATGAAAGTAGTTTTATTTGCAGGTGGTTACGGGACTCGGTTAAGTGAAGAGACGGCAATGATACCTAAACCCATGGTTCAAATTGGAGAAAAACCAATTCTTTGGCATATTATGAAAAATTATTCACACTATGGTTTTAACGATTTTGTAATACTGAGTGGTTATAAAAGTTATATCTTAAAAGAATATTTTGCCAATTATTTTTTGCATCAATCTGATGTTGTCTTTGATTTAAAAAATAACAATATACAAATTATCGATAATAAAACCGAGCCATGGAAAATCACTATTTTGGATACCGGATTAGATACAATGACTGGAGGCAGATTGAAGAGAGCAGAAAAATATCTTGCAGAAGCACCTTTCATGTTGACATATGGTGATGGGGTAAGTAATATAAATATTAATAAACTTTTGCAATTTCATCGTTCACACGGCAAAGCTGTTACAATGACCGCAGTGCAACCAGAGGGTCGCTTTGGAGCAATTGATATAGAAAAGGAGTCAAATAAAGTCAACCTCTTTATTGAAAAACCACACGGTGATGGAGCCTGGATTAATGGAGGCTTTTTTGTTTGCGAACCTAAAATATTCGATTACATAAAAGAGGGTGACAAAACAGTATGGGAACGGGCTCCACTTGAACAGTTAACTTTAGATCAAGAGTTGTATGCATATAAACATACTGGTTTTTGGAAACCGATGGATACTCTTAGAGATAAAATACAATTGGAAGATTTATGGATTAATAAAAGTGCTCCATGGAAAACCTGGTAGAAGAGAAATTATTTAAGGGTATTTATTTTGGCAAGAAAGTTCTTGTAACCGGGCATACTGGTTTTAAAGGGTCATGGCTTAGTCTTTGGTTGCATCTTATGGGTGCTGAGGTTTATGGTATTTCGCTGGAACCAACTACTGACCCAAATCATATAAGTTTATTGGAATTTCCGCATAAATCATATATCCAGGATATATCTGATAAGAATAAACTTGGTGAAATTATGCAAGAAATTGAACCAGAAATAATATTTCATTTAGCAGCCCAACCTTTAGTTAGACTTTCTTATGAAAATCCTGTAGAAACATACCAAACAAACGTTATGGGTACTATTAATGTACTGGATGAAGCAAGGAAAATTTATAATCTGAAAGCAATTGTAATAGTTACTAGTGATAAATGCTATGATAACAAAGAATGGATATGGGGATACCGTGAGAATGAAGCATTTGGAGGTAAGGATCCTTATAGTTCATCTAAAGGTTGTGCCGAAATAATTACTGCAGCGTATAGGCATTCTTTCTTTAACCCGGAAAAATTTGGAATCGATCATAATGTTTTAATTGCTAGTGTTAGAGCTGGTAATGTAATTGGCGGAGGTGATTGGGCTTTGGATCGTATAGTTACCGATATGATAAAAAGTACTGCTGAAGAAGATATATTTTTCATTAGGTCTCCAAAAGCAACCAGGCCTTGGCAACACGTTCTGGAACCATTGAGTGGTTACTTGCTGGTAGGGTTAAACCTACTTGAAGGCAATATGCATGCAGCTGAGGGATGGAATTTTGGTCCTGAATCAGAAAGTAACCTGTCAGTACTAGAGCTTGTAGAAGAGTCTAAGAAACACTGGAAAAAGATTAAATATACGATAGATCATGGCAATCATCCCCATGAAGCAAATTTTTTAATGCTCGACAGTTCTAAAGCTAAAAAGTTATTGGGATGGAGGCCTGTTTGGAGTTTTAATCGTACAGTAAGAAATACTGTTGATTGGTATATGAATTATTATGAGCAGAATAAAATACTTACTTATGAGCAACTTAACTCCTATATTGGTGAAGCACGTAAAAAAGAAATAGTATGGACTCAACCCTGAGATTCTTTGAAAATAAGAGAATCCTTATTACAGGTGGGGGAGGATATTTAGGTTCAAAACTAGCTGAAGTATTATTAGTGAGTAATGCCAGCTTGAAATTGTTGGATATAGCATTTAACGAGATCAGTAACTCAGTAGCAATATCTAATTCTAATGTAGAATTAGTTAACATTGACTTGACAAAAAAAGATTCTCTGCATAAATTTTGTCAGAAAACCAAGCCTGATTATATATTTCATTTTGCTGCTATACTAAATAGAGTCAGGGATTTTGAGATCTATGATATACTTTACAAAGTTAATGTTGGTGGCACATTAAATTTATTAGAATCTTTAAAGAATTGTAATTATAAGGGATTTTTTATGGCGAGTACAAGTGAGGTATATGGTGTTAATAACCAAGTGCCATTTCATGAAGACCAACTACCTGAACCATCTTCCCCATATTCCCTAACTAAATTAATGGCAGAGAATTTATGTAAGACTTATTCTGCTTTGCATTCAAAGCCTTATACTATATTACGTTTGTTTAATTTTTTTGGCCCAGAAATGCCTGAAGAAACATTTATTGGTCAGATGATGGCACACTTCAGGAGCAATAAAAAATTCTATATGACAAAAGGATCTCAAAAACGAGATTTTGTTTATATAGATAATCTAATCGATCAGGTTTTATTTATTGTAAGATCAAACGTAAAGCTATTTGATACCTATAATGTTTGCAGTAATAAATCTACAAGTATGCTTGAGGTTGTAAAAATATTTAAAGAGATTACTAATAATCAGTTCGAGTTTGTTACATCATTAGATTATCGACCAAATGAGATTTGGGAAATGATTGGCTCAAATAAGAGAATACTTGAAATGGGCTACTACCCAAATACCTTTTCGTTAAAGGATGATTTGATAAAAACTATTAATTAGGAAATAAATAATAATAATGTTCAAAAATAAAACTCTTCTAATAACCGGAGGTACAGGCTCCTTTGGAAACGCAGTATTAAACAGGTTTGTGAATACTGATAATTTCAAAGAAATACGGATATTTAGCCGGGACGAGAAAAAACAAGACGACCTGCGGAAGAAAATCAACAATCCCAAAGTTAAATTTTATATTGGCGATGTACGCGATTATCGTTCGGTAGAAAATGCTGTAAGGGGTGTGGATTATATTTTTCATGCTGCTGCCCTGAAACAAGTGCCCAGTTGTGAGTTTTTCCCGGTACAGGCAGTTAAGACAAATGTATTGGGTGCAGAAAATGTATTGGAAGCAGCCCTGACACACGGTGTAAAAAATGTAGTAATACTAAGTACTGACAAAGCCGTTTACCCCATCAATGCCATGGGACTTTCTAAAGCCTTGATGGAAAAAGTGATGGTTGCAAAATCAAGGGATATTAATGGACAAAGCTCTGTTTTTTGTGGTACGCGTTATGGCAATGTAATGGCGAGCAGGGGGTCGGTTATTCCTTTGTTTGTGAATCAAATTAAGCAAGGAAAGCCAATAACTATTACCGATCCTAATATGACCCGCTTTATGATGACCCTGGAAGATGCTGTTGATTTGGTTCTTTTTGCTTTTGAAAATGGGAAACCGGGGGATATGTTTGTACAGAAAGCCCCGGCAGCTACCATCGAAACTTTGGCCATAGCTATTAAAGAATTGTATAAATCAGATGCCGAAATCAGGTTGATAGGAACACGGCATGGTGAGAAATTATATGAGTCGTTAGTTAATCGTGAAGAAATGGTAAAAGCAATTGATATGGGGGATTATTATCGTATTCCTGCTGATAACCGCGATTTAAATTATGATCAGTATTTCTCAGAAGGAGAGCCCGATATGAGCAAAGTGGAGGAATATCATTCGCATAATACGGAAAGACTGGATGTTGAAGGAACGAAAAAATTACTTTTAAAGTTGCCTTTGATTAGGAGGGATGTTTTGGGGGAAGATGTTGAGCAGTATCCTGATTAAAAGGAACACGGATAACGCGGATGCTACGGATGAGCACTGATAAGAAAAATCCCTGTAAATCTGTCCAATCCGTGTCATCTGCGTTCTAAAAAAATAAGTTATGCTCCATCAAGAAAAAACACAAAGAATAATCAAAGCCTTCTATAAGGTTTACAATACTTTAGGTTATGGCTTCCTTGAGAAGGTCTATCAGAAAGCATTATTGATTGAGCTTCGAAGTATGGGTTTTGACTGTAAGGAAGAATCACCTGTTAAGGTTTATTATTTTGATAAAAAAGTAGGTGATTATCGAGCAGATATTATTGTTGATGATTGTGTAATTATTGAAAATAAAGCAGCCGAGGGATTAGCCGAAGAAAATGAATATCAATTGATAAACTACCTGAAAGCAACAAATATTGAAGTAGGCTTATTATTGAACTTTGGTAAGAAACCGGAATTTAAAAGAAAAATATTTAGTAACGATAGGAAAAAGGAACGCGGATAACACAGATGCTACAGATGAGCACTGATAAGAAAAATCCGTGTAAATCTGTCCAATCCGTGTCATCCGTGTTCAAAAAAAAGTATGATAAAAATAGGAATAACCGGTCAACCTGGCTTCGTAGGAACACACCTCTACAATTATTTAGGATTACAAGAAGATGTAGAACGAATCCCTTTCAAAGATGAATATTTTCATGATGAAACACTATTAAATAATTTTGTTGAGTCTTGTGATGTCATTGTACACCTTGCAGCAATGAACCGTCATGGTGATCCACAGGTAATTTACGATACAAATATTAAATTGGTAAACCAATTGGTTACAGCTTGTGAAACTACCAAATCAACTCCCCATATACTTTTCTCTTCATCAACACAGGAAGATCGTGACAACCTTTATGGTAAATCGAAACTTGATGGCAGGAAATTATTGGAAGAATGGGCAATCAGAAATAATGCGAAATTCACAGGCTTTATAATCCCCAATGTTTTTGGCCCTTTTGGTAATCCCTATTATAATTCTTTTATTGCAACGTTTTGTCATCAGTTAACCCATGGCGAGCAGCCGGAAATACAAACAGACGGGGATGTAAAGTTGATTTATGTTGGAGAACTTGTTGAAGAGATTTACGAGCATATTGTTGCCATGCAACATGAAGAAAAAGAGATAGCTATAATTGATGAAGTAAGCGTTGACCACACATCAGAAAATAAAGTTTCTTCAATTTTAAATCTACTTAACAGTTATAAAGAGAATTATTTTAAAAAAGGGATTATCCCTAATTTGGATAATACTTTTGAAAAAAACTTATTCAATACATTCCTTTGCTATATCGACCATAAAAAATACTTTCCTTTTCCTCTTACAAAACATGTGGATGATCGAGGTTCATTTGTTGAAGTGGTGAAGTTAAACAGTGGAGGACAGGTTTCTTTTTCAACAACTGTTCCCGGTATTACAAGGGGGAATCATTTTCATACACGTAAAGCAGAGCGATTTGCTGTTATTAAAGGTAAAGCCAAAATTGAGTTGAGAAAAATTGGATCAGATGAAGTACTAAGTTTTGAATTAGACGGCAATAAACCCTCATTTGTTGATATGCCCATTTGGTACACCCATAATATTACCAATATTGGAAATGAAGAATTATACACTATTTTTTGGATAAATGAACACTATAATCCGGAGGATGGAGATACTTATTTTGAGAAGGTTTAAAATGGAGCACCGATGACACGGATAATTACGGATATATATTTAGTATAAATCCATTCAATCATTGTAATACGTGTTCGGAAGTTTAAAAATAAATATTTATCTTTGACTTAAATTAATAAAAATGTCGCAATATATTTTCGAGAAGGGATATAAAAACGATTCCCGTTTAGTGAAGGTGAAATTATTGCTTATTCACTTTGAAGATGAGAATAATATCCAGTTTATTTACTCTCCTCATCTTGACCTTACCGGTTATGGAGATAGTTTGTCCAATGCCAAAGATTCTTTTGAAATAGCACTAGAAGATTTTGTTGATTATACTTTGAAGAAGAAAACAATAGGAAAAGTATTAACAGAATTAGGTTGGGAAACAAAGGGAAGCCGGAAAAAGCCTAAAAAAATACTGGCACCAAGTATTACTTCTGTGATAAATGATAATGAATATGTATCGGAAATTTTTGATAAATACTCCACAAATACATATCATCAGGAAGTAGGAATTCCAGCTTTAGCCTAATTTGGATAAAATGTCAATTGGTAAACTATCTAATATTCCATTAAAAGACTTTCGCAACTTTCTAAGAAATAAAGGCTTAAATATTATCAAAACATCAAAAGGAAGAGGAGGTCATGAAAAATGGTCACGATTAGATTTAGACAGACCAATTACCATACAAACCCATGTAGATCCTGTTCCTGAATTCATAGTAAAGCAAGTTTTGCGTCACTTAAAAATGACTCGCAAAGAGTTTGTTAAAGCCATAAATAAATGAGCACAGAGTATCGCATATAAAAATCCGTGTAAATCTGTCCTATCTGTGTCACGTGTCCGCCTTAGGAGGATCCGTGTTCCAATTATAAAATATGAAGAAACTAAAAATAATAACCGTTGTCGGTACTCGCCCCGAGATAATACGTCTCTCACAGGTGATACTAAAATTAGATAGTACACCTTCAATTGAACACATACTAGTTCATACAGGTCAAAATTATGACTATGAATTGAACGAAGTATTCTTTGAGGATTTGGGATTACGCAAACCAGATCACTTCCTGAATGCAGCAGGAGCTAATGCAACGACAACCATTGGTCAAATAATAATTAATATTGATCCAATACTTGAACAAGAACAACCTGATGCTTTTCTTGTTTTAGGCGATACCAACTCTTGTCTCTGTGCCATCCCTGCAAAGAAACGCCACATTCCAATCTTTCATATGGAGGCGGGTAACCGTTGTTTCGATCAAAGAGTGCCTGAAGAAACCAACAGAAAAATAGTTGATCACATAAGTGATATCAATCTTACTTACAGTTCGATTGCACGGGAATACTTATTACGTGAAGGTCTTTCACCTGACAGGGTTATTAAAACAGGAAGCCCAATGTTTGAGGTTTTAAATGCCTACAAAGAAAAGATTGATAATTCTGATGTAATAAAAAGATTTGGTCTTGAAAAAGACAACTATTTTGTTGTTTCTGCCCATCGTGAGGAAAATATTAATTCTTCAAACTTTAAAAAATTAGTGGAGACTTTAAATGCAATTGCAGAAAAATATAAACTTCCAATAATTGTTTCAACTCACCCAAGAACCAGGAATAAAATAAATGAAACAGGCGTTGAATTTAACTCCTTAATAAAATTGATGAAGCCAATGGGTTTTCATGATTACAATCATCTTCAAAAAAATGCAAAGGCCGTTTTATCTGATTCAGGTACAATTTCTGAGGAATCATCAATTATGAATTTTCCAGCATTAAATATTCGTGATGCTCATGAAAGACCTGAGGCTATGGAAGAGTCTTCTGTTATGATGGTAGGTATGAACCATGAAAGGATTATGCAAGGCTTAGCAGTTTTAGAAACTCAACAGCGTGGAGAAAACCGAACCCTTCGGCCTGTGTATGACTATTCTATGCCAAATGTATCAGATAAAGTGGTGAGGATAATTCTTTCCTATACGGATTATATTAATAGAGTTGTTTGGAGTAAATAGAGAATTAATGAGAATCCTTTTCATAAAACAACTATTTGATCCCGAACCCACCGCCAAGAGTCTGGACTTTGCGATTGAACTAAAAAAAAGAGGTCACGAAATTCAGGTGCTAACAGGATTTCCTTCATATCCTTTAGGAAGAATTTATGATGGATATAAACAACGGCTTTGGTTAAAAGAAGAAATGAATGGTATTGAAATTATCAGGGTTCCGATTTATCCAAATCATACCAAATCTGGCTTTAAAAGATCAATTTACTATATGTCATATGCTTTATCAGCAAGCTTGATAGGGTTATTCCTGATAAAAAAACCGGATGTTGCTTTTGTATATCAGGGAGCTATTCCTGTTGCTGTACCAGCGATATTATTAAAATGGTTTAAAAAAGTTCCTTTTGTTTATGATATAAATGATTTATGGCCAGAAACCGTTGAAGACTCGGGAATGGTTAAGAATAAACGTATATTAAGTTTGATAAATAGCTGGGCTAACTTTAACTATAGAAAGGCAAGAAGTATTACAGTATTGTCTCCCGGCTTCAAAGAAAGATTGATTGGTAAAGGTGTTCCTGAAGATAAAATAACATTTGTAAATAATTGGAATAGGGATATAATAAGTGGTCATACTTTTGAAAATTATATAATCTTTCCAAAAGATAAATTAAATATCTTATATGCTGGCACACTTGGTCCGATGCAGTCATTAGTTACTGTTTTGTTAGCAGCAGAAAAGTTACAGTCCAGCAAAAAATTCAACTTTGTGTTTATTGGTACTGGTAATGATGAGAATAATTTGAAAAAAATAACGAAACAAAAGAATCTGGACAACGTTACTTTTTTACCCAGAGTTTCCAAAGAAAAAATTTCCAACTATATAAATGCAGCAGATGTATTATTAATTCACTTAAAGAAAACAAGTTTATTTGAAATCACAATTCCCTCTAAAATATTTTCATATATGTTACATGCAAAGCCTGTTTTGATGGGTTTGTTAGGTGATAGTGCTGAAATTATTACCAAATCTAAATGCGGTATATTGTTTGACCCGGAGAATGTAGCATCTTTAGTAGATGCAATTAACCGAATTGGGAAGCTAACGATGAAGGAGAGAAATGAAATGGGAATTAGAGGAAAAGAGTATTATAATGAACAGTTTTCAATTGAAAAGGCAACTGATAAAATGGAAGAAGTATTTAAACAATCAATAAATTAGCTCAATGAATAATGAAAAAGAACCTATTTTTATTATAGGAGCAGGTCGTTCAGGAACCAATATATTAAGGGATGTTCTCACAAAACTTCCTAATATGATTACATGGCCCTGTGATGAAATTAATCTTGTATTCCGGCATGGTAATCGAAATCTGCCTCACGATGAATTTGATAAAAGTCATATAAACAAAGAAGCAGGAAACTATATTACAGAAACCTTTAGCAAATTAATAAAATCAAGTGGTAATAGTAACAGTATTGTTGTTGAAAAAACATGCGCCAACTCTTTAAGAATTCCTTTTTTAAATGAACTATTTCCTGAAGCGAAATATATATTTATTTATAGAAACGGATATGATGTTACTGCATCGGCAGTAAAGCGTTGGCAAGCTCCTATAGAAGTAAAATATTTAAGTAAAAAGTTAAGTTTTGTTCCCAAATCAGATATACCTTTTTATGCTGTAAAGTTTTTTAGAAATCGACTTTACCAAATGTTCTCAAACGAAAAAAAACAAAAGCAATGGGGCCCCGTCTATAAAGGAATGGGTAAGGACATCAAAAACTTATCAATTTTGGAAGTTGCAGCAAAACAGTGGGCAAGATGTTTTGAGAAAGCCTGGTCGGATTTACAAAAATTGGCTCCTAATAAGTTTATATCAATATCTTATGAAGACTTTGTTGGTGATCCTTATACATCATTGGAGAGAATCAAGAAGTGGAATAAATATAGCTGGACTGATTCAGAAATGAAAGCTGCGATTATTGACGTTAGAACTACAAGTATAAACAAAGGCAAACAGTTTTATGATAATGAAGCGTTAGTTATTGTTAAAAAGATAATTGAGCCGGTAGTAAAAAGAACTTATAGTAAAATTAATACTAGTAATTAGAGGTTTTATCAAAAATGACACTTAAGTATCTATTTGATAGAATTGCATCCTTTTTTGGCCTGGTATTTTTATCACCTGTTTTTATCATAGTTTGGGTTATCGTTAAAATTAAAATGCCTGATGGCTCTCCTTTCTTTATACAGAAAAGAGTTGGAAAGAATGGCAGGCTTTTTACAATGATTAAGTTCCGAACAATGTCAGCTAAGCATGGTGGCTCCTCTATTTCTGTAGCCGGGGAATCTCGCATTACACCATTGGGGGTAAAACTAAGAAAATACAAATTAGATGAGTTACCAGAATTATGGAATGTTTTTATTGCTGATATGAGTTTTGTAGGACCCCGCCCCGATGTTCCCGGATATGCCGATAAATTGATGGGTGATGACAGGAAAATTTTAGAATTGAGACCAGGAATTACATGTGAAGCTTCTCTTAAATACGCAAATGAAGAAGAAATTTTATCAAAAGTTGATGATCCGATTAAATATAACGATGAGGTAATTTATCCTGATAAGGTTAAAATCAATTTGGATTATTATTACAATCATACATTCTGGGGAGATATTAAAATAATATTTGCAACTATTTTCAGATCCAATTATTGAGATATAATGAATGAAACAATTTTAAAATTTGGTTATCCAGAAACATTAATTAAGGAATATGATTATTGGGTAGTTTTATTAAGGTCAAATCAGGTTACAATAGGATCATTAATACTTGCATACAAAGCCGATGTAGGTAGTTTGTCATAAGTTAGCCCCAAAGGTTTTTCTGAATTAAGTTTAATAACTTTGGAAATAGAGTCTAACTTAAAGCGTTTATTTGGTATGGAAAAAATAAACTATTTGGCTTTGATGATGGTAGATAAAAATGTACACTTTCATGTAATACCAAGGTATTCAAGCAATATTAAATTTAATAATATAATTTTTGAAGATACAGGATGGCCAAAGCTTCCAGACTTGGGTTATAATAATGATTTAAACAATGATGATTTGTTAAAGTTGAAAGAAATACTGGAGAAATCGTTGGAGTAAAAAAAAGAATAAAACAAAGGTTTAGAGGTGACGAGAAGAAGCGAGAGGGCGAGGGGGCGAAAATAGGCGAGGGAGCGAGAAAAGGCGAGAGGGCGTTGTTCCCTGCCTTAACAATTTCAGAAATGCTTATTTTACAAAGTAGCATTTAATAAATATATATATATTTGCAAACTGCTGTTTAATAAATTATAGATTGTGGAAGATTTGATAAAACGGATTATTCTTGAAAATCAAAAGATAATTTCGAATAAAAAGATTATTTCCAGATCGTACACCATTCCGGAGACAGATAACATCTCTGTGCTTATTGGCATCAGAAGATGTGGAAAAACTTTTACCCTTTACGAAAAAGCCAAAAGCTACAATATTGATGAGATCCTGTTTCTGGATTTCGAAGACGAACGGCTGATTTCGTTAAATACATTAGCAGGTTATGATATTATTATTGATGCTTACAAAAGTTTATTTCCCCATTTAAAACCCGTTTTATTTTTTGATGAGATTCAGAATTTGAAAAACTGGCACTTCTACCTCAAGCGTCTGCATGTGCAAGGCTACAGAATATATGTTAGCGGTAGCAATGCAAACCTGATTAGCCGTGAAATTGCTACTTATTTAAAAGGCAGGAGCCTTGAAACAACGATATATCCTTTTTCGTTTACTGAGTTTTTGCAATTGAAAAATGTTGAAATTCAACCAAAAGATTATTTTATCAATAAGCCGGAAATATTAAACCTCTTTGATGAATATTTGCAGTTTGGCGGTTTTCCTGAGGTTATAAAAGTAAGCCACGATGATAAAAGAACAATTGCAAAAAACATATACAATCTTTTATTTTATAAAGATCTGGTTGCAAAGTATGATAAAAACGACTACCTGTTAAAATTGATAATAAGCAAGATTACAGAGAACCTGACCAAAGAATTCTCTATTACCAATTTAGCGAAAAAAATAATGTCAGTCTACCAAACTAGTGTACCGACTGTAACCGATTATTTTAACATATTGCCTGAACCTTTCTTAACCACAAATATTTATCAATACCGGACTTCTTTCGTAAAAAGGGAATCAAAAAGAAAAACTTACTTAACAGATAATTCATTCATTTTTTTAAACCGCATCAATGAGGATAAATCCCGTTTATTTGAAAATTTGGTTTTCAATTTCCTCATGCGCAAACACGCTGTTCTGTTTTATTATAAAACCAGCAATGGCAGGGAGGTAGATTTTTTTATAAACGAAGGAGGTGAAAAGAAACTAATACAGGCCAGTTATTCAATTGCCGATGATACGACCAGGGAAAGAGAAATTAAATCATTGTTAAAAGCAATGGAAGAACAAAATTTGAATAGTGGATTTATTTATACATATAATAATTCGGAAAGTATAAAAGTAAAAGGAAAAACAATTGAGGTTGTTCCTTTTTGGAAAGAGGTATTGGAAATAGCATGAAAAAAATCTTATCGTAATTATTTTAATTTTCAATAGTTTTCATGTACAAAACCCGCATAAAACAAATAACAGATTTCATTCTGGCCTTAATTGGTTTCCTGATAATAAGTCCATTTTTTGTGTTAATTACCATATTCCTTTTCATTGCCAACAAAGGCAAGCCCTTTTTCTTTCAATCTCGCCCGGGTAAGGATGAGAAGATATTCAAAATCATCAAGTTCAAAACCATGATGGATGAAAGAGGAAGTGATGGTGAATTATTGGCGGATGCGGAAAGGTTAACCACCATTGGGAATTTTGTTCGTAAAACTTCACTTGATGAAATACCACAATTACTCAATGTCTTAAAAGGGGATATGAGTTTAATTGGCCCCAGGCCTTTGTTAATTCAATATTTGCCATTGTACAGTGAGGAGCAAAAACTCCATGCTGGTGAATGGAAGTCAGGGAAAATACCAATGCTGTGGGATGGAAATACCTCAAAAAGAATAGTAGATGATTTGTTGATTACCATTAAACTTATAAATACGTATCATTAACATTGTTTTTTCGTATCATTATTTGTATTTTTGATACGGAAAATTAGCGCATTTGATACGTAAAAAGAACAATACATGTTTACATACGGCTATTCAGAAAAATTTGCGCCTTGCATCTTGTTCACTATATTTGTTTCTTGAAAGAAAGGAATTAATAGAAGTCCCCTAAAGACTCCATAGGAAGAGGAGGTCATGAAAAATGGTCTCGATTAGATTTGGACAAACCAATTACCATACAAACACATATAGACCCTATTCCTGAATTTATTGTAAAACAAGTACTGCGGCATTTAGAAATGAATCGTAAAGCTTTTTCTAAGGCAATGAATAAATAAAATATTGAAGTCGTTGGAGTATAAGGTAGTGATTAAGAGGGCGAAGGGGCGAGAAAAGGCGAAGGGGCGAAAATAGGCGAGAGAGCGAAAAAAGGCGAAGGGGCGTTGTTCTCAACTTCAACCCGTATACAATTAATTTTATACATTTGACATAAATTAATAATCATGGCACAATATATTTTTGAGAAGGGATATAAGAATGAAACCAATTTAGTAAAGGTTAAATTACTTATTCATTTCGAAGACGAAAATAATATTCAGTTTATCTACTCTCCGCATCTTGATTTGACTGGCTATGGAGATAGTATCAGCAACGCTAAAAGTTCATTTGAGATTGCGTTGGAGGATTTTGTAGATTATACATTAAAGAAAAAAACGATAGGAAAAGTATTGTCTGGTTTAGGGTGGGAAATAAAAGGCAGTAGTAAAAAACCAAAAAAAGTTTTAGCACCAAGTATTGCTTCTATAATAAAAGATAATGAATATGTTTCTGAGATATTTGATAGTTATTCCACCAATACATTTTATCAAGAAGTTGGGCTTCCGGCTCTTGCATAAATAGTGTCGTATGTCGACTCATAAACTATCTAATATTTCATTAAAGGATTTCCGCAAATTTCTTAATAATCAAGGTTTAAATCTTATTAAAGACTCCAAAGGAAAAGATTAGGAGGACGAATGGGCGAGAAAAGGCGAGAGGGCGAAAATAGGCGAGTGAGCGAAAAAATCGATATTTTGTTTTAACATTTACGTATAAGTAAAATATATTATATTTGCAAACAAACATTTACTTATGAGTTTAATTGTACGGCAAAAGTATCTTGACAAAGTGAAGCCTTTTATTGATAAAAAACTCATTAAAGTCTTTGTAGGTCAGCGTCGCGTGGGTAAATCATACCTGATGAAGTTATGCAGCCATTACATTTTAAGTCAAAAGCCCGATGCTAATATTATATTTATTGATAAAGAATTATATGAATTCGATAACATTACAGATTACCATTCATTGATATCGTATGTCAATAAAAACATTGCCGAGAAAAAGTCAAATTATCTGTTCATAGATGAAGTACAGGAAATAGCAGATTTTGAAAAAGCACTACGTCACTTTCAAAACAAAAATACGATTGATATTTATTGTACCGGAAGTAATGGTGATATTTTATCAGGCGAACTTGCAAGCCTGTTAAGTGGAAGATATATTAAAATTGATGTTTTTTCTTTGTCTTTCCGGGAGTTTCTTACTTTTCACAATCTGGAAGACTCAATGGAGGCACTACAGAAATACCTTAAATGGGGAGGGCTTCCCTATCTGATGAATCTTGAAAAGCAAGATGAAGTTATTTTTGACTATCTTTCCAATATTCTTTCAACCATTGTGTATAAAGATGTTATTCACAGGTATAATATCCGTAATGTTGAGTTCTTTGACAGGCTGATACATTACATAGCAGCTAATATTGGAAATTTAATTTCAGCCAAAAAAGTTAGCGATTATTTAAAATCTCAAAAAGTAAACATAGCACCCAGAGTAGTTTTAAATTACCTCCACTATTTACAAAAAGCCTTTTTGATTTACAAGGTAAAACGAATTGATATTCATTCAAAGAAGGTATTTGAGATTAACGACAAATATTTTTTCGAAGATTGGGGACTGAGAAATGCTTTGCTGGGTTTTAAAAATTTTTCCGTTCCCGACATCATTGAAAATGTTGTTTTTACACATCTTAACTTTTTAGGTTATTCAGTAAAAGTAGGTATACTGAATAATCTGGAAATAGATTTCGTTGCAGAAAATTCAAAAGGAACAATATATGTTCAGGTTGCATATTTAATAGTGAATGAAAAAGTTAAACAACGGGAGTTTGGAAATTTATTAATGATAAAAGACAATTACCCGAAATATGTTGTATCGTTAGATAACGTTCCCATAAGTTCCTATAAAGGTATCGTTCATTTAAATTTGCACGAATTTTTAAAGTTGGAAGTATTGTAAGATTATGTAAGTACATAGACAATAGTACTTACGATCCCATATTCAATGAATACGACCATATCTTTTCAATCCTCGTAAATATGCGAAACAGTCCCGACAAATGGTCACTTTAGGCTGTCGCAAAGTCGTACTACTAAAAAATGATTTCAAAAACAAAACCCATCATAGCAAATAAGTTTATCAAAGTTAAACTACATTTTGAATTGATTTAAGAGGCTTCGAAACATGATGAAGTAAAATGTTCTCAACCTCTCCCGATAGCCATCAGGACTCAACCCTCAACCTCAACCTCAACCTTAACCTCAACCTCAATCTCAACCTCAACCTCAAACAGAATAAAAACTTGACACACAAGCTATTTTATCTTATTTTTGTAAACGCAATAATACATAATGTAGTTTTAAAATGAATACAGAATCTTTAAAAATAAGTTTAACCCAGCGAATACTTGGTATTAACGATTTTTCTTTTTTGGAAAAGATTGATCAGTTTCTTAAAGGAGAAAATATTATTGGTTATGATTCCGACGGAAAAAGCATTACAGAGGAAGAATATAAAGCAGATTTGGATAGAATTAATTATGTAATAGACAATGGTACTGCACAATTACTTTCATCAAAAGAAGTAAAAAAAAGAACCCATTTATAATGTTGAAAACATACGTTTTGTAACAAAATGGTCATACAAAATAATATATCGGATTGAATCAGATATAATCTATATCTTAAGAATATTCAACACGCATCAAAATCCTGCAAAAATTTGATGTTGTTATAATAATCTGTGTTGGTATTATGGTATTTGTAACCTCAATCCCAACTCCAACCCTCAACCTCTCCCGATAGCTATCGGGACTCAACCTCAGCCTCAGCCCTCAACCATATGTCCAACAAACCAAAAATCTGGCTCTCCTCTCCCCACATGGGCGAAATGGAGCAACAATTTGTAAACGAAGCTTTTGATACCAATTGGATAGCGCCGGTTGGTCCGCATGTAAATGCCTTTGAGGAAGATTTGTGTAAATATACGGGAGCCAAGCATGCTGCCGCTTTAGGTTCGGGTACGGCAGCCATTCACCTGGCATTGATTCTTTTGGGAGTAGGAAGAGGAGACAAAGTGCTTTGCCAAAGCATGACCTTTTCGGCATCAGCAAATCCAATTGTTTACCAGGGGGCAATCCCTGTTTTTGTCGATTCGGAAGAAGACACCTGGAATATGAGTCCGGAGTTTTTGGAAAAAGCCATTGTTTCTCTTTTAGATAAAGGAGAAAAGCCAAAGGCCATTATTCCTGTTCACCTTTATGGTATGCCTGCTAAAATGGAAGAGATTTGTGCAATTGGGGAGAAATACGATATTCCGATAATAGAAGATGCTGCCGAAGCACTGGGTTCACATATCAATGGAAAAATGTGTGGTACATTTGGTAAGTTGAATGTATTGTCATTTAACGGGAATAAAATAATTACAACAAGTAGTGGTGGTGCGCTTTTATCGGATGACGATAGCTTCATAAAAAAAGCGAGATTTTTGGCTACACAGGCTAGGGACGATGCACCTCATTATCAGCATTCGCATATTGGTTATAACTATCGCCTAAGCAATGTACTTGCTGGTATTGGTAGAGGACAAATACAGGTATTGAATAAACGGGTTGAACAACGCAGAAAAGTCTTCGGGTTTTACAAACAGTATTTTGAAGAAAAAAACAAAAAAGGATATAATGTTGCTTTTCAACCGGAACCGAAATCATATTTTTCAAACCGCTGGCTTACATCAATACTGATAACTCCAAAACAGAACAATGGTATTACAAGAGAAACAGTCCGGCTCGCGCTTGATGCCGAAAATATAGAAGCTCGTCCACTCTGGAAGCCGATGCACCAACAGCCTGTTTTTTCCGATGCGCCTTTTTTTGGTGATGGTACTTCGGAACGTTTGTTTGACAATGGACTTTGTTTGCCGTCGGGTTCTAATCTTGTTGAAGCCGATTTCGCAAGAATAGCAGAGGCGCTGGATGGGGTGTTTGTTTAAGGTTAATAGGTGGCGAGGGAGCGAAGAAAGGTGAGAGGGCGAAAATAGGCGAGAAAAGGCGAGGGGGCGAATGGGTGAGAAAAGGCGAGAGGGCGTTGTTCTCAACCTCCTCCTTTTTAAAAGTAAAATGAAATAACATCAACAAAAATTAACCAGATTCTCACGGCATTCCTACCCACGACCAATCCAATGATGCCTCAGAAATAAACGTAGTTTGTTGTTCTGTCGTTTAGCTCTGAGGAAACCGGGCAGGATTGCGCGGAGGCTGATGTTGAGAGTCTGCCTCCTTATTATCGTTTAGCTCTGAGGAAATAAGGCTGGCCTTGCGTGTAAGCTGACGTGAGAGTCTGCTACAACAGCACTTCAACAAAAAATAACCCGATTCTCACGGCATTCCCACGCACGGGCTTATGCAGAGATGCCTCAGAATTAAACGTCCTATTTTATTATTATCGTTTAGCTCTGAGGAAATAAGGCTGGACAGTGCGCTGGCTGACGCACGAGTCTGCTACAACAGCACATCAACAAAAAGTTAATCGGATTCCCCGATAGTTTTGCATTTTAAGCTTGCAGCCAGATTATACAAATTGCATAATTATGTTTCCATAATGCATTATATTTGCAGTTGTATAGAAATATAATCCTGTGAGGAAAAACATGAATTATATTCATTTTAGGCAAACCTGGTTTGATTTTGCTTGCTTTAACACAAATCAAATTTATGCCTGGCAGCCAAATTTTGATAGAAATAATTTAACAAGATGGTTGAAAAAAGGCCTGCTTACAAGGTTAAGACAGGGGTTTTATACATTTCCCGATTACAAACACAAAGCTGACTTTGCTTACTATTTTGCCAACCAGATGTATAAACCATCATATATTAGCCTGCATTCGGCTTTGTCGTTTTATGGAGTAATCCCCGAAATGGTAGTGCAATTTACAAGCATCACCTCGCTGAAAACAGCGATGTTTAAAAATGATTTCGGTGAATATGTGTATAAAACAGTTAAAAACGAGTTGATGTTTGGCTACAATTTAAAACCAATTGCTGATGGAAGGGAAATAAAATTTGCCTCAGCAGAAAAAGCATTACTCGATCTGTTATATCTATATCCTTTTTACAATACGGAAAAAGAAATACTGGAATTACGCCTGGATGAAGATTTTCTACATGACGATATGAATATCGATTTATTGAAAAATTATTCCGGCAGGTTTAGAAGCAAAGCACTTGAAAGCCGTGTAAACAAACTTTTAAACGTTTATGGCCTGTGATACAACTTGATCTGATAAAACAATATTTTCCACCTCAAATTCAGGACAAGCCTGCTTTTAATAAATACATGATTAAAGAATATCTTCAATTAACAATTTTAGATTTTCTGTCATCAAGTCAATATATTAGAAAATTGGTATTTATTGGGGGTACAAATTTGCGTCTAATCAAGGGGATAGACAGGTTTTCAGAAGACCTGGACTTTGATTGTAAAAATTTGTCGAAAGATGAATTTATGAAAATGACCGATAGTGTATTGATATTTTTAAAGCGCAACGGTTATCGTGTAGAAGCAAAAGATAGTTACAGTGATAAACTGAAAGCGTTTCGTCGGAGTATTTATTTCCCTGAGTTTCTTTTTGAATTAGGACTGAGTGGCCACCGGGAAGAAAGATTCCTGATAAAAGTGGAAAGCCAGGATCAACAAATTGAATACAAGCAGAAACTGGCGACCATAAAGGGTTGTGGTTTGTACTTTATGATTCCTGTTCCTGTCGATGATGTCTTATGTGCCATGAAAGTTTCAGCACTTTTATCGAGGCAAAAAGGGCGCGATTTTTATGATGTAATGTTTTTAATGGGACAGGCAAAACCCGACTTTGACTTTTTGTCTGCTCAATGCGGAATAAGTAATATGGATGAACTAAAGCAAGCTTTTGAAAAAATGTTGCAATCTATAAATTTATCGCATAAAGCCAAAGATTTTGAGCATTTGGCCTTTGATAAATCCAATACACGCAGAATACTTCTCTTCAATGATTTTGTCAGTAATATTGTCGTTTAGCTCTGAGGAAACCGGGCAGAATTGCGCGGAGGCTGATGTTGAGAGTCTGCCTCCTTATTATCGTTCAGCTCTGAGGAAATAAGGCGGGCCTTGCGTGTAAGCTGACGTGAGAGTCTGGAACAACAGAAAAAAAAGTTTATTACACCCGATTCTCACGGCATTCTTACGCACGGGCTTGCGCAGAGATGCCTCAGAATTAAACGTACTATTTTATTATTATCGTTCAGCTCTGAGGAAACCGTGCAGAATTGCGCGGAGGCTGATGTTGAGAGTCTGCCTCCTTATTATCGTTTAGCTCTGAGGAAATAAGGCTGGCCTTGCGTGTAAGCT
>QMPA01000013.1 GCA_003650365.1 Bacteroidota bacterium | reverse complement strand
TGGGATATTTGTTGAGCAAGAGCTAAAAAAAAATATCCAGAATATTTACGATGTTTTGGTGCACATCGAACCCATCGGAAACATTGAACCAGACGAGGCTTTCGGGGTTTCGGAAGATAAGCTGTGAGTTTATTATCTTTTTGATTCTACCACGAACCTGTCGGCCGGACCGGTGGGTTTAATGGAACAAAAAAAATACTCAACTTTCAATAATTAATATTCAACAAACAATAAACAATTTTCAAGTTTAAATTTTTAACAGACAATACTTAATTGACCATTTCCATTTTTCATTTTTTTACTTGATTGTTGAGCATTGAGTTTTGATTATTGAGTGTTTATTGTGCTTATTATTTATTTCCTACTTGAAACAATAAATTTCTATTAGTAACCAGAAGTTCATGTATATACATCGCGTTTCTTATGTCGAGCTCAGGTTAGTACTATTTAGTCTTGAGAAGACAATAGACCATGCAGTCCACCCAATTTATTGATGGCCGAGTGTAGCATCTCTATTTAAAATAATTCCAATTTCAATTCAAACTTCCTTTCCTATATTTGCACCGAAGATTTTCAGCCCTTAAATTTCCCGATTATGGTATACTTTTTCCACAAAAAAAATCAGCATTTTTTCCTGGTTCAAAGCAATTCAAATCTTTCGTCAGAAGACATAAAAAAACTGGAGTGGCTATTTGATGGCGCTGATGTATTGCAAGGCAATATTGTTGATGGTTTTTTTGTAGGGCCACGCAAAGAAATGATTACTCCCTGGAGTACCAATGCAGTAGAAATTACCCAAAATATGGGGATTGAAGGTGTCGAAAGAATAGAAGAATTCAAAAAAGTAGAAAGCGAAAATGCCGATTTCGATCCCATGCTTCAGCAGCTTTTTGATGGGATGGATCAGGATATTTTCACCATTACTAATCCACCCGAAGCCATCCAAAACATCGAAAACATTTCAGATTACAACCAGGATGAAGGACTTGCTTTAAGCGATGATGAGGTTGAATATTTGGAAAGTATCAGCAAAAAAATAAACAGGCCATTAACGGACTCAGAGATTTATGGCTTTGCCCAAATCAATTCCGAACATTGCCGACACAAAATATTTAACGGAAGTTTTGTAATCGATGGCAGGGAAATGAAAGACAGTTTGTTTGCCCTTATCAAAAAAACAGCTGCCGAAAACCCGAACAAACTGGTGTCAGCTTATAAAGACAATGTGGCTTTTGTAATGGGACCGCAAATGGAACAGTTTGCCCCGGCAACACAGGACAAAGCAGATTTTTTTCAAATCAGGGATATTGACACAGTCATTTCCTTGAAAGCCGAAACACATAATTTCCCTACAACGGTTGAGCCTTTTAATGGGGCAGCAACTGGTAGTGGTGGTGAAATCCGTGACAGACTAGCCGGTGGAAAAGGAAGTATCCCGCTTGCCGGAACCGCAGTTTATATGACATCTTATAGTCGTCATGATGTTAGCCGCGACTGGGAAAATAATATTGAAGCCAGAAAATGGCTCTATCAAACTCCCGAAGAAATATTGATTAAAGCTTCCAACGGGGCTTCCGATTTTGGAAATAAATACGGGCAACCGCTCATCAATGGCAGCCTGTTGACTTTTGAGCATCAGGAAAACGATAAAATGTTTGGTTACGATAAAGTAATCATGCTTGCCGGTGGAATTGGTTTTGCCAATGCTACCGATGCAATAAAAGACATTCCCGAAGAAGGAGATATTATTGTGGTTTTGGGTGGCGATAATTACCGGATAGGAATGGGTGGTGGTGCCGTCTCTTCAGTAGCTACCGGAGAGTTTGATAATTCGATTGAATTGAATGCCGTACAACGTGCCAATCCCGAAATGCAAAAACGTGTGGCCAATGCCATTCGGGCGATGTGCGAATTGAAAGAAAATCCCATCGTTTCCATTCACGACCACGGTGCCGGTGGCCATTTGAACAGTTTATCAGAATTGGTAGAAGACACCGGTGCAATTATTGAAGCCGGTAATTTGCCTGTTGGCGATCCAACCCTCTCCCTAAAAGAAATTCTGGGGAATGAATCGCAAGAGCGTATGGGGTTGGTGATGAAGAGCAAGGATTTTAAAATACTGGAAGAGACAGCAAAGCGCGAACGTGCACCTATTTACAAAGTGGGAACAGTAAGTAACGACAACAGGCTTGTTATTAATGGTGATACTGATGCTTGTCCGGTCGATTTGCAGTTGGAATACCTTTTTGGGAAACCACCGAAAACAGTTTTAAAAGATGCCACCCATAAAAGTGATTTTAAAGATTTAAAGTACAATACAGAACTTTTTTTAAGCTATCTGAACAATGTACTGCGAATGGAAGCAGTGGCTTGTAAAGATTGGCTGACCAATAAAGTAGACCGTTCAGTGACCGGGAAAGTAGCCATGCAGCAATGCGCCGGTCCCATTCAATTGCCATTAAATAACCTTGGAATTTCAGCCCTCGATTACCAGGGAATTCGTGGAGTTTCCACTGCTTTAGGACATGCATCTATTAGTGGCTTAATCAGTCCCGAAGCCGGTTCGCGCTTGTCGATAGCTGAAGCCTTGACTAATTTAGTTTGGGCGCCATTAGATAACAAACTCGCCGGTGTTTCACTTAGTGCCAACTGGATGTGGCCGGCTAAAAATGAAGGCGAAAACAGCCGTTTGTATAATGCGGTTCAAGCAGTTAGCGACTTTGCCATTCAATTGGGAATTAATATTCCAACAGGGAAAGATTCGCTTTCAATGACGCAAAAATATCCCGACGGAAAAGTTGTTTACGCACCCGGAACAGTTATTATTTCCGCCGTAGGCGAAGTGATTGATATCCGAAAATCCATCATGCCAGTTTTAAAGACCAAGACAGGTACGAAACTAATTTACATTAATTTCTCCGGTGGTGAATATCATTTGGGAGGAAGCAGTTTTGCACAAACGCTGAATAAGTTAGGCACAACTGCACCAGATATAGCCAATGCCGAATATTTCAAAAGAGCGTTTAACACTATTCAGGATTTGATTCTGGAAAATAAAATATTAGCTGGCCACGATATTTCTGGTGGGGGGATGATTACCGCTTTACTCGAAATGAATTTTGCCAATTGTGATCATGGAATGGATATTGACCTCAGTGGAATTGGCGAAGAAGATATTGTAAAACTGATGTTCAGTGAAAATCCAGGAGTTATTATTCAGGTGGAAGATGCGAATGCTGTTGTGCCAATCTTGAAAAAGAACAAGCTACAGTTCCATTTAATAGGGACGGTAATTCCGGAATTTAAAATTGATGTTCATCACCAAAGTGGCAATTACACACTCGATATTGACAGACTGCGCGATGTTTGGTACGAAACATCTTATATGTTCGACAGGATACAAAGTGGCGAAGGGCCAGCACATTGCAGGTTTAAAAATTTCAAACGACAAGATTTGAAATTTGATTTTGCAAATAATTTTAAAGGAACCGTTGCCGACCTTGGACTGCAACTCAGCAGAAGAAATCCCAGTGGAATTAAAGCTGCCATTATTCGCGAGAAAGGGGTAAACGGTGACCGTGAAATGGCTTATTCTATGCACCTTGCCGGTTTTGATGTGAAGGATGTACACATGACAGATTTGATTTCGGGAAGAGAAAACCTGAGCGATGTGAATTTCATTGTTTTTGTTGGCGGTTTTTCTAATTCCGATGTGCTGGGTTCTGCCAAAGGATGGGCTGGTGCATTCCTTTACAACAAAAAAGCGAAAAAGGCACTCGATACTTTTTATGCCCGCGAAGATACCCTGAGTTTAGGTGTTTGCAATGGTTGCCAGTTGATGCTGGAATTGGGCTTAATTTATCCCGATCATCCGGAAAAACCCAAAATGCTGCATAACTGTTCAAATAAATTTGAGTCGGGATTTATCAATGTAAACATTCATGAAAACAATTCGGTTATGCTTGAAAGCCTAGCAGGTTCGCGTCTCGGTGCCTGGGTAGCCCATGGCGAAGGCAGATTCAGTTTCCCTTATTTTCATGATAAATATAACCTGGCAATGACTTACAGTTACGATTTGTATCCGGGTAATCCCAATGGGTCAGACTGGGAAACGGCTGCCATTTGTTCCAACAATGGCCGTCACCTGGCGATGATGCCTCATCTTGAGCGTTCCATTTTTCCATGGCAATGGGCATACTATCCCGAAGACCGGAAACATGATGAAGTTACCCCCTGGATTGAAGCTTTTGTAAATGCCCGGAAATGGATTGAAAAAACACACTAGTTTTGTCCACTTTTAAAACACCTTTGTCATAAAGTAACCTCAAATGAAAAAAATACTTTTTGCTATCGTACTGATTTCAGGTTTTTCATTATTAAACAATTGCACTACTGACTTCGATTTGTATGCCGAATACAAAGACATTACCGTTGTTTACGGCTTGCTTGACACATCGGACGATACTTCCTGGGTTAAAATTACCAAAGCTTTTGTCGGTCCGGGTAATGCCTTGCTTATCGCGCGAAACGAGCCTGACTCGAGTAATTATTCCTATAAACTGGATGTAAAATTAGTCGGAGTAAAAAATGGAATTGAGCAATCTCCCATTATTTTTGACACCCTGACACTGCACAATAAAAGACCGGGAGATTCTACCTTTTATTTTCCTGATCAACGAGTATATTTTGCTACAACCAATCTGGACCAGAATGCAAAATATTCATTGTTTATTTATAACAACGGAAATGAAATTACAGCTAAAACCCCTTTGGTTGGCAGTTTTCTGGTTACTCAGCCAAGAAACCGTATAAGTTTTACAGGTAACTCTGCCATCGAATGGTCTCTTGCTGATAATGGTAAACGTTACGAAGTTTTCCTTTTGTTTAATTACAAAGAATTTGCTCCCGGATATTCAGATACGCTTAACAAGATAATGCCCTGGTATTTAGGGTTGGACAAAGAAGACAAAGGAAAAAAAGCTTATACCGGAGAGACGTTTTATAATAAGCTTGAAGCAGAACTGGAAGCTATTCCAGGTGTAAAACGTTGGGCTGGGAAAGTAGATATTGTTGTTGCTTGTGGTTCTGAAACACTGAGCAGTTACCTCGATATCAATGAATCTGACAACAGTCTTTTAACTGAAGTACCGGTTTTCTCGAACATTGAAGGCGGCACCGGAGTATTTGCCTCCCGTCATTCTTCTATTAAAGGTGTGCCTCTGACCCCAAAAACCCTGGAGAAATTAGTTGAAGATTATCCCGACTTGGGATTTCAATATCCGACCAAATAAAGTTTTTTAGTCGTCAGACCAATATCCAATCCCCTTTTCACTCCCTCGCCCACTCGCATTTTAGCCCCCTCACCCCTTCACCTTCCACCCTCCCTGCCTTTTTGTCACCAACTAATACTGGCATTATTTCACCCAGCAATTCTCTTCAAAAATCTGAATGACTGTTATTCAGGTAATTAAGCTTCTTTTACTAATCTGTTTTATTGACAGTAAATTACAGACGGTCCGCTTTTCGGAGCATTTGGCACAATCATTGACAAATGCAAATCAAGTATCAAAGTATTAATCTGAAAAAGAAAAGGAGAAATATATTATGGGAAAAATAATTGGAATCGACTTAGGAACAACAAACTCTTGTGTTGCCGTAATGGAAGGCAACGAACCGGTTGTTATTGCTAACAGCGAGGGGCGTCGCACAACCCCTTCTATTGTTGCTTTTACTGACAATGGAGAACGAAAAGTGGGCGATCCGGCCAAGCGACAGGCCATCACCAATCCTACAAAAACAGTTTACTCGATCAAACGCTTCATGGGAAATAAATTCAGTGAAGTAAATACCGAAGCGGGCCGCGTACCTTACAATGTTGTAAAAGGTGAAAACGATACGCCTCGTGTAAAAATTGATGATAGACTGTACACACCACAGGAAATTTCGGCTATGGTTCTTCAGAAAATGAAGAAAACGGCTGAAGAATATTTAGGTCAAACAGTTACCGATGCGGTAATTACTGTACCAGCATACTTTAGCGATTCGCAACGCCAGGCAACCAAAGAAGCCGGTGAAATTGCCGGACTGAATGTGAAAAGAATTATCAACGAGCCTACTGCAGCCGCCCTGGCTTATGGCCTCGACAAAAAACACAGCGACGAGAAAATTGCTGTATTCGACCTTGGTGGTGGTACTTTCGACATTTCCATTCTTGAATTGGGTGATGGTGTTTTCGAAGTAAAATCAACCAATGGAAATACACACCTTGGCGGTGACGATTTTGATGAGCAAATAATGAACTGGCTGGCCGATGAGTTTCAAAAGGATGAAGGCCTTGATTTGCGTAAAGATCCGATGGCATTGCAGCGTTTGAAAGAAGCTGCCGAAAAAGCCAAGATCGAGCTTTCAAGTTCAACCGAAACTGAAATTAATCTGCCATACATTATGCCTGTTGACGGTGTGCCGAAACACCTGGTACGCAAACTGACAAGAGCAAAATTTGAACAGCTTTGTGATAAATTAATCCGGGCAACTATTGAGCCTTGTAAAGCTGCTTTGAAAGATGCCGGCATGTCAACATCCGATGTTAACGATGTAATTCTGGTTGGTGGCTCAACACGTATTCCTGCTATTCAAAAGGTTGTTAAGGATTTCTTTGGAAAAGAACCTTCAAAAGGTGTAAATGCCGATGAGGTTGTTGCAGTTGGTGCTGCCATTCAGGGTGGCGTACTTACCGGTGAGGTAAAAGATGTGCTGCTGCTTGATGTAACTCCACTTTCGATGGGTATTGAAACCCTTGGAGGTGTGATGACCAGGTTGATTGAAGCCAACACAACTATCCCAACAAAAAAAGCAGAAACATTTTCAACCGCAGCTGATAACCAGCCGACTGTTGAAATCCATATTGTACAGGGCGAGCGTCCGATGGCGAATCAAAACAAAAGCCTGGGTCGTTTCCACCTTGATGGAATTCCACCTTCACCACGAGGTATTCCTCAAATTGAAGTAACTTTCGATATTGATTCAAACGGAATTCTGCATGTTAGTGCCAAAGACAAGGCGACAGGAAAATCACAGAGTATCCGCATCGAGGCTTCTTCAGGATTGTCAGAAGAGGAAATCGAAAAGATGAAAGCTGATGCTGAAGCCAATGCCGATGCCGACAAAGCTGCCAAGGAAAAAATCGATAAGCTGAACAGTGCCGATGCGATGATTTTCCAGACAGAAAAGCAATTGAAAGAATACGGTGATAAACTTCCGGAAGAGAATAAGAAAGAAATTGAAGCTTCTTTGGAAGAATTGAAAACAGCGCACAAAGGTCAGGACATTCCTGCCATTGATGCTGCACTGGAAAAGATGAATGCCATCTGGCAAAAGGCCAGCGAACATATGTACAAAGACACACAGGGTGACGGACAAACACCTCCTCCGGGAGCTGATGCCGGAGACGGTGGTCCCACAGGTGGTGGCGACGATGAAGTAACCGATGTTGACTTTGAAGAAGTTGACGACGATAAAAAATAAAACAAAAACAAATGATAAAAAAGGTGTCCGATGAGGATGCCTTTTTTTTGCTTTACTTTTTGGAAACAGCTTATATCCGAGCCCAATTTTCTACATAAATAAAACAGTTAATAGTTATTAACACTACACTTTCTCAATGTGCTTTTTGAGTAATTTAGTCGCCATTTCTGCTAAAAAAATGGGACGATTCCACAACCCCATTCATTAATAGTAAGAATGATAATTATTGAATTAATTAAAGTTGAACTTAATAAATATTTATGATGAGAAAATTACTCTTTACCACATTGTTGGCAGTCTTTGCAATGTGGGCAATCGGGCAAAACACCTGGTTAAATGAACTGCATTACGACAATGCCGGTGGCGATGTTGGCGAATTTTTAGAAATTGTAATAGAAAATCCAGGCAATTATACACTGTCTGATTTTGAAGTCTATTTGTACAACGGAAATAACGGGACAACTTACGATAACCTGTCCGTTGATCAATTTACCCAAGGAAATACCGAGGGTGACTTTACCCTTTATTACTGGGAACCCAACTCAATTCAGAACGGAGCACCCGATGGAATTGCCATTACCTACCAGGGAGTGGTCATCAGTGGTCAGTTTTTAAGTTATGAAGGCAGTTTTACAGCCACCGATGGCCCTGCCAATGGGATAACCTCTATTGATATTGGTGTTTCTGAACCAGGGTCAACACCTATCGGTGAATCACTACAACTTTCAGGAACAGGAAGCCAGTACAGCGATTTTACATGGGAAGATCCGGCAGCGCATACAATGGGTACAATTAACAACAACCAAACATTCGGTACTCCTGCTACTGTTGCGCGCATCGTTGGCTCAATGCAAGGATGGAATACCACCGATCCTGATTACGTAATGAGCGAGAATGCCAATGGTTTGTATGAGTTGACGAAAACACTTGATGCTGATGACCACGAATACAAAGTACTTGAGGGTGATGCCTGGGGAGATCCCGAATATCCCGGAACCAATCAACATATTGTCCTTACACAAACAGAAGACGTTACCTGGAAAGTTAATGTAACAGCCGATTTGGTAACTCATCTTAATCCTGTATTGGTTGGAGATTTTTTCTCAGCAATTGGTGGAAATGATTGGGATCCTGCTGAATTGATGGGAGAAATGACCGATCCCGATGGAGATGATATTTTTACTGTAGAGTTGTTGTTGACTTCCGGTGATTGGGAATGTAAAGTAGCACTCAACCACAACTGGGATCAAAGTACAGGAGGCAATATTTCTTTTTCATCCGATGGAGTGAGTATGACAACATTTACCTACGATTTCCCCAATAACATCACTACCGTTTCTGGCCCGCCACCACCAACGGCAACAATTACATTTGAAGTTATTGACACGGCAGCAAGAAACTACGATGGTTTTAATCTGAAAGGTAGTTGGGATGGCAGTGGAAATTATGATGGAGGTTGGAATGGTGGAGCAGAACATTCTGTTTTTTATGATGATGGAACCAATGGTGATGAAACAGCCGATGATAATATCTGGACTTGTCAGCAAGACCTTGTTGTAGATAATGGAGCAAATACCTGGGAATGGGGCGTAAACGATACCGAGCATAATTGGATAGCCGGTAACTGGCAATTCACGATACCCGACGATTCGCCACAAACGCAAAGCTGGACAGTGCCTGATGTGCCAGCCCTGGTCATTAACGAAATTATGTACAACTCGCCGGGAGCCGATGAAGAGTGGATTGAATTGTACAACAATACCGATGCCGAGATTGATTTGGAAAACTGGAAAATAGTGGATAGCGATGCAAACCACACACCAATTATTATTACGGCAGGGCACAGTATTGCAGCTGAGGGTTACTTTACTATTTCTATTTCAACAGATGGGAACTTCCCTTTTACCCCTGATTTTGATGGAACCGGTAATTTTGGTTTGAACAATGGCGGTGACGTTGTTAGGATTTGGAATGCAGATGGCATTCTGGTTGACATTGTAGAATACGACGACCGCGATCCCTGGCCTACCGAACCTGATGGCGACGGACCGAGCTTGTCCTTGGTTGATCCTGATACTGACAACAGCCTGGCTGAAAATTGGGACGCGAGCCTTCAAGATGGCGGAACTCCCGGAGAGATTAATTTCCCACCCATTCCATACATTACAGTTCTTGATCCCAATGGAGGAGAGTTTATTGAACTTGAATCAAATTACCTGATTACATGGACTTCCGGGCATTGGGATGGAAATGTTAATATTACCATATTTAGGGATGGTGAAACACCAACTGAAATTGTCTCCAGTGTTCCATTAAGTAATGAAAGTTATCTTTGGTATGTTACTGAAGATATGGAACTTGCCGACGATTACAAAATTACTGTCTCCGGACTGGGCGATGATGAACCAAGTGACAATAGCGACGATTTCTTTTCCATTATCGAACCTTATATTTTACCCAACTTGGTGCTGACCGAAATTATGTACAATCCGCCCGAATCAGGAGACGACACCCTTGAGTTTGTTGAAATCTACAACAACAGCCTTGATACAGTGGCACTTGAAGGTTTTCATTTTTCGGAGGGATTCGAATTCACCTTCCCAAATACAGAAATATTGCCCGATACTTTTTTGCTCGTGGCCAAAGATTCAGTTGCAATGTTCAACACTTTTGGTGTTGAAGCTTTTCAGTGGACGGCAGGAGCTTTAAGTAATGGAGGTGAAGACATTGAGCTAAAAGATGCTTATGACAATGTTGTCGATTATGTAAATTATGACGACAGCCCGCCATGGGACACAGTTCCTGATGGAAACGGTCCTTCTTTAACACTTTGCAATCCTGATTCGGACAACGAATTACCGGAAAGCTGGACGCACTCAGTACATTTTGCAGCCACAAATTCAGCTGGCGACTCTATTTGGGCAACACCCGGTTTCGAATGCCAAATTCAGCTATTTGCCGCTTTTGAATCTGACACAACAGTTGTTGTTCTTGGCGATAGTGTTTTGTTTACTGACCTCACCACCGGTAACCCAACAACCTGGTCGTGGACTTTTGAAGAAGGAACTCCTGGAACTTATGATGGAGAGACCCCACCACACATTGCATACGATTCAGCAGGCCGTTGGGATGTTACCTTAATCGTAGGTGATGGAATGAACACCGATAGTGTTACCTATGAAGAATACATCTGGGCAGGAACCGTACCTGTTGCCGATTTTTATGCCGATCCTACTGAATTTACTGCTGGCGCTTCAACAAATTTCTTTAGTCTTTCAACGGGTGACAGTCTTACGTTTTCCTGGACTTTTGAAGGTGGTACACCCGAAACTTCAGAAGACGAAAATCCAGCGGATATTTTTTACAATATCATGGCTGATTCATTATATGATGTAACATTGATTGTGACAAATGATTTTGGAACGGACACGCTCATTAAAGAAGAATATATTCATACAACCCCGGAGGGTATTGGAGAAAATATCCTGAATGAGCAATCAGTCGTGATTTTCCCAAATCCTGCACAAGAAATGATTACCATTAGTTTACCGGACGGTATTGATGCAGAAATGCTGTTGACCGATATTTCAGGGAAAGTAATAATAAAGGAAAAGATTTCTTCCCAACAAACAATAAACCTGAACGGTTTGGAAAACGGGATTTACCTGTTGCGCATTGTGGATATCAATTCAAAATCAATAGTTGTTAAAAAACTGATCGTTCATTAAAAATCTTAACCCAAACCTCACCAAAGGGGAGGATGCAGAAATGCTTTGCGCTCATTCAGATTTGTAATCTGAATGCTTTTAGAAAAGGATTTCTAATCCTTACTAAAATATAGAACTGCTACTGGTCTGGATTACAAATCCAGACCAGCAGCAACAAAAAACAGAAATTTATCATTAACCCTAAAAATCAAATATCATGAAAAAAAACTACTTTACATTATTGTTAATTGCCATCGTATTGATGCCATTTGTTGGCATGAGTCAACAATTGGTACAAAATGGCGACCTGGAATCCTGGGATGATGCCAACAACCCAACAAACTGGGACAAAGCTGAAAACATCAGCCAGGAAGCAACAGAAATTCATGGCGGCACTTATGCAGCTGCCCACGAATCGGCCAGTGGGACCATGGACTTTCAGCAAGTTCTTGAAGGTGTGGTAGGTGGACAAACTTACACCATCAGTTATTATTACAAAGACAACGATGCCATGGCCAGAGGACGAATTTGGTCCTATTGGTTAGCAGATGGAAGTACACTTGCCGATAACGAAGATGTGCTTCGTCCCAGCACCTACAGCGAAGATAATGCTGACTGGCAACTGTTTACAACTACACTCACTGCACCGCCGAATGCCGATGGCTTTCGCTTTGAAGTCAGGGTGTACAAACAAGACGACATGACAGGTGGACATGTTTATTATGATGATTTTTCGTTTAACGGTGACCAAACTGTTCATCCTGAACCAACAAATTATCCAACCGTATTTACAGCAACTGCATCCGGTGTAAGCATCACACTCGACTGGACAGATGCAATCGGCGAGCAATTACCTGGCGCTTACCTGATTCTTGGTGAGGAAATGCCGGTTTCAAGAGCAGCTTTTGAAACACCTGTTGATGGCACTCCCGTAAATGATGACCTTGATTTTAGTGATGGATCGGGAGCAGCAAATGTATTATTTGGAGCCGAAACATTTGAGTTTACGGGTTTAAAGCCGGGAACTGTTTACGAATTTATCATTTATTCATATACCAATACCGGTTCCGATATTGATTACAAAACAGATGGTGAAGCACCTTCTGCAAATGCAACTACCGATGCTATTATCATTGTAAATGAGGAAAACTTTGATAACGGCCTTGGAACATGGACACCTTATAGTGTTATTGGCGATCAGGAATGGGTACAAGATGAATTCGGAGGACAAACCTTTGCCAAGATGACAGGTTACGATGGTGGAGCATTTGAAAATGAAGACTGGCTAATTTCACCGGTAATGGACTGGACAAATTTTGACGAATTGTATTTTAAGTTTATCTCAGCTACAAATTACGATGGCCCGGCTCTGCAGCTTTTCCTATCTCAGGATTATGATGGCAGCGGCAATCCCAACGATTTTACCTGGTTAGAAATTACAGCTGATTATACCTGGTCAGATGGAAGCTGGAACTGGGTTGCTTCTGGCGATGGCGATTTGGTTTTATATGAATACCAGACTGCCTACCTTGCCTTTAAATTTACTTCAACAACCGATGGCTCTGCCACCTGGGAACTGGACGACTTGATGGTGTATGGAAAGAGAATCAATGGCATCGGCGACAATATTGTAAAAGTAGCCAATATATATCCAAATCCGGCTACTAACTTCGTAAACATTGACTTGGAAGAAGAAGCAATTGTTCAGCTAATAAATATAAATGGCCAAATGCTTTCGCAAGAATCCTTTAAAAAAGGACCGAATAAAGTGAGTACAACAACTTTGTCGAAAGGAATTTACGTATTACAAATTAAATATAATGATGGTTCAGTTTTGAGTAAAAAACTAATTGTCGAATAAATTATCTCAACGTATTTGATTAGATCCCGGTGAATAATAAAAAGTTCATCGGGATTTTTTTCTTTCAAAGCAAAGCCTTAGTATATTTGTCAGACCAATACTTATTTGTTTTCTGATTCGTTGTATTGAATAAACACATGAATAAAAAAAATTTAATTTCAATATTGCTGTTCTCCATTTTGTTTGGAAGGGGGGCGATGGGCCAGGAATTAAATGTTGTACGTCTTGAAGTTCCGGCAAACTTTGAGGTGGAAACCTTTCATGTTGAAACCCTTGATGTTTTTGGAGCTTTGGTATTTTACGAAAGTAACGAGCTAAACAATGAAAATGAACGAAAATGGTATTTTGCTCTTTTTAATAAATCAATGAAACAGCAATGGCTAAAATTTGTTCCGTTACCTGATAAGATAGAATATATCCAAGCGAAAAGAGCAGGCAATAAAATACATTTTTTATTTAAAAACGTCGATGGTCCGCGCTTTGATAATGGCTTTTACGAAATTGTTACTTACGATCTGAAAGCACAGAATTTTTCAAATATTTCAGGATTTATTCCACTAAAAGCAGAGATTGGTGGCTTCGAAGTAATCGGCAATACAGCTTGTCTTGGCCTTAATCTCAAAAAAGACGAAACAGATGCGCTGTTTATCAACCTTTCTAATGGGGATATTTTTCCGGTTCATATTGAACAGGGAAACCAGAACTGGATTGAAAATATTCTGGCAGACAAGCGAAAAAAGAAACTATACATTGTCCTTAAAACAATAAAGGACAAGAGGTATATGACCGATGAAATTATTGTATTCTCAAAAGATGGTAAGCAGGAAAATGTTTTGGAAATAAATAATGTTGAAAGTTTGAAAATAATGCGGGCATTCATTTTAATCCCCGATAAAAGCGAAAAACTGACTTTCTTCGGAACCTACGATATTGTGACAGGACGTAATATCTCATTTGCCGATTTGATAGCAAATGACGATGCCAAAGGTGCGGGCATGTTTTATTTACAAATTGCAGAAGGAGAGCAGCAATCCTTAAAATATTATGATTTTCTGGGCTTTGAAAATATTTACGGTTCACTGGCAGGGAGAGAAATGGATTACAGTAGAAATAATGTAGATGCTCAAGATAATCCGTCAAAGAAAAACCTGTCAGCACTTTTTCATTTTTACAATCCGCAAGTATTTCTTAAAAACGACCAGTATATTTTTTCAGTAGAACTTTACAAACCTTACTACCGCAACGAAACACGAATGGATTACGATTATTATGGAAGACCGGTGCCCTATAATTACAGTGTTTTTGAAGGTTATAGTTTTTATGATTTAATTGTTGCCGGTTTAAATCAGGAAGGAGAGCTGATTTGGAACAATGATTTCCCGATAAAAAAATTGAAGAAGTTTTCTTTGTCGCCAACTGTTGCCATCCTTAATGACGATAATTATATCTCGATGGCTTATGTAAACGAAGGGAAAATTCATTCGCAAACCGTTGAAGGCCCTGTTGATATTGGTCGTGAGGAATCAGCTATTGAAACCAACTTACCAAAGGACAGAATTTCTGATGATGTCAATAATTTTATTACACATTGGTATGGCGATTATTTCTTAATTTACGGCTATCAAAAACTAAAAAACAGAACATTGGGAGATAAGAGCATAAGAACAGTATTTTATGCCAACAAAGTTGCTTACAAATAATTGAACTGTCTATGAAAAAACTTTGGCTAATTAAAAGCTATTTTACTTACCTGATGAAAGCAAAGAGCAGGTATGTAATTCACTCACCCTTTGTATTTGAATTGCTTAATAAAGTATTGCGCGATAAAACGGAATACGATGATTATGCATTAATTGATAAGATTAAGCGTGAGCAGTCGGCAAGAGAAGATATCATGGAAACCGTTGATTTTGGAGCAAGTGCAGGAGAAAGCGCTTATAAAACGATGATGCTTCGCAAAGGAATAATTGTAAAACAGCGAACTGCTCAAAAGTCGCAATTAGAATTACTTTACAGATTGAGTAAATTCCTGAAGCCGGAAGTGATATTGGAGCTTGGCACAGCAGCCGGAATAAGTGCTTCTTATCTTAAAAAAGGAAATCCATCTTCAAAATTAATCACCCTAGAAGGCTGTGCCAATCTGGCCGATCTGGCTGAAGACACTTTCAAAAAGTTGAACCTAAAAGATATTGAAGTGATTTCTGGTAATTTTGATGTAACATTGAACGAGGTAATCGCGAATGAAAAGAGATTGGATTTGGTATTTTTCGATGGCAATCACCGCAAAGAGCCAACACTGAAATACTTCAATTCCTGTCTTAAACTGGCCAACGAAAACACATTATTTATATTCGACGACATTCATTGGTCATCGGGAATGGAAGAAGCCTGGGAGGCTATTAAAGCAAATCCTGAAGTAAGTATTACAATTGACCTGTTTTGGATGGGGCTTGTGTTTTTTAAGAAAGGTTTTGCCAAACAGGATTTTATTATAAAATATTAGCAAATCTATTTTTGAAAGAAATATTATTTTCGTAAAAAATCCGCATCCTCGCGGAATAATTGTTAAAAGATGAAGAAAGAAATAATCCACTTTGAAAATATTTCACGCTTTTATTATGTAGGAAGCGAAACTGTAAAAGCAATGGTTGACGTTTCGGTAAGTATTTACGAAAACGAATTTGTAGCGTTAATGGGTCCTTCCGGTTCAGGAAAATCTACCATGATGAATATTCTGGGTTGCCTCGATACGGCCACCGGTGGAAGCTATCACCTGAATGGAACAGATGTTAGTAAAATGACTGATAACGAATTAGCAGACATTCGTAATAAAGAAATCGGCTTCATTTTTCAAACCTTTAATTTATTGCCACGTTCAACTGCCCTGGAAAATGTGATGTTGCCACTTATTTATGCCGGAATACCCAAGAATAAAAGGCTAGAGATGGGAAAAGAAACGCTCGAACAGGTACAACTTTCTGACCGCATGACACACAGACCCAACGAACTTTCGGGAGGACAGCGCCAGCGTGTAGCTATTGCCAGGGCATTGGTTAACAGTCCGTCAATTGTGCTGGCAGACGAGCCAACCGGAAACCTTGACTCGACAACTTCTATCGAGATTATGGGATTGCTTGAAGAAATCCACAAGCAGGGAAACACGATTGTTGTGGTAACCCATGAAGAAGATATTGCCCTGCATGCGCACCGTATTATTCGTATGATGGACGGGCGTATTGCCTCCGATGAAATAAATCCAAATATCAAAACGATAAAAGATTACGCAATATCTGCCGATTAAATGTCTTATGAGTAATTGGAAAATATACACAAAAACTGGCGATAAGGGAAACACTTCACTTATTGGAGGAACGCGTGTGCCCAAATACGATGACCGTATTGAAGCTTATGGAACCGTAGATGAACTGAATGCCTGGATAGGCCTAATCCGCGATCAGGAGATTGACAATCACAGTAAAACAATACTGCTGGAAATTCAAGACCGCCTGTTTACAATAGAATCTTTATTGGCTACAGACACTGAATCCAAGACTGTTAAGCTTCCTTCTCTTTCTAAGAAAGATGTATTGGTATTGGAAAACGAGATTGATAAAATGAACCAACAACTACCTGAGCTCACTTCTTTTATCCTTCCCGGTGGCCATCCAATAGTTTCCTATTGCCATTTGGGGCGAACTGTTTGCCGGCGTAGCGAACGGTTGGTGATTAAGCTGGCCGAAAAATATGATATTGACCCGCTGATAGTTACTTACCTGAATCGGTTATCTGATTACCTCTTTGTCCTTTCAAGGTATTTTTCGAAAAAATTTGGCGGAATAGAATCCGTATGGAATGCCCGTTTATAGCTTTTCTGATAATTTTTTTCCATTTCTTAAATTGGATTAAAAAAAAATTACTTTTGCAAAAAATTAAGGCACTATGTATTGGACTTTAGAGTTAGCATCAAAATTAGAAGATGCACCATGGCCGGCAACAAAAGACGAACTCATTGAGTGGTGCATACGTACCGGAGCCGCTCCTGAAGTAACAGCAAACCTCAAAGAGATAGAAGACGAAGGGGAGGTTTACGATCGTATAGAAGATTTGTGGCCTGATTATCCCACCAAAGAAGATTTTTTCTTTAATGAAGATGAATATTAAATTTGGGAATCTAAAAGACTCAAAGCTGTCCGTCAACTGATGGACAGCTTTTTTTATGTATTTCAGTTGCCCTGCTTCAATTGCCCAGGATTTCAGTCCTGGGTAAAAAAGCTAAAATTTACTTTACCATATTTGCGGTGTTCAACAAAATAATCCTGTTCAGAAAAGTCAATTTCCCGCGGGTGTTCAACAATGAGCCAACCATCTTTATTGAGTAACTTATTCTCAAAAACAAGTTGATTAATTGTTTCGATACTTTCGAGGGCATAGGGTGGATCGGCAAAAATCAGGTCAAATTTTTTTGAAGTTGATTGAATGTAGCGAAAAACATCTGTCCGGATGGCTTGAAGGTCCTCCATTCCAAACGCTGAACCCGCTTTTTTAATGAATTGAATACATTGAAAATTTTTATCGACCGCAACAACCGGTTGACAGCCCCGCGAAACAAATTCAAAAGCAATTGAACCTGTTCCTGCAAAAAGGTCTAAAGCCGATTTGTTTTCAAAATCAATTTTATTAGAAAGGATATTAAACAGGCTTTCTTTGGCCATATCGGTGGTGGGCCGAACCGGTAGATCCTTGGGTGGGCGAATATTCCGACGACCATATTTTCCACTAATTATTCGCATTGTAAACTGTTAAACAGCAGAAAGTGCATTTGTGGTTTTATCTCGTCTAAAACATAGGAGTATGCATAATTATCGTTACGCTTAATAAAGGAAATATGCCTGATGTATCGGTAAATTATTTCATAAAATGCATCACCTTTGTCAATGTTTCCCAAAAGAATTAGTTTAACCGACTCAGGGTTTAATTTCAATTGTTCAATGGCAGAAAGTAAAAAATAGATGAAATCGGTTACCGTTTTGAACTGGAATTGGTTGTAAAAATCAAGTTTATTATCTTTAAAATAAACCACATCAAAACTATTTTTTGTCACATTTACAAACAAGGCGTTGTTGTCATTCTTGTTTTTGACCAATACATGCAGGTTTTCGATAAGGATTGTTGAAGCATGTTTCAGAAGCGAATTTGGCCATATCGTTTTCACTTTTTCAAAAAGAAGCATTGGTAAACTGTAAATATTTACAGCATCAGTATGCTTGATGAAATCATAAAAAATACGGTTTTCTTGTTGTAGAATATGATTGAACTCCAGGTAAAGCGCTGCATTTTTCTTATCGAACAGTGGCAATGGAATCAGAGTGTTTAGGTTGTTGCGGTACACTATGCAAACTTTTAAAAAAGGAAAAGACAACCAAGAAACGGTATTTAAAAAATGATCCAATTGGGCATTTATTTCTTCAGCCCCATTAAGTTCTTCGAAGTGGTAAGTAACAAGCCCGATAATTTTGTTTTTATCAGGATCGTAAATACTAATGGAAAAACCACTAACATCGAACAGTGCCGACATCACATAGTTTCGCGTATTTAATTTATTAAATGACTTATCGAGAAAACGGCTATGAGGGGGCATGAAATTATTCCCAGTTGCCATCGGTTGAAGGTTCGGTTAATGAACCAACTTTCAAGCCTGGATATTTATCAATGTCTTCGCGTTTGGCAACAATATTAATAATGGTTTGCCTATCCATTCCCTTTAAATAGGAAGTATACAAAGCCTTGACTTCAAAAACATGCACATCAACACCTCCTCTTTCAATAGTATCGGCACCTATTTCAAACATTTCACCGTCCGAATATGGAATGATACTCAACTCACTTAAACGGTAACTTTTATTTGAAAAAAGTGTGTCTGAAACTTTAATGTATCCAACCGTATCATTAATGGTTTTTGTAAAAGTAGTGTCATCCGGATCGGCTATCATCTTTACAATAGGAATTTCGGCAACAGCCAAAAATGCCACAAGCGAATCGAAATTATCAGCATAAGACCCATTTACACGCTTGAAAACAAGCTGGGAAGTACGAATGTCTTTCAGTTTTCCAATCACAACCTTTTCCCGTGCCCGTTTTTCCGTGTCAAAATGAACAGGTTCCATGATGCTTTGGTAAACGAAATACCCTAGAAAAACAATGATTGCTGCCAATACAACTTGAATAATTATTTTTTTCATGATCTATTTTTTTACAGAGCAAATTTATTAATTTTTTTATTGACAGCTTTGTTTTCGGATTAATTATTATTACACCTTTAATTATTCAATTATTGTTTCATAATCTGGTATGTCTTTTAAAAACTGATAACTGCTGTTTTCGTAGTCCATTTTGCAACAATAGTGTTTTAATCCATTGCTGATAATAAGGTATTTAACCCGCATTTTTAAATTGTAAGCCGCTACCTGGCTGAATGTTTTTTCGGTGAGTTTGATGGATGGAGCTTTAAATTCGATTAAAACAACAGGGTTTCCTTTCTTATCAAAAGCCACAGCATCAAAACGTTTTTGAAGTTGGTTGACCTTCAATCCTTTTTCAATACCGATGAGTGAAGCCGGATAGTTTTTGTGGTGAATCAGGAAACCAATAAACTGTTGCCTCACCCATTCTTCCGGCTGCAGCACCACATATTTTTTTCGGATGGTATCAAAAACTTCTGTTTTACCGCCTTCGTTTATCCTTGTTTTAATGGGGTATTCCGGTAAATTTAATGGCTGCATGGGTTCTTTTTTGAAAATACGAATGTAATGTATTTCGCCAGACTTGTGCGCGAATGTTTCGTGTGCATTCATTGTTAATTGTTGTCGGGCACGCGAAACATTCGCGCGCTAGTTTGAGGGTTTGGGTTAGACTGCACTACCACTCAATTTTCTCAAGTTCCCACCAGGAACCATCAGAAAAGTCTATCTTAAGCACTCCGAAATCTGTAGAATAATATATTTTGTCAGTTCCGTCATCTTTCTCCCTTATATAAACAAAAACGTCATACTGCCATTGGCCCATAATAAAAATGCTGTCAACTGTTTGCGTGTTTTCTTTGCTTATTGGCATATCAAAATTGGCTGCCATCCCTTTGCCATTGCAAGAAAAATCTATTTGAAATATCGGATAACGGCGGCTTACGTGCTGCATATTATAATAAAAACCATAATTACTACCCGCACTAAAGCTCATTTTGTCAATTTCAAATAAATAATAACCACCATCAGATCCATTCGATATTTCGTGTATTACGTTTCTTCTTTCGCCACCATTAAATACATACTGTACAGCATTGTCAGTTATAAAGTGCAGCTTCTCGCCTCCGCTAAATGGATTTTAATTTTTCATTTCATCACTAAGAAAATAGCTTGCGGTCGGGCTTTTTATACAACCAAAGTGGATACTAAAAAACCCAAAGAGAAACAGTGCACTTAATAAAAGTTTCATTTTATAAATGTAAAGGTTTTTTGAAAATACCTAATGTGATATTTCTTGAAACTATGGGCTAATGCAAATAATTAAAAAACCTATTTTTGTAATAAATAAAAAGGATGAAAAACAAAAAGGAAATCGTCGAAAACTGGCTGCCCCGATATACCGGAATGCCGCTTGTGAATTTTGGAAAATATATTTTACTGACGAATTTTAACCGTTATTTAGAGATGTTTGCAAAGTGGCACGAAGTTGAGGTTATGGGTGAAAATGGCCCCATGCCCTGTGCCACAGCCGGGGAAATAACAATCATTAATTTTGGAATTGGCAGTGCCAATGCGGCGACAATTATGGATCTTGTTAGCGGCATTAATCCGCATGCGGTTTTGTTTTTGGGAAAATGTGGCGGATTGAAAAAGAAAAACGAAGTCGGGGACCTGATTCTACCCATTGCAGCCATCCGGGGCGAAGGTACTTCTGATGACTACCTTCCTGCCAAGGTGCCGGCCCTTCCTGCTTTTAGTTTGCAAAAAGCCATTTCAACCACCATTCGCGATTTTGGAAGGGATTATTGGACAGGTACCGTTTTTACAACCAACCGACGCGTTTGGGAGCACGATGAGAAATTCAAAAAATACCTACGAAAAACACGAAGCATGGCCATCGATATGGAAACAGCTACTATTTTCACGGTAGGTTTCATTAACGAAATACCAACAGGCGCATTGTTGTTGGTATCCGATCAGCCCATGATTCCCGAAGGCGTGAAAACAATGGAAAGCGATAAAAAAGTAGATGAGCAGTTTGTAGAGGATCATCTAAAAATTGGTATCGAATCCTTGAAGCAATTAATCAATAAAGGTTTAACCGTTAAACACCTGAAATTTTAGTGCTGACTTTCGAAAATATTATCAAGGACATTCACAATAAAATTTTCTACCCGATATATTTTTTCTTCGGAGAAGAGCCTTATTTTATTGATCAGTTAACAGATTACATCGAAGAAAACGCCTTGGATGAATCAGTAAAAGAATTCAACCAGAACATTGTTTATGGCCGCGATGTAACAACAAAAGACATCATCGATTTGTCGAAACGCTTTCCCATGATGGGAAATTACCAATTGGTTGTTGTAAAAGAAGCGCAAGATATTAAAGAGATTGGGGGGCTGGAACCCTATTTAGCTTCTCCGTTGAATTCAACCATCCTCGTCATAAATTTCAAATACAAGAAAATCGACAAGCGGAAAACGTTTTATAAAAAGATGAAAACATCGAAAAACGTTATTCTGTATGAATCAAAACGGCTTTACGAAAATAAAATTCCTGCCTGGATTGAGAAATCGGTACGCTTGTTGGGTTTTTCCATTAGTCCACATGCATCGCGTATGCTTGCCGAATACCTTGGTGCCGATCTCGGGAAAATTAATAATGAACTCGAAAAGCTGGCCATAAATCTGGAAAAAGGATCGTTGATTACGGAAGATGAAATAGAATTACACATCGGTATCAGCAAAGACTTTAACGTTTTCGAATTACAGAATGCGCTGGCAGCCAGAGATGCGTTTAAAGCACAACGAATTGTTCAGCATTTCGAAGCCAACCCAAAAGAACATCCCTTGCAAATGCTAACTGTTGTGCTCCACAATTATTTTATGAAGGTGTTTTTATACCACCAACTAAAAGGCGGCAACCAAAATACGATTGCCTCTGTACTAGGAATCAATCCTTTTTTTGTACAAGATTATCAAAGGGCAGCCCGAAGTTTTTCTGAACAAAAAATCAAATCCATCATTGCTGAAATTCGTCAACTCGATTTGAAAAGCAAAGGACTTGGTAGCACCGATGCGCAAAGCTACGGGCCATTTAAGGAGCTTGTTTTTAATATTTTGCATTGAGAGAAGTTAATGTCGCACAACCTTCCAGCGTTCACAGAACCTGGAAGAGTCTGGCTGATATATCAAAAATCCAGTATTCGTATTCAGGTTTTAAAGAAGCCCCTAAATTTAGAAATGGTTAAAATTCATTGTGTTTTCCCGGCAACCTTTTTGACAGAGATTCGTTAAAGAAGAAATTGTTTAAATCCGTTGGAAAAAATTCGGGCACATTTTCAAGGTCCGCTCACCGGAATTGATATATTTGTAGCACTATTTCATATAGTTGATCCGAACAAAACAAGCAAATTTTGAAACGGTATTTTCTACTCTTTTTGGTCTTGATTCTACAATCATTTTTGTGGGGACAAACCTATATTTTAAATGAAGATTTTGTTACCGCAGAAGGAACCACTCCTCCCTCCGCTTGGCAAAATACGACTATCGAAGGAGAAGATACAGATTTATGGCATTTTGATAATCCGGGCAGCCGGGCAGTTAACTATCCCATAACCACACCTTTTGCAATTTTCGATGCTGACTCGGTTTCTAATAACGGACTTCCGGAAAAAGTGGTATTGGAAACACCTTTCTTTGACGCATCTATTAGCAATTCCATTTTACTTGAATTTGATCATACTTATCTTGCTGGCAGTGGATCAAAGGCAATCGTTGAAGCTTTTGACGGAAATACTTGGTCAGAAGTAATAAGATATAACAATTCAACAACCAATCCTACTTCCGAAATTGTTGACATTTCAGCTGTTGTTGGCGATGTGGCTTCTGCGCGATTGAGGTTTATTTGGGAAGGTAATAGCCAGGGATTCTGGGCCGTAGATAACATCAGAATAGTGGCGCCCTTGCCCTATGATGGGGGATTGGTAAAACTGGACAGCCCGATTCCACCCATTAGTCCGGGCAATTTAGAAGTACGGGTTACCCTCGGTAATTATGGTTATCAACAATTAACTTCCAGCACAATTTCATGGTCGGTAGATGGTATTTTACAACCTGATTATGCCTGGAGTGGGAATATTGATTTTGGGGGAATGGAAGAAAATATTTTATTGGGAACTTATCCTTTTACCGAGCAACCGACCGACCTTGTTATCTGGCAAAGTTATCCCAATGGCATTGAAGACCCCAATCCTTATAACGATACCATCTCCCGAATTATCATGCCAACACTTTGTGGCGACTATACCATTGGTGGCAGCAATCCTGATTTTGAATCAATCCCGGAAGCAATTAATACGCTTAAAACTGCTGGTATTTATTGTGCTGTCAGGTTTTTGATTCGTCCGGGTGAGTACACTATTAACGAAGCAATTCCGCCAATCCAGGGAACCTCAGAATCCAGCACCATTACTTTTACCAGTGAAAGTGAAGACAGCAGTTCGGTAATTATAAGATCGGCAAGTGATGTGTACGATTACATTTTTCAACTGGCAGGATCATCCCACTGGCGTTTTGAACACCTGGGTTTCGAATCAAACGATGTGAAATATTTTAAATTTACGGGTATTGTTGATGATGTAATCCTCAGCCACAACTCTTTTAAAAATATCAGCTCTTTCTTCAGTTCTATTGTTTTTGATGAAACTACTGCTTCCCATTTTTATTTAAAGCACAACCAGTTTATTGGAGGTGGTGGAGTTATTTCTATAGATGGCGAACTTAAGCATATTGGAATTTCCAACAATGTGTTTTTTGGAACTATTGTGGGTGGTCATTTAACATTGGGCAGCAAAATGATCGATGTGGCCATCGACAGCAATTCTTTTGAAACCGGCCGTATTAATGTCGCTACACCATTTGGTTCAGCGAACGTGAAAATCAGGTATAATACAATTGAATCGTCTTCGGAGCGGGTATTCGACTTTTATGGCCCAGGTATCAGTGAAGTTATTGCAAATCGAATTACCGGTGTAGAAGAAGGTACAGGAATTCACTTGAACAATTGTAAAGAAGTACTTGTCGCGAACAATTTTATCCAAACAATTGGTGTAAAATCTGCAATTGGCATTTATGCCAACGAGTTCAGTAATTCCAGCATTGTTTTTAATTCAATGAATATTCAATCCGAGGGCCCTGCCTCTCATGCAATCTATATTGGTGTATCTCCGAATAATCTTATTGTTGAAAATAATATTTTTTCGAATCCTGCAGGAAATATTCCCGTATTTATTCTTGATAATCCACCAACACTCAGTCTGGATTACAATAATTATTACAGTTCCGATTTTTTTGTCGGCTACCACAATGGGATAACATATTCTGATTTAAGCGCCTGGCAGACGGCAGTAAATGGAGAAGCAAATGCGCAACAAGTTAACCCTTACTTTTCGGCAGCAAACAAACCGGCTATCAACCATATTTTATTGAACAATACAGGACTCGACATTGGCGATGTTTCGTTTGATATAAATGGTACAGCCAGAGGTAATCCTCCTGATATTGGTGCGATGGAATACAACCCTTGCAGCCCAGATGCTGGTGTTGACAAGATTATATCCCCACAAAACCCCATTGAACCCGGCACTCAGGAAGTGAAAGTTTTATTGCAAAATCAGGGAACAAACACTTTAACGAGCGCCCAAATACATTGGACAGTAAATGGGGAAGTCCAGTCTTCATTTAACTGGTCAGGAAATATTTCGGAATACGGTAATGAGGAAGTTACGCTTGGTAATTATTTATTTTTAGATGAGTCGCAAACATTGGTTTCCTGGACAGAACTGCCTAATGGCGTGCAAGAATGTAACAATGCCAACGATACAACCACTTCTTTCTTTTCTCCAGCCTTGTGTGGCGATTATACAATTGGTGGTGAAAATCCTGATTTTGAAACTATTGGGGATGCAATTGTCGCCTTGAATACTTCGGGTGTTTCTTGCGCTGTAAGGTTTTTAATCCGCCCGGGCGAGTATGTTTTAAATGAGACAATTCTGCCGATTACAGGTACAAGCCTTGAGAATACAGTAACTTTTACGAGTGAATCCGGCGACAGTACCTCGGTGCGTATTGGCTCGCTTAATGAAGATTATGATTATACTTTTGAATTTGACAGGGCAGCCCATATCCGTTTCCTCAGCTTAGGATTTATGACAGGAAATGTAAACCCAATTTACATTGTCGGCATTGTGTCTGACATAATCATCAGTAATTGCTGGTTCGAAACCAACGCCAGTTACTCAAATACGGTAAAACTCTTCGGAGTTACTGCTACCGATGTCGAAATCAGAAACAATGTTTTTCCCTTTGGTGGACGAATTTATGGAAACGGACAATTTACAAATTGTAAGTTTAATGCCAATTTCTTTTACAACGAATCGCAATGGGGATCAATCGTTTTAAATAGTTACCTGTATAATGTCACCGTCGACAGCAATTATTTCGACAAGGGCCGGATTAGTGTATTTACTACCCAGGCACCCGAAAGTGTTTATTTGAGGTACAATACAATCAAAACAGGCTCGGGTAAGTTTGTAAATATTATTGGGAATGGTGTGCGGGAAGTAATTGGAAACAGGATAACAGCCATTGAAAATGGTATCGGGCTTTATTTTTATAATTGTGACGATGTTTTAATTGCCAATAACTTTTTGCAAACTTTTGGGTCGGGTCAGTCGCATGGAATTTCCCTTGATTTTACAAAAAATGCAAGCTTGGTATTTAATTCAATGAATGTGTTGAACGCAGAGCAAACATCGCATGCATTGTTTGTTGGTAGTGCAGTAAAAAACATCACTGTCAAAAACAATATTTTTAGTAATCCGGGGGGAAGTATTCCTGTGTATTTTGAAGAGAAAGTACTATCCCTGACCATGGATTACAACAATTATTTCTGCATAAACAACTATTTGGGATATTACAACGATACTACATATACCGACTTCAACCTATGGAAACAAGCGATTGGTGGTGAAGTAAACGGACAAAATATTGATCCAATTTTTACAGCTGACGACGATCCTTCCATCAACCATATTTTATTGAATAACAGAGGAACTAGTATAAGCGGTGTTTCAATTGATATTGATGGTACGCCAAGAGGTTCGTCACCTGATATTGGTGCAAAAGAATACAATCCGTGTAGCCCTGATGCAGGAGTTGATAAAATAACGGCTCCAAAAAGCCCACCGGAAACAGGTGTGCAGGATGTAAAAGTACTGTTGCAAAATCAGGGAACAACAGCATTGAGTAGTGTGGAAGTACATTGGTCTGTTAACGATCAGATGCAAACGCCTTTTAACTGGACAGGAAACCTGGCTGTTTATGGGAATAGCGAAATCACCATTGGAAGTTACGATATTCAGGATCAGGCGTACAATTTAAAGGCCTGGACAGAAAAGCCCAATAACCAAACTGAGTGTAATAGATATAACGATACTTCTGCCATATTGCTTTCGTCACCCTTATGTGGCAGCTACACAATTGGCGGAAACAATCCGGACTTTGAAACCATTTCTGATGCCGTTGATAAGCTGAATAAGTCAGGGGTTTCTTGTGCCGTCAGGTTTTTTATCCGCCCCGGCGATTATACTGTAAATGTTATTATCCCCCCAATTCCCGGATCGTCAAACGTTAATAGTGTAACCTTTATGAGCGAAAATGGCGACAGCACTTCCGTTCGTATTTCATCCCAGGCCGGTGGTGGTAACCGAATTTTTAAAATTGATGGTGCTTCTCACCTCCGCTTTAAGAAGCTGGGTTTCACTTCGGGAAGTGGCTATTATTTTTATATGTCAGGCCTGGTATCAGATATAATTATAAAGAACAACCACTTTGCTAATGATGGTAACAATCCTGGAAAAATAAATTTTAGTAATGCAGTTGTAGAATATATGGAAGTTTCAAATAATATGTTCACAAATGGGGGCGATATTATAGGATATGGGACTTTTAGCCATTGTGTTGTTGCTAACAACATCATACAGGGAACATCAATAGGGCACATTGGTTTTAAGCCAAACCTTTCCGACTTTGTTATTGACAACAATTACCTGAGATCCGGGGAAATTTCGATCAATTCAAAAGACAAAGATGGCGAAGGCGTATTTGTTACCTTTAACAATATCGAAGAAGGTGGTTTTGCTCAAATCGAGGGAAAAGGTATTCGCGAAGTAATCGGAAACAGGGTAACGGGGGTATATAATGGAACTGCAATAACAATTTCAAGTTGCGACAGCATTGTTATTGCCAATAATTATGCCCAGACTACCGGCGAAGTTTTATCAAGGGGAATATTCCTTTTTCAAATTACCAATTCACAATTTGTTTTTAACAGTATGAATATACTGAATGAAGACCTTGCTTCCAATGCATTGCGTATCGAAGGTTCGTCAACAAAGCTCACAGTGAAGAACAATATTTTTTACTGCTCCAAAGGTAATATTCCGGTATTTCTTGAAAGCGATCCTTCTACTTATGATTGGGATTATAACAACTACGACAGCGACTGGGATTATATTGGTTATTATGATGGTGTAGCTTATACCAGCCTGTTAGAATGGGGAGAGGCAATTAATGGCGATGCAAATTCAAAGAATGTAAATCCATTCTTTGTAAGTAATACAAATCCATTGCCCATGCAAAGAGATATTAATGGAGCCGGAATTCCAATCAGTGGGATATATTATGACATCAATGGCATCATACGAAACGACCAGGCACCCGATATGGGTTGTGTAGAATTTATGCTCGATTATGGCATTTCGCAATTAATCAGCCCCACCTTAAATTGTACCCACCTTCAACCCGACAGTGTAACCGTTTTGGTCAGACAGTATGGCGATTTGCCATTTACCGATCTCAGACTGGCTTATACAGTAAATGGAGGGCCGGTTCATGAAGGACTTATTCAAGGTACTTTTTACAACGATATTGTTTTTACTTTCGATGATTATGTAGATATTACTGCTGATGGCGACTACTTTTTCGTGATATGGCTTATTAGTACACTCGATGATAACCTGAATAACGATACCCTGAAAGTGTGGCGTTATTCAAAACCATCCCCTGAAGTTGATTTTACTTTTGACAATGAATGTACCGGACGTGAGGTGCGCTTCGATGGCGAAGCTTCTGTTGTCGCACCTTATTATATTGATTTTTATGAATGGCTTCTCCCACCAGAAGATACAGCTTACGGCCAACAGATAACCCACGAATTCCCAACAATGGGAAATTTCCCGGTAAACATGCGTGCATACAGCGATGCGGGTTGTTATAACGATATTACTAAAGATGTGCTGGTTGATTTTGAAGGTGTACATTTTGAATCTCAGGTTGTTGAAGTTTTCTGCCCCGAGGATTGTAATGGTGCTGTTAATCTGAATGTTGTAGGGGGAGCCGAGCCTATAAAAGTATATTGGGGCGACAATGAAATAAGTGATTATTTTATAACAGACCTTTGCGCCGGAGACTATCCGGTAAGGGCTGTTGATGCCGCTGGATGTATTGATTACGATACAATTACAATTGGTGTTGAACACCCACTTCCGGTTGAAGTATTTGCCGATCCCTACTCCGGTTTAGCACCTCTCGATGTTGATCTGTATGCAGAAAGTGAAGAAGGAGCAACCTTCCAATGGTATTATCAGGAATCATTATATTACACAGGCGATTCTTCAGAAATTATTCTGATAAAACCCGGCTTAAATATTATTACAGTACTTGCCGATGGTGGCCCGCCATATTATTGTACCAATACCGATACGGCTCATATCTGGGTTGATGTAGATGTGCTCATCTCAATACCCAATGCGTTTACACCCAATAACGATAGTTATAACGACACTTTCGGAGCAACAACCAATGGAATTGAAATTTTGGAAATGGAGATTTTTGACCGTTGGGGAAAGCTGATGCACAAGATTGATACAATTGATGGCCGATGGGATGGAACAAATAAGTCCGGAAAAGATGCACCGGATGCTGTATATTTTTATGTATTGAATGCCACAGCTTACGATTCTGTAGATTACCTCAGGCAAGGAAGTGTTCATCTCTTTCGCGATTTGATCGACTTAACACCTAATCCTGTCAGAAGCACGAGCGTATTCGACTTGAAGGGAAGATTGTCAGGAACAATTCAAATAAGCATTTTAAATATGGCAGGGCATACTATTAAGTCGTGGAAAACAGAAAAAGAACTGGTAAATATTGATGCTTCATCACTTAAATCCGGCACTTATATTTTGAAGGCTGATGATGGTGTACAAACAATTACAACAAAACTGATTAAGGAATAGAAAAGAATGAAGAAGTCCATGCTGATTGTTTTCGTTTTATTGTTGCAGCTAACATTGTTGGCCCAGCAAAGGCATGTGATAAAAGGAAATGATGCATTGAATGATCGGCAGTATTTGACAGCAATTGTGCATTACCAAAAAGGATTGAAAAACTTTAAAGGCAGCGACACCGCACGCAATGAGGTTATTTATCGATTGGCCGAATGTTACGACATGACTAGAAATCTGCCAAAGGCCGAGGAAACTTACATAACACTCATCGCGAATAAATACACCGATCTGGAACCAAACATATTTTTTCATTACGCAAACATCCTTCAGGAATTGGGGAAATATGATGAAGCAATAAGTATGTATAGAAAGTTTCTGTACAAAGTTCCTGGTGATGCTTTGGCTGATTCTTCTCTTCAATCGTGCAAACTGGCACAAACCAAACTTGTTTTTGATGAAAGATTTGTAGTATCTAACCTTCAGGAGCTCAACACAGCAGCCGATGAATTTGCTGCTATTTATGGGAATGCAGCGGCAAGTAGCATTATTTTTACCTCGAATAGAATAGGGGCAACCGGAAAAGAAAAAGATATCGACAATTGGACCGGTGGACAAATGTCCGATTTGTTTGTTGCCATACAACATGACGACAGCATCAGTTCAGAAATTGTCCGCTTAGACGAAAC
>QMPA01000012.1 GCA_003650365.1 Bacteroidota bacterium | reverse complement strand
TGTTTTTAAATCGATAAATGGCACACTGTTGTTGCAACACAGATTTACACTATCCCTCATTCTTACTTCATTGCCGTTTTATGCTCTCTTTTTTGAAGATGGAAAATCATTAAAAACCAAACGCAAAATTGCCCTTTGGGTGGTCATCCTTCTGATTCCTTATTCCTTCCTGAACTACGATATTTATGCTGTTCCGTGTCTGAAAGACCAGGGCGTGGTTGATTTAGTCGAACTCATCAATTCGAAAACAGAGGATCCACAACAAGAAGGGCTTGTTGTTGATTTTATTGGCTGGGAAAACACCTACTTTCTTGCACTAAAAACGGATATTATTTTTAGAAATATCTTCCAGGTAAATGGTGCTGAACACGAAAAAGTCAATTTGAAAATTCTGAAAAAAGTGCTGCTCAAAAATAAAGAAGGATTTTTACTGAAGAATAACAATGACTCAAAACTCGAAGAATATCTAATGCAAAAAAACGACAGCCTGATTGTTGTTGAAAAAGCTAATTTACAATTGCAGATAAAACCGATTTATTCGGATGAGAAAATGACCTTATATCAGTATAAAATTGAAGCGATAGATTAGGTTTTGGATGAGGTTGAGAGTTGAAGTTAAGGTTAAGGTTGAGAGTTGAGAAATAGAATTGTCAATAATTTGAATACAATGTTTGTTTTTACTAGCTGTTTTTAAATTCCATTGAAAAAATTAAAACACATACTATTTGTTTTACTTGTTGCCGGGATGCTTTTGCCGGCTATACAAAAGGCGTTTCAGCTTTTAAAAGAAAATCCTTTGCATGGTGATTTTGTGTTGGCGGAAAAGCCAACTTTAGCAAAAGCAGGCTGGTTTTCAGGATCCTTCCAAACACAATTTGACAGCTATTTGGAGCAACATATTGGTTTCAGGCCTTTTTTGGTAAGACTTAATAACCAGCTTGATTTTAGTCTTTTCCGAAAAGCAAATGCCGAAGGAGTGGTGATTGGCAAAGAAGATTTTCTTTACGAATACGACTATATCAGGGCATATACTGGTAAAGATTTTGTTGGAGAGAAAATCATCAATGAAAAAATGACCCGGCTGAAATTTCTTCAAGTGTATTTGAAAGATTCACTGGACATCGATCTTGTTCTCGTCTTTGAACCAGGGAAGGCTTCTTTTTACCCGGAATTTATTCCCGATAGGTTTTTAGCAGAAGCGAAGCCGGAAACAAATTATGCCAAGCTCCTGAAAACAGCCAAAGAAATTAATGTCAATTTTCTTGATCTTAATCAATATTTTCTGAACTTAAAATCGAAAGCCAAATACCCACTCTTCCCAAAGTATGGAACACATTGGAGTGTTTATGGAATGTCTTTCGCTGCTGACACTATGCTTAAAACAATTGAGCAGCTCAGGAATATTGAATTGCTTGAAGTAAAACACGACAGTTTATTCGTTTCTCTTGTGCCGCTTAAAACCGATAATGATGTTGAAAAACCCATGAACTTGCTGATTTCACTACCGCCTTCAGAACTGGCCTATCCCATATTTACATTTGAAGAGGATACAACGATTACAAAGCCAGAAGTTTTGGTTGTGGCTGATAGTTATTATTGGAATATTTTCAATGCGCGCATCCCAAAACATGTTTTTGCCAACGAAGCCTTTTGGTATTTTAACGCCAAAGTTTACCCCGATTCCTATGAGAAACCTTTGTTCGTGCGGAATCTTAAACTGCAAAAAGAAGTTGAAAAGCAGCATGTTGTTTTTTTAATGGTTACAGAAAGGTTCATGTATAAGTTCGATTGGGGTTTTATTGACGACATCTACCAATTATATACACCGCAGGGATTACAATCGCCAGTTTATGATCAACTTAGCCACTTGCTGAAAGACGAAACCTTATTTGCCAGTTTGCTGAATAAATCTGCAAAAAACAATATTAGCCTTGAAGAATTGCTTTGGGCTGAAGCCAAATATCAGTTCAGAAGAGATGATAAAAAAGCTTATTTGCAATTTTTTGGGACTGCCTGGTTTGAAGCTGTCATCGCGGCAGACAAAGAATGGTCGGATGCAGTGGCCGCCAAAGCTAAAAAACGAAATATTTCTTTTGATGAAATGCTTTATCTTGATGCCGATTATATTTTTAAACAGCAATACCCTGGCTTACACCAAAAATATCATCGCACCAACTATTTTAAATCAATGATCAAAAAAGACAGTTCAAAGCTTGAGCAGGCAAAAAACCTTGCCGACTTTTACCACTGTCCAATTGAACGGGTGATTCAATATCAGGCTGAAATGTTGGTTGAAGAAGAATAACCGATATAAGTGTTATTATCTTCAAAGGTTTACACAAATTCATAGTACTTTTGAAATATTATTTCTCGTTTGAATGATTAACTTTTATAAATCTAAATCGCAAAAGTATTTGTTGACGTCGCTTAGCCTGTCAATTGTTATATCGATTTTTTTTGCGAATAGTTTATTTGCTAAAGAAATAATATACGACAAAGCACATTCCCCTTATTATTTAAACTCGACTTTAACAATTGGTGAAAACGATACCCTGATAATCCGTGAAGGAACGACAATTATTATTGATACTGCGGTGAATATTGTTGTTTACGGGAATATGTTTGTCAAAGGAACTACTGTAGCACCGGTAAAAATATTACCTAAAGTAAAAACCATCGGGTGGGGTCAGATCAAACTCCTCAAGAAGGGTTCGCATTGCAGTTTTGAGCATGCTGAAATTGTGGATGGAGCTGTCATTGCGATTGCAGTACATCTGGTTTACAGACACATTCATTTCATTAACAGGCAGAAACTCCCAAACAATTACAATATTACCAGGGTAAACTGGGGAAGTGCCGATTTGCAAAATTGTTCAATCGAAGGGTCTGGAAAAGGCGAAGGTTTCCTTTTAAAAAATATGAACAAAGCAATTATTCGCAATTGCACATTTTCAAATATTCCTGACGCCATCGAATGTGTTCGTTTAAAAAGTAGCAGGATCAGCAATAATCTGTTTGTCAATATTCCAGATGATGCTATCGACTTGAACAATTGCATAGATATTATGATTGACAGCAATATCATTATTTATGCGCACGACCGGGGGCTTGAAATTGGTAGTGAAATATTTGGCCCTTCAGAAAAAATAATGGTACAGCGGAATTTAATTGTGAATTGCAAAGAAGGTATCACCTTTAAAGAAGGTAGTAGTGGGATCATTATAAACAACACTTTGTTCCAGAATAAGTATGGAGTTGTTTGCGTTGAATTAGTTGGTGGGAAAGGCGGTAGTAAAGTTGAGATTGAAAACACAATTATTTCTCAATCCAAAGTGAGCACAATTAAAACAGACAGCCTTTCGGAGGTGCTAATCAACTATTCATTGTCTGATAAGTGTAAAATGGATGGCAGGGGCAATCTTTTCGAAAATCCGCAATTTTCAAACCCAATCATTTATGATTTTAGTCTAAATATAACATCACCTTGTATTAATGCAGGTAATCCTGACACGCCATCTGATCCAGATTGGCCGTTGAGCAATATCGGGGCTTATTGATCTATTTCGAATAAACTGTCAAAATTTCATTTTTAGAATTATTATTTATTTTTGCTTATGATCTTTTTACTAAAATGTCATCGTGTGAAAAAACTCCTCCTGTATTTTTCCATTTTATTTTTGTTGGTTAATGTAGAAGCCCAAAATAGAACCCCTCTTTATTCTTTTTTTTCGGCAGGACATACCTATGGTAATCCCATGAGTCCGCAATATGGATTACATCCGCCTTTTGTTGAGTATATTCCTGCAATTAACAATTACCCAAATATAGTACTTGGTGTTTTAACTGGCGATGTCGTGCTTCACCCAACAGCAGATTATTGGAATTCGGCCCAAATAGATATTGACAAATTAAATATGCCTGTCCGTCTTGCTGCCGGAAATCATGATATGGGTAGTGAGTTTGTGAATAGGTTTGGCGATTACTATTACAGCTTTACCCACAATAATGATTTGTTTATTGTATTAACCCCCGGTCTGGATTCGTGGAACATCGTTGGAGATCAACTGGAGTTTCTTAGCAATACTTTGGACAGTAATTCTGCCAATGTGAACAATATCTTCATTTTTATGCATGAACTGATTTGGTGGAGTCCTGACAATGAATACCAAAATGTGATTATAAATTATGAACCCCATTATCCCGGTTCAACTAATTTTGATGCAGTGGTCAAACCGCTACTGCTATCCTATCCCAATAAAATTACGATCTATGCAGGCGATGTGGGAGCTACTGCCCAGGTGTCGCCTTTCATGTATCATAGCTTTGCCAATATTACACTTATTGCTTCCGGAATGGGTGGCGGAATTAGGGATAATATCATCATAACAGAAGTTTATGAAGATTCTGTTTATTACAATCTGCTTGCCATTAACGGAGACAACCCTAAGGCTCTGGGTGAATTAACTGATTATTCACTTTATTCATCAATCAGTCTTTTAAGCAGCAATCAAATTCAAGTGTTTCCCAATCCGTGTAATCATTATTTCAGCTTAGAAAACAAATTACAATCCGATTTGACAATGGAAATTTATAATGTTTATGGTCAGTTGATTATGTCGAAACCAATTTTTAAACATTCAAATAACGAGATTGAGATTGCAAACCTAAAACCAGGAATTTATGTTCTGATGCTTTTTGGTCAGGACGCCTATTATGAACAGAAACTAATCGTTCAGTAAGTAATTTTCCGCTTTATTTTTAGAGAAAACACAGCATTGTCATTAAGCACCCCAAGCCAAAATTCGCCTATCTTTGTGGTTTAAACCAGCAGATATTATTTTGTTAAGAACAACTTTGAAAGCCATTGGGCTAGTCGCGATTTTAAGCAGTGGGATTTTGCTATCATGCATGCGGCAAGATGAATTTCCACCCGGAACAAAAGTGTTTTGTGGAGCTGAAAAGCTAAATGAAAAGGGAGATAAATTTTTTGCAGATAATGATTCCAGTCATTTTTTTGACGTTGGTAAAAAACAAACCTCCAAAGAATTTCGATCCGGAAAGCATGCTGTTTATGTCACACCAAAAAAAGCTTTTGCCTTGTCTTACAGAATTAAACATGCAGGGCCCGACTGGTATTTTAAAGTAAGTGTATGGCGAAAAACCAAAGATGGAAAGGGAGTTTTGATTGCCGCTTCAGAAACACCAGACTTGCTTTACCAAACTGCAAAAACTGTTGTTGAAACTGATGAAAATGGATGGGAAAAACTGGAAATGGATGTGTATTCACCACCAGGTTTTCAATCTGATGAAATGAAGTTTTATGTATGGAACAATGGAAGTGATACAGTTTATTTTGATGATATGAGCATCGAACGGCTTTCGCATAAAGTTTATCCCAATTACAAAGAAGAACCCTTGTCGGTCATGCTGGACACTTCTCAATATTTGAAGCTTCTGGAAAAACGGAAAGAAGCATTTGATATTGGTATTTTGCAAACCGAAGACAAGGATTGGGTAAAGGGAATTGTATTTGGCAACGGAAAAATGATGAAGGCCAAGCTGCGTCTTAAGGGAGATTGGCTAGACCATTTGAAAGGAAACAAATGGTCGTATCGCATCAAAATGCGCAAGAATGGTTCGTGGAATCGCATGCGCGAATTCTCGGTACAAACACCAGAGGCCCGCAACTATTTGTGGGAATGGGTTGCGCATCGTCTTTACCAAAAAGCAGACATATTAACGACACGTTACGGTTTTACACCCTTATTGCTCAACAATGCAAACCGTGGTTTTTATGCGTGGGAAGAGCATTTCGTAAAGCAATTGCTGGAATGGCGAAACCGGCGCGAAGGGCCCATTGTTAAGTTTTCGGAAGATGCTTTCTGGCAATCACGCCGATTGGCTAATCAGCTTGATGTTGAGTGGGTGCTGCTGCCTTATCTCGAAGCCTCAGTAATTGAACCTTTTAAGAAAAGCAAAACAACTGAAAACGCCACACTGTATACCCAATTTTTGAACGCCCAAAAACTTATGCAGCAGTTTCGGGAACATACACGTACGCCCGCTGATGTTTTTGATATAGATAAGCTTGCAGCAGAATACGCCATGCTCGAATTGAATCAGGCACGACATGGAATGGCCTGGCACAACCATCGTTATTATTTCAATCCGGTGATTTGCAAACTCGAACCTATTGCTTTTGATGGTTATGCAGATTATTCAAAACATGGTATCGGTATTGAACACAATTTCGTCTGGAATGCATTGGTCAATCGCAAAACGATTACTAACGAGCAATACCTGATGCATGACCTATTGCTGGATTCCGTGTTTACTAAAAAATACATCTACTATCTTGCCAAATTCAGTGACCCGGGTTTTATTGCAAGTTCAATGGATGAACTCAGGAATGAACTTGAAATATACGACTCATTAATTGCGATGGAATTTCCATTTGTACATTTCGACACGACTTATTATCGCCGCAGTGCGGAAAGTATCAGGGAGTATTTGCCACAACTTAGTGACAGTATTGCTCAAATTCAGCAACAATCCAGTTTTGCGTTTAACTTAAAAATAAGGCATTATTACGACACAATTGTTTTTGGGAAGACTCCCGAATTTTATGTGAATGCTTTCTTGGAAAATGTTGTTGACGACAGCATTAAAATCAAGGTTATGAATTATACGCAGCGAAAGATTATTATCCTGGGAACAGGTGCCAAACAGAAATATGTACAAAGTTTCCAGATTCCGGAACCGACAATGAAGGCTTACCACGGTGATACAGTTCGGGAGTTGGAAATTGAAACGGATACAGGGTCGAACTATTTATTTTTTATGGTTGATGGTCATTTCGATACTTATGTGGTTCCCATTAATCCTTGGCCATACCCGGCAGGTATTACTCCACAGCAGGAACTAATTGACCAGGTGAACCTAAATAATCCGATTGTTTTTGACCGAATGGAAGGCAACGATCTTTTTATCCGAAACGATAGCATCCGGATTGATTTTCCGGTCATTATTCCTGAAGGATACAGTGTACATTTTGAAGCAGGAACGACACTCGACCTCATCGACAAAGCAATGTTTATTTCTTATTCTCCTGTTTTTATGGAGGGGACGAAACAGCAGCCCATTGTGATTACTTCTTCCGATTTCTCGGCCAATGGATTTACTGTTCTTCAGGCCGGGCAAAGGTCGAAACTGAAACATGTTGTTTTCGAAAACATGAATACGCTGGATATAAAAGGCTGGACATTAACCGGCGCACTTACATTTTATGAATCGGATGTGGATATTGAAAATGTCACTTTTTACCGCAACCAATGCGAAGATGCCCTTAATATTATCCGTTCCGATTTCCAATTGAATAATTCTAATTTCGATCATATTTTTGGTGATGCTTTCGATTCAGATTTTAGTACCGGCCTTGTGTCGAACTCAACATTTACCAATATTGGCAACGATGCCATCGATTTTTCAGGAAGCCAAATAGTGATTAAGGACACCCACATTGAAGAGGTAGAGGACAAAGGTATCAGTGGTGGCGAAGACTCGTACCTTACTGTTGAAAACACAACAATCACAAACGCCAATATTGGCCTGGCTTCAAAAGATCTTTCCGTTGTTGAGGTAAATAATTCTGAAATAAAAGATTGCAATTACGGTCTGGTACTGCTGCAAAAAAAACCTGAATTCGGTCCGGCTACACTCATTTTAAAAAACACAAAAATCATCCGCCCAAAAACAGAAATGTTGATCGAAGAAGGATCGAAAGTAGAACTTGATGGAAAAGTTATAAAAGGTGATTTGAAGAAACTGGCAGAAGTTTTCTATTAGTACATTGTATTGCTTCTTTTCGGCTAAGGTTAAGACTGAGGTTAAGGTTGAGGTTAAGAAAGAACCCCTCTCAACCTTAACCTCAATCTCAACCTTATTTTTTTCTCTTAATTCTTGTCTCTTTTTTCTCCCCCTTGTCGTAGTAAAGTCGTAGTGTTTTACTTGACAAAGGCCTGTTGCGTGTCGTAATTTTACACGCTGAATTAAAGAAGACATTTCTGCATGGATATTTCTACCAATTTGTTTGAAGGAGTAATTGTAATGTTTGCCATCATTTTGCTGGCTATTCTTCTCAAAAAAGTATCAATCTTAAAAAAGGCTGATAGCGAGTTGTTCAGTTATATTGTATTAAAAGTTACTCTTCCGGCGGTTATTTTTTCTTCATTGGCCATTCAGCATTTCCAAATCGAATTTTTAAAAATGGCTGCAATAATGGCCGTAATTGAAATTGGGATAATGGTTTTGGCCTGGTTTATTGCAAGCCTTTTAAAATTTAATCCCGGCGAAAAAGGAGCATTTATTTTGGTCTCTGCTTTTGGCATGACAACCTTGCTGGGATACCCGATCATCAGGCAGGTATTTCCAGGCAGTACAATGGCAATGGAAGAAGCGGTGGTAACCAGCGAGTTTGGAGTGGGCTTTTTATTATTTATCCTGGGACCACTCATTGCCGAATATTATGGTGAGTCGAAAGTAGAAGAAAAATCCATCTTAAAATCAGCACATAAATTTTTTACTTCCCCCATTTTTATATCACTGCTTGCGGGCGTTGGATTTTCCTTTATCCCAATAAACCACGACAGCCCTGTATTCTCTACTTTCATTCATTTTTTCAAACTCATTGGCAACGCCAATCTCCTCATGGTGGCTTTTACCATTGGTTTAATTATCGAATTCAAAAAAATCAAACATATTTTCCTGTTTGTCGGGATAGCTGTTTTATTAAAACTTATTGTAAAACCATTGTTGGCCATTTGGTTGACCAACAACCCACAATTTACCGAAATGATGCGTGAAATTGTATTCATAGAAACAGCTTTGCCATCAGCAATTTTAACCGCCGTTTTTGCAAAACAATACAACTGCCGGCCCGATTTGGTTTCGATGGCTATAATGGTAACTCTTGTGTTGAGTGTAATTACAGTTTCAGGCTTATTTGCATTTATTTTTTAAAGATGAAAGAAAAAATAAAAAATAAGAAGGAGAAATCCGAAATGATTAAGGCAGAACTTGATGAACTGCTTAATCTTAATGAGAAAAGAAAATCAGCTTTGAATAAAATGTCGAAATCAATTTTGAATGAAAAGGGTGAATCCTTCGGTAAAGAACAAAAATCACCACTGAATAAACAAACCTAAAATTGAATAGCATGAAAACAAAAAAAATATTTTACACAATTATTTCAATCGTCTTATTAAGCATTCTGGCAATCCAAATTGGATGCAAAAAAGACGACCCCGAACCAGTAAAAAAGAAATACGTCTGGGCAGTTGGAGACACTGATAGCACCGATTATGCCCAGATCTATTTTTCTGCCGATGGTGGCGAAAACTGGACGCGACAAGGAGAAGGACAGGCAGCAATAAAAGGAATAGGGATTGTAGATGTATGGGCGGTTGATGAAAATACTGTTTGGGCTGTAGCGCATCAAAATGTAATATTAAAAACAACAGATGGTGGCACAAACTGGAGCCGGGTAACAGCGCCTTCGCAACGTTCAAATGTCGAACTTCTTTCCATTTCGCTGATTGGCAAAGACGATATTTGGATAAGTGGTACTGTCATTTATCATTCAACTGACGGCGGACAAAATTGGGCAATTATTCAATCCTCAATACTAACAAATAAATTTTTGCAGGGCATTCATGCTATTAATTCAAATGTAATATATGTTGCAGGTGCGCCCACTGGAACCAGTGATGGATTCATCGCCAAAACAACAGATGGCGGCCAAACTTGGAAAGAGATTGTACCTGCTGATAATTTTAATAAAAACGAATGGATAGGCGTTACTTCTTCCGACCTCAATAATATTGTTGTTTACGGAGGAACATCGCATTATGTTTATAGTAATGATGGAGGGCAAACCTGGACGAACGACTCAACACGTATTTCAGGAGGAAACAGTAACGGCGGACCTGACCTCAACGATCTTGTGATGATGGATGACCAAAGTTGGTGGGGTGCCTTTGACAATGATAATATTGGCCTGACAAACAATGCTGGCAGTTCTCCATGGGCTAACCAGGGGAATCCCACACCCGGACCCGGAAACATATTTTTAGTAGGAATAGATAGCTACGATAATAAGTTTTGTGTCATTGTGGGCGAGAGTGCAGGTCCCACACCTTATGGTAAAATTATTCAAACTTCAAATGGAGGGCAACTTTGGAAGCTGGGATTAGCAACACCCTCCCGTATGCAGAAAGTATCGTTTATTAAATAAATCTAAAAACAAATATAATGAAAAAAGTAAAAGTATTATTAATGACAATCATACTAATTGTAAGTCACAGCTTAATAGCACAAATAGCAATGAACGCTGATGGTAGCAGCCCAGATGGCTCGGCAATGCTTGACGTAAAAAGCAACAACAAAGGACTCCTATTACCTCGGATGAACACCTATCAAATGAGCCTAATTACTAACCCCGCAACCGGACTTCTGGTTTTCAATACCGATTCTTCTGATTTTTTTGGTTTTGACGGCAACAATTGGATTTCTTTTTGGAATACTGGTGACACAATTACTATCTGGGCTTGTGGAGATCCCATTACTTATGGAGGTCAAAACTACTCCACGGTACAAATAGGGACTCAATGCTGGATGGCAGAAAACCTGAATATTGGAACACGTATTGACGGAACAGCTAATCAAACAGATAATCCCACAATTGAAAAGTACTGTTACACCAATAGCAATGCCTATTGCGATACCTACGGTGGATTGTACCAATGGAACGAAATGATGCAATACGTAACTACCGAAGGTACACAAGGTATTTGCCCGACAGCTTGGCATTTGCCAAGTGATGCCGAATGGAAAACGATGGAAATGGATTTGGGCATGACACAGTCACAAGCCGATGCAACTGATTGGCGAGGGACAGACGAAGGTGCTAAACTAAAAGAACCAGGAACAACCCATTGGAGCTCACCAAATACAGGCGCATCCAATTCAAGTGGGTTCACTGGCCTCCCCGGGGGCTACCGCATTGCGAGTAATGGCTTGTTCGATCAACTAACGAACGTCGCCTACTTTTGGTCGTCAAGCGTGAATGGTTCAGATGCATGGTATCGGCATTTATACACCAGTTATACACAGGTGATGCGGAACGCTGACCCTAAGGCTTACGGTTATAGTGTACGTTGTGTACAAGATTAATGCCTGTAGCCGATACAATAAAATCAATGAAATATTTAGATATAAATTAAAAATCATGAAAACAAAATCCTTAATAATATTTTTCGTTGCCCTGTTAATCACAAGCTTCTATTTTTTGACCAATCAAATAGTGTTTGATTCAGGCAGCACAGGCTTTAGCAATAACCTACCGGAAAATACACTCGTATCCGGTGGGGCTAAGGCACTCTACAATGCGGAAATTGAATTTATGAAAACCCGCAATCCGGAAACCGATAAGGTTCCAACCAACATCGGTGCAAAAGAATTGGCATTTGCACAAACTTTGCCAGCCCGTAATCCAACCAACAGAAACCAAAACTGGATTCATCGCGGTCCCATAAATATGGGAGGTAGAATGTTGTGTTTGGCCTTTGATGTGGAAGATGAAAATCATATGCTGGCAGGAAGTGCTTCGGGCGGCATGTGGCAGTCGGTGAACCGGGGAGATACTTGGAAAAAAGTTACCCCTGCAAATGGTGAACAAAGTGCCACCTGCATTGCACAGGATACAAGGCCGGGGAAAACAAATACCTGGTATTACGGCACCGGTGAAATTTTAAATACTACCCAAAGAAATGTGAGTACCAATGTGCGAACCATCGGTGTGGGAAACGGTATTTTCAAATCGACCGACAATGGAAATTCCTGGCAAGTTCTCGAATCGACAATGGGCGGTAACCAGGGTTCGCTCGAAGATGTTTTCCAGGGAATATGGGCAATCGTTACCGACCCCGTTACTACTGATAAAGATATTGTTTACGCTGCCTGTTACGGAGCTGTCATGCGTTCTGAAGACGGGGGTGAAAGCTGGGCAATAACTTTGGGCGACCTGACCAACAAATCTTTCGCCACCGATATTGCGATAACTTCTGAGGGGGTGATCTTTGCAGCACTCAGCACTTATTCAACTTCTATTATGCGCCCATTAAAAGCAGGTATCTGGCGTTCTGAGGATGGATTGAACTGGACAGAAATTACACCCGACGGACTTCCCGATGTAACCCGGGTAATAAAATTGGCCATTGCACCTTCCAACGAAAATGTGGTTTATCTAATTACTGAAAAACCTTCGGCAGTTGATGTTCCTTATTCAGGGATTTTTAATTCCGACCTTACTTTCTGGAAGTATTCTTTTAATGAAACTACTAAGGATGGAGTTTGGGAAGAAAGAACAGAAACCATGTACGGACATGGCAAAGGTGACTTCCTCTCTTACCCTAATGCATTGATTACTTACGGTGGTTACACGCTTGAACTGGCTGTTAAACCCGATGATGAAAATGTGGTGTTTATGGGCGGCATGAGTTTATTCAGGTCAACCAACGGTTTTTCCGACAGCCTGCAAACCACCTGGATGGGAGGCGATCCCTTCGATATGGATTCTATTCACATGCTTCATCCCGATCAACATGGTTTTGCTTTTCTGCCTTCAAACCCCAATGTATTTTTTGCTGCCTGCGATGGTGGGATTATTGCAACTGAAAATTGCATGGCTGACAACATAGTTTGGAATAGAAAGAACACAAATTTGATCACGTCCCAATTTTATTCCGTAACTATCGACCGTGCCGGTGAGGGAGACGATTGGATTTTGGGCGGATTGCAGGACAACAATTGGTATTATTCTGTTACTGACGATCCGGGTCAGTGGTGGTTTAGCGTGGATTTATATTACGATGGCTTCTCATGTAAATTGGCCGATTTTCACGAATATTCCATTGTTGCAGCCTATAGTGGGAATATATGGACTACCCTTTTTGATGAGGAAATGCACACCAAGGATATTTTTTATCAGACTCCTGATACACTTTTAAGTTATTACGATCCTACAATCGGGTCTAACCCGGCATTTCCGTTCTACTGCAATTTTGCCCTCGATCCCAACAATAACAAAACCTTCTATTTGCCAACTAACAACAGCATTTGGCGTAAGGATGATATGAAGGCTGCGGCTTCTGATACTTCACTAAGGAATGTGGGTTGGAACCAACTTAGCAAGATAAGTTTGAGCGAATCTGTGGAAATTTCGGCACTTACATTATCCACTAATCCGGCAAATATTTTGTTTTATGGAACCAACGATGGCCATATTTATAAAATAGAAAATGCCCATGCTGGTAATCCTATGCCCGTTGAAATAACAGGAGTTGATTTTCCCATGAATGGATATGTTGCCTGTATTGATGTGGATCCACAGGATGCAAATAAAGTATTCACCGTATTTTCTAATTATGGAATAAAAAGTATTTATTATTCGGAAGATGGGGGCAATAGCTGGGTGAATGTAAGTGGCAATCTTGAGGAAAACGCAGACGGTTCAGGTGCCGGCCCCTCTATCAGGTGGGTAAAATCATTGAACTACGAAGGTGGGACAGTTTATTTTGCCGGAACCAGTGTTGGCCTTTATTCTACAACAGTTTTAAATGGAGATGAAACCATCTGGAAACAAGAAGATCACGACAATATTGGAACCATAATGGTTGATATGATTGATGCCCGCGAATCAGATGGTTTTGTTGCCATAGCCACCCAGGGAAACGGGATGTACAGCACTCATTTCGACCCTTCATTATCAGTTAGCGAATTGCCACACAGCCAGAATGCAAAAATTAAAAACTATCCAAATCCATTTCAAAACCAAACAACAATTGAATATAAATTATCCCGCAAGGGAAACGTAAATTTGAATTTGCTGGATGTGAATGGGAGCTTAATTAAACATCTCTTTAACGGTCAGCAACAAAAAGGTATTCATACATTCCAACTGAATGCTTCGGGATTAAGCCCGGGTATGTATTTTGTGGCCTTCGAACATGATGGCTTAATTGTCTATCATAAAATTCTCATCAACAATTGAACAGTTTATAGAAATTAAATTAAGAATATTAAAAGTAAAAAAAGTAAAACCATAAAAACAGAAACGATGAAAAAAAAATTATTTATTACCACAATTTTTGCAATTATTATTTCTGCCACTTCACTTATTGGGCAGGAACGAAGTGATTATTCAATTGAGTTTCTTACAGGCATGTTTGATGCTGAAAGTAATCCGTCATCGGTATATTATTTCGGAAATACCTGGTCATTTTGTATTGGTGACGAAACGCTTTGGATGGGTTTTTATCATTTGCACGATGGTCATGTAAAAGGTGAATACACCTATGTGGAAAACTTCCATCTTCAAGCCCCCTTTCAAGTATCGTCTTGCGTTTTTAATAAAGATTTGTATCTATTCTATTCAGGGTATTCTTCAAGTGGAACAGAACTAAAATACAGAGTAAATTCTGAGAGTTATTACTTTTCAGAACCGAAAACCCTTTCCATTCCGCAATCCATAAAAAACCAGATTTCTACCCTTGAAATGAACGATACGCTATATATGTTTTTCGTTGATGCTGCTGATGAATATGTTAAATATCACCGCATTGCACTAAATAATAACTCAGAATTAGAGTTGGTTTCTACTGACCCTGTTATTATTAACCAGGACTACAAAGCAAAATATAATGTGGTAGCAATAACATATGCCGATGATGAGTTACATGAAAAAATCATGGTTGCCTACGCAGGTGCCGAAAATGCAAGGTGGAATAACAAAATTAATGTTTACACCGGTACCCCTGATGAAGGTTTTGAGCTATATCAACGGCATGATTGTTACGAGGGATATCATGCAAAAAACATAGCCATGATACAAGGTTCAGCCAAAGGCGGAAATACCGAAGCCTATTGTGTTCAGTTGGGTTACACTTTTGCAGATAGTGATGCAGGAATGACCCGTTGTGAACTGAATATGAAAACCCATGAGTTCACTCCTTGGGGACTTCTTGATCACAGTGGTATTTTCCTCATTGGTGGTTATGCCTGGTTTTTGGAGTTTTTCACAAAAGGCAGTCAGGACAGACAAAAATATGTGGGACAGGGTTATGCCTGTGGCGATGGGTCAAGATGTGCTATGTGGAAATCTGATAAGCTTGAATATGCCGATGAAACAGAAGAGGTTGCACCAATAAGTCATGGACATGACTTTTTCGATTTGGTACTTGTTGCCGAAGGGGCTCCTCCATACGCACTAAACGGGTATCAACTGGATGACGGTGAATTTGATGGAAACCCACCATCAGAATTTCAATATGTTAAATCAAGTGAGAATTCTGTATCAACATCCACTACTTATTCACTAGGGGTTGAAGCAAATATGGGAGCTGGACCTGTTACTGCAGGATTTAAAGCATCATTTCAGGAATCACACGGAACCTCGGTAACAATAAGTAATGCCATTACCAGATGCATTATCCCACCAAAAATCAATTCTGACTCTGCCGGTGAGATGTTCTATTATTATATAGCCCCAACTGTTGTTAGGGAAAGATGGGTAATGAAGGATTACGCCGGAAATGAAATAGTACCAAACCGTAACCTTTTCTTTTTTAAACTGAATTCTCCCCAGATGCAGGAGCTAAACTATACTTTAGACCATTATGGTGATAATTCACCACGCGCATATAACCTTGAAACATATAAAGGGCGCGAACCTCAAAATATTAGCGGTGTTGAAGATGTAATACATGAACAGGTAACAGTAGACTTTGCAGGATCACAACCTGCACTCGATATTGATTTCTCTGAATCACATACAGAGAGTAATACCCAGAGTTATGAAGTATCAGTTGGTGTTGATGCTGAGTACGGGATATTCAGCGCCTCGGCAAGTGTAACTGCAGGCCTTGAGTATGAGCGCGAAAGGACAACTACCTATGAAAATGGATTTCATCTTGAGTGGCTGCTTTTCTCCCCAAAAAACCCTGATGACGAAAGTAATATAAGGATGTTTCGTCCTACGTCATGGATAATGAAAACCACCAATAGCAATGCTTATTTCCTTAACCCTGAATCCATTGGTGCTGATTCTGTCCTCTTTGAAGAATTCAAAAAATTCAAACCATGGTTTATCACTTACTCCATCGATTCTATTTCGTATGGTAACTTCACCGACTCGCCTTATTACATTGGTGAAAACAGTGAAATTGTTAAAAAATACAACTTCCACAATTATCCTAACCCCTTCAGCCACCAATCAAAGTTTGATTATACACTATCGCATAAGTCAAATATTTTATTATGCATTTATAATACATACGGTCAGTTAGTTAGTGCGCCGATTAATGAAACGCAGAGCACGGGTAATCATCAGTTCGAATTTAATTCTACAGCTCTTCCTGCTGGTATTTATTACTATAGGATGCTAATTGATGAAGATTTGATAATGGGAAAGATTATTAAAAATTAGAAGAAGCTAGTGTTACCATTTGTTTGATTGATGTTGTAGCAAACCCGCTGAATGGATTTGACCCGACGTAGGAGAGTCAAACTTTCAGCGGGTTGAAAAACCTGACAAATTGATAATCGTGATTATTAAAAACGTAAACCATAGAGGTAAATGAGAGAAAAATTTCTGCTACTATTATTAACGTTAGCTCCTGTATTTCTGTTTAATTCCTGCAAGAAAGATCCTGTCGATGATAACCCAACTAAAATTAGTGTCCTGATCGATACCGACCTTGACGTTGATGATGCCATGGGCATTATGTATTTGTTGCAACACCCGGAAATGTCCGTTGAAGGAATTAGCATTTCAGGCACCGGGATGTCATATCCAATACCGGCAACGAAAAATGCTTTGGGATTGATTGATCTGGCCGGTCAACCAAATATTCCCGTTGCAACAGGCGATACTATTGCAATAAACAGTATTAACACTCAATTTAGGCCTGTTGCCTGGATTACGGAAGCTAATGCAATGATGGGGTTTGAATTACCGGTAAATCCAAATCCTCCTGTCGATATGGGGGCAGTTGATTTTATTATTGATTTTCTAATTCATGCTGAGAACCCTGTACGCATAGTGGTGTTTGGGCCAATGACAAACCTGGGCCGTGCTTTAATTCAATCACCAAATATTGCTTCCAAAATCGAAATGGTATTTATTATGGGAGGCGCTGTAAATGTGGCCGGCAACCTTCAGGATGGTGGAATTACCACTAATCCCTTTGCCGAATGGAATATCTTTCTTGATCCTCATGCCGCCGATATTGTATTCAAATCAGGTGTAAATATCACCCTTGTTCCTTTGGATGCAACGACCAAAGCACCGGTTACAAACGAGTTCTTAAACCGTTTTAGTAATGACCGCAATACACCCGAAGCCGATTTTGTGTTTGCTATAATAAGCAAACTGAAGGATGAATTGGGGGATATGGATTTTTGGGATCCGTTGGCTGCTGTAATTTCTTCAGACCAAAGTATTGCCAATATTACTACATATCCCGTTACTGTAATAACCGCAGAAGGCAATGAGAATGGCCGTACAAAAGTTGATTCGGTGTCAGGAAACAGTGTTAACGTTTGTTTTGATACAGATATGAATAATTTTGAGAATGTATTTTTGGATGTGTTGAATGGAAGAATGGAAAAGAAATAATTACTTATTAATAAGAAAAACAATATCAAAATGGCAAAAAACAACCCGGAAGAAATAGTAGATCAAAACCTTGTACATGACGACAAAGGAAAAAAATAGTTTCCGACCTAGGCGATTCCGGCTGGGGACAACTCATCTTTCCATCTAAAAAAGAGCGTAAAGGAAAAACCAACGAAGGACTGCGTGTGGTGGTATTTGCCAGTTATATTCAAGGTTGGTTATTGTTGGAAACCCTCAAAGCTTTTGAGAAACAACATCCGTCCCGCTTGAATAATGTCGGCCTGGTTACCGACGACCCTGCAAGCTCGTCGGCCAAAATATCCGTAAAACGCAGGATATGGAGGTTATACGATCAACAGGAAACCACCAGTATCGAAACATCCACCATCGAATCGGGCCTTAAAGGCGGTATTCCGGTTTATAGTGGTGCTGTAAAAACGGATTATTTTTGGAAGCTCCTCAAAAAATGGGATTTGACCAGCCTCAGGCTGATCAAACTTTCAGCGGTTTGAAAAAGCCCGACAACTAAATAACAAATGAAACATCCATGATTAATAATAAACACACAAGGGGATGATTATTAACCCCAAAGGGGTGAAATGTTATTAACCCCGGGTTTCAACCCGGGGTGAAAAAAGCGACAAACCGTTTTGGCGTGATTTTCGATAGCGAAGCCGAAAATCATGACAAAACACACATGGGTGTAAATCAATATATTACAAAATTATAAACAGATGAATAGTTTCTGATAATATCATTGGCATTAGTCCCAATATTTCTATTCAATTCCTGCCAAAAGGATACTGTTCCGCTTGTTCCTAAGGATTAATCTTCATTATAAACAACAGTCATCACTACTTGTCCAACAATTTCCAAACTTTGCTTATCAATCTGATCCATATTATCAGAAACAGTGTGCCAATGCTCAAAAAAGCTGTGGTTGCTGCTTGCAGGATCAAGGTGAATAATATCTATTGAAGGGATATTTGCAATTTGGTTGACGAAGATATGATCATCAACAGTTCCTCCTCCATTTTGATTGATGAATGTACTGCCATATCCCAGGTTCAGGGCCGTATGCCAAACAAGGTCAACAACATAACGAGCATATTGAAGTGAATAATGCTCTTTGGTAAAAAATGCACCTTTGGCACCAACCATGTCGAACAATATTCCAAATGACGCATCATAACCATAAACATGTGGGTTCTTTGACCAATACTGCGAGCCCAAACACCAGTTTTCCTCATCGTAAATATTTAGGTCAGTGGGTGGCCCCCAGTCTTCCAAATCGAATAAAACAATATCGACACCAATATCCGGTTGTTTCAAATGAAACTGACGTGCCATTTCCAGCAAAACACCCACGCCACTTCCGGCATCATTGGCTCCGTCAATGGGTGTACGGTGTTTAGCCTGATCGTTGTCATGATCAGCAAATGGCCGGGTATCCCAGTGTGCCATTAGCAATAGTCTCTTCTTTTTTTCGGGACCGAAAGAGGCAATAATATTTTTTCCGTTTCGTGTTACCTCATCGTAAGTTCTTGCCCTGAAAGCTTGCACAATTACTGTGTCACTATATGATTCCAGTTTTTCAACCAGCCAGTCTGCACAGGCATTATGGGCTTTGGTTCCAGGAACACGTGGGCCAAAATCTACTTGTTGCTGTACATAAGAATAGGCCGAATCGGCATTAAATACCGGAACAACAACTGATTTCTTCTGCTTTGATTTTGCCCGCTTCGATTTTGCATTTTGCTCGCAAGAAGAAAAAATGAAGAAGGGAACGGCTAACAATAATACTATGGAATATTTCATTGATTGTATTTTTTTAGTGGTCAGACGACTAATACATCTGCGCAAAAGAGTCGTCCGACCACTATTATTGTTGATTTAATGACATTATCATATTTGATCTTTTTTATTGGTCGGACGACTGTTTGATTTGGCATAATAGTCGTCTGACCAAAAATTATCCGGTGGTCAGACGACTAATACAACTGCGCAAGATAGTCGTCCGACCACTAAGTTATTGATTTAATTACATTTTCATCAATTGCATTATATGATTCTTCATAAAAATTCTCCCAATCAACTTCTAAAAATTTCTTTGCAAGTAACGCATTTATCAGGCTTCCATCCCTTAAGCCTGCATAATCTTTAAAAGAAGAAAAATCCCAATTTTCCATTTTACGAACTAACCTGGCCTTTATTGGATTTTGATGAATATAATGAAAACAAGTTGTCAAATAATCAGTCTTATCATCATAATCATCAATAGAACTAATTACGATTGCTTTGGCTTTTTGCTGAAATAATGACCCTGATCGGTTTTCCTGAACATTAATTGCCCTGGTGTATGAACTTAATACTGTGCCAATCTTACGTGCTAAAGGATGTTTTAATTCATTGGGTAATTCTTTTGCCAACATCATCAAGTGAAAATGATTTGGCATGAGGCAATAAGCAAAAATATCAGCTATGGGATATATTTCTTTCCGTATTTTTCGGAGAAAGAAAAGGTAATTCGCCTTTGTAAAGAAAACCAGTTGCTGGTTGTTTCCCCTGGTAAAAACATGATATATTGAGCCAGCTTCAAAGTTCATATTTACTTGTTTTATTGGTCGGACGACAGTTTGATTTGGTGTATTAGTCGTCTGACCAAAAATTATCCGGTGAAGGTGGTCAGACGACTAATACAACTGTGCAAAGAAGTCGTCCGACCACTAAATTATTGATTTTATTGCATTTTCATTGATGTCTTCTTTATTGGTCCTACGGATTTCCCCCGTACATCTGACGACTTATTGAGCCAGCTTCAAAGTTTATGCTTGCATTTTTTATTGGTCGGACGACTGTTTGATTCGGTAAATAGTCGTCTGACCAAAAATCAACCGGTGAAGGTGGTCAGACGACTAATACATCGGCGCAAAGAAGTCGTCCGACCACTAATAATCCGATGCTTCACCAAACCTTCCAGTAAATACTATTTCATTAAGGTTTTTCCTTTTCCGATCTTCCATTTCCGATTGCAACATATCCTCTGGTAATAAACTGGCATCACCGTAATAACCAAAGGCTGTAACCGAAACAGCTTGAAAATCTTCAGGAATTTGAAGTAAGCGGGCAGCTTCTTCCGCATCAAAACCACTCATTTCGTGACTGACCAAACCTTGGTTTACAGCCTCGATGATCATAAATGCTACTGCTTGTCCCAGGTCGTATTGTGCTGTTGCATTGGTTTTACTATTGTGAGAGAAATTTTTGGATGCAATGTTTAAAACCAAAACCGGAGATTTTCCCGCCCATTGCTGATTCCATTCTACCAATGATTGTAAAATCTTATCGTAAGTTTCGCTGCCTTTTTGGCCAATAATAAAACGCCAGGGTTGTTCATTAAACGCAGAAGGCGCCCAACGTGCAGCTTCAAAAAGGCTTGCCAGTTTTTCTTCTTCAATTTGCTTTTCGCTAAATGCCCTGGGGCTCCAGCGTTTTTTTACCAAATCGTTAATTGGGTATTTATTGGGGGTGATTTTCTTCATTGAGAATCTTTTTTATTAGAATGCAAATTTACTTTTTTATTGCCCAGACCACAACCATGATATAAATGACTGTTAAGCTTATTGTTTTTTAAAACACCAAAGTAAAAATAGCCCCTTCGTCCTGTTTGGAACGGACACTGATGCTGCCTTTGTGCATTTGCATAATTTGGCGGGAAAGGCTTAAACCAACGCCGGAACCGGTTTGCTTCGAAGTGAAAAAGGGCATGAAAATCTTATCCATGATATCATGCTTAATTCCTTTACCAGAATCAGCAATCTCGATGGTTGTGCGGTTGTTCAGGTTTACCGAAGCAACAATTGTAATCCGACGGTTTTCTTCTTCAAAAACAGCATCAATTGCATTTAGCAACAAATTAATAATAACCTGGTCAATTAAATCAGGGTCGGCCAACACTTTCAAATCTTTTGGAAAAATTTTATAGGTACATTTAATTTCATATTTCCGGAACTTTGGTTCCATCAAATCCAATGCCCTTTCAATTAAAGTTTGAAGGCTGAAATACCGAAAATGGGGCTTGGGGATACGCGTGAGATTGCGGTAGATTTCTACAAAATTCAACAATCCTTTGCTTCGGTTTTCGATGGTGGAAATAGCTTGTGATACATCTTCAAAAACTTCTTTATCTTCTTCAGTTTTTGGCGGATTGTTTTCTTTCTGATTCTCTAAAATATCTTTTACCGTGGATGCCAGCGAAGAGATGGGTGTAATTGAATTCATGATTTCGTGGGTAAGCACGCGAATCAATTTCTGCCACGATTCAATTTCTTTTTGCTCCAATTCAGGATGAATATCCTGAAAGGATGCCAATAAATATTCTTCTCCGCGCATGCGGAATTGTGTAGCATGAATGGAAAGCTGGATGAGTTCATCCTCTACAAAAAGCTTGACCAGGCTTTTATCACCAGCTTGCATATTTAACAGCCGATCAGGTAATTCTTCCGAAATTGTCGACAGATTACGGATGTTTCGCAAATGATTTACCCGTAACAATCGTTTCACCGAATTGTTAAAAACATCAACCGTGCCATCGTGTTTGTAAACAATTATCCCAATGCTTACATGCTGAATAACAGTAAGTAGGTAATTAAAATTCTCTTCTTTTTCTGTCTTGTTTTTGTTGAATGCTTCAATAACCTGGTTAAATTCTTTGTTCAGGCCTTCGAAACTTTTCCCCAGTTCGTTATCAATATAAGAAGTGGTAAAATCGGCATGGCGGATGGATTCAAAAAAACGCGTCAGTTTTTTATTTGTCTGTTCCGCATAACGAATCAAAGCGATAATTTGTGCAATAAAAAGCAGAATCAGCAGAATGGCACTAATGGCATAAGCCGTTTGCTGATAAATGAAAAAAATCAGCAAGAAAGTAATTACGATGAGTGAAATTCTTACTACAACCTGTATCCGGAAATGCTTAAATACCATGTTTTTCTATCCTTCTGTAAAGCGACGCCCTGGTCAATCCCAACTCTTTTGCAGCCCGGCTAATGTTACCACCGTGTTTATCAATGACCTTGCGAATCAGGATTTTCTCTACTTCTTCCAGTTTCATATTTTCGGGCGAGAAATCTTCTTCAACAGTTCCTGAGCTTTCCTGAACAAAAAAGTCGTGGGGTTCTAAAATATTTGATTCACTTAAAATCACAGCCCTTTCAACGGCATGTTGAAGCTCGCGGATATTCCCCGGCCAGTCGTGCTTTTGTAGCCGTTTCAAAGTTCCGGCATTGATTCTTTTTTTCGATATTTTATACTTCTTACAATACACTTCCAGATAGTATTCAACCAATGGTTCAATGTCTTCTATCCTTTCCCGCAGTGGCGGAACAGAAATTTCGACTGTATTGATACGGTACAAAAGATCCTGCCTGAATTTACCTTCAGAAACCATTTGGTACAGTGGCATATTGGTCGCACTGATCACACGAACATCAATGGGGATTTCCTTACTTGACCCCAATCTGACAACCTTTCTGCTTTGCAACACACTTAAAAGTTTCGATTGCAGGCTGTGTGACAAATTACCCAATTCGTCAAGAAAAATAGTCCCTTTGCTGGCGACTTCAAAACGTCCTGCCCTGTCTTCTTTGGCATCGGTAAAAGCGCCCTTTTTGTAGCCGAAAAGTTCACTCTCGAAAAGACTTTCGGTAATTGCACCAAGATCAACAGGGATAAAAACTTTGTCGTGCCTTGGCGAAGCACGGTGGATTGCTCTTGCCACGACTTCTTTTCCGGTACCATTTTCACCGAGGATGAGCACATTGGCATCGGTTTTCGCCACTTTGTAAGCAATTTTCATTACTTTTTCCATGGCCGGCGAATTGCCTACAAGGTTGCTGTATAATTGATTCTGATCGGCAATCAATACTTTTTGTGTCGAGCGAAGACTCTCCAGTTCCACTTTCGATTGGCGAATGCGCAAAGAGGTTTCAATAGTTGCCAACAGCTTTTTATTATCCCAGGGTTTCAGGATGAAATTAGTAGCACCTTCTTTGATTCCCTGAACTGCCATTTCAATGTCACCGTATCCCGTAATAAAAATCACAGTAGCAGCCGGGTCATTTTCGATAATTACATTCAGCCAATGAAAACCTTCCTTTCCGCTGGTGGCATCACGCGAAAAATTCATGTCTAACAGGATAACATCGTAGCTTTCATTCTTCAGCAAATCAGGAATATTGTTTGGGTTTTTTTCGGTGTGGACAATCGCAAAATGCTGACGAAGGAACATTTTTGCTGCCAATAAAATATCGGTATCATCATCAACAATGAGTAATCGTGCTTTTATTTTTCCCATGGTAAAACAGTATTAATTAGCGTGCCCCGCTTTGCAGGACTGCAAGTCCAGAGCCCTTGCTTCCAAATTACAAATTCGGAAGAGTGAATACTTTAAACGTTTGATAAAAGTAATTATTATTGTTCACACCTGTACAAAAATATGGACGATTCCGAACACGAAAAGTTACAGATTGTGTCAAATAAAGTTTCATACTATTGAAAGTCAATCATCTGGACGCATTGGCACAATCTTAGTTAAAAGATGTTAAGGAATACGAATGAAAAGACTGTCTATTTAACATATTTAAGATTCTTAATTTGTTTATCTTTCGCTCTTCGGGATTTTGTCCATGACATTATTTCGGAAATAATAATTGGACAAAACAATATTTGAAAAAAGATGATAATCACTGAAGGCCTTACGAAAGTTTTTGACGCGGAAGATGCTGAAACTGTGGCATTAAAAAACGTCAATCTAAAAGTAGAAAAAGGTGACTTTATTACTATTATGGGGCCTTCGGGTTGTGGAAAAACTACTTTGCTTAATATTTTGGGAATGATTGATGATGCCGATTCGGGTAATTACTCCTTTCTTGGGCAAGAGGTTAGCCGCTTAAGCGAAAGGGAAAAAACAGGCTTGCGAAAAAGAAATATCGGGTTTGTGTTTCAGAATTTCAACCTGATTGATGAACTGACTGTTTGGGAAAATATTGAATTGCCCCTGGTTTATCTCGGCTGGAAAAAGCAAGCCCGCAAACAACGTGTAAATGAACTGATGGATCAACTTCAAATCAGCCATCGAAAAAATCTATTTCCTGTACAATTATCCGGGGGACAGCAGCAAAGAGTAGCGGTTGCAAGGGCAATTGTTGCCAATCCTTCGCTCCTACTTGCTGACGAACCAACCGGAAACCTCGACTCGATGCATGGCGAAGAAGTAATGAATTTACTGAACGATTTAAACAAAAACGGAACCACCATCGTAATGGTTACCCACTCGCAAAGGGATGCGACTTTTAGCCGCAGAATCATTCATTTATTTGATGGGCAAATCATTAATGAAAACATCAATAAACTACTTTAAAGTGCTAAGCGGCTTTTTTACCAGTTATTAAAGCCACTATGCACTTTGGCAAAAACGGAACCATGAAACAGAAAATCAACAAGGAAAAGATCTGGATGATTGCCTTAAGTGCAAGTGCAGTGATTTTTATAGTTGTCAGTATCGCAAAATTTATTGAAGCCGATTACCTGATGGCTTCCACAAGCCTGATTACAAGCCTTGCTTTTTCGTGGATCGCACTAAAATTTTATAAAGGGAAAATCAACTTTGACAAGTCCAATGATGGATTGAATATTTTTTTGCCCGTTGGATTTGCATTTACCATTATCGGTGGTTCAGGATTTATCAATGCCGGAGTTTGGGGATTTGGGCTTACCCTGGTTATTGTTGGGTTACTTTTTAGTCCTAAAAAGGATGAAACAATAGAAGAAGAAAATGCTGGGTAATTTTTTAATATCGGGTTTTCGAATGCTACTCAGGCAACGCGGCTATACTTTTTTAAATATTGCCGGTTTGTCCTTGGGTATCGCGGTTTTTGTTTTCATCTTTCTGTATATTCAAAGTGAAGTAAGATATGACAGATATTGGTCAGATTACGACAGAGTTTACCGGGTTTCTACAGAATTTAGTCTTGATGGAAAAGTAGAGAATGCTGCAATGACACCTTTCCGGCTTGCCGAAGAACTCCAACAGGTATTTCCGGGAAGCATTCTAACAACCAACACGCTGTTTACCGATCCTTCTGACGTGAATGATGTTTACTCCCTGATTTACAAAAACGAAGTTTATGAAGTTCCTGACGTAACTATAGGCGACAGCATGTTGTTCAGGATTTTCGATTATGAGTTTATTGAGGGAAACAGGGAAACTGCACTTATTAAACCCAATAGTATGGTTATTTCTTCGGAAGTGGCAAAAAAAATATTTGGTAGCGAACCGGCATTGGGTAAAGAACTAAAAACGAGCATCAGAGCCTATACCGTTACCGGGGTTTTTAGTAAACAATGCACCCCTTCTCATTTTGTTTTTGATGCAGTAGTCTCGGTAAGTACTTTGTCTGAGAAAGTGTTGGCTACACACAGGAACGACTGGTTTCGGCTAAGCTGGTACACCTATTTTAAAATTGCTGACACTGTGGTTACTGCAACACTTGATAAACGAATAAACAATTATACAAGTGAGAAAATTAGTGCCTTTATCAAAGAAAACGGTTTACAGATTCAGGGCTACACTTTATTTAAAACCGAGCCAATAACCGAAGTTCATTACAACACCTCATTAGCCTACGACAGCCCCTCGAATATTGATAAAAGTTACTTGCGTATTTTTGGGATAATTGCCATTTTTATTCTGCTGACAGCGTCTATCAATTATATCAATTTGGCCACTGCCCGTTCGCTAAAACGTGCACGTGAAATTGGAGTTCGCAAAGTTCTTGGGGCATTCAAAAAGCAACTCATGCTACAATACATGAGCGAATCCTTTATCCTTACATTTATTGCCTTCATCCTTGCCTTGTCAATGGTCGAATTGCTTATGCCCCAGTTTAATGCTTTAGTGGGAAAAGACCTTACTTTGGTAAGCAGTTTGTTTTCGAAAGATGGAATTTTATTTGGCAGTCTGCTCATTCTTTTAATCTTCTTACTTTCAATTGTCAGCGGAAGTTTCCCGGCATTTATTCTTTCTGCCCTGCGGCCGGTAAGTGTTTTAAAAGGGAATAATGAGATTGTCGGCAAGTCGTGGAAATCCAATTTTTCGGCAGCAAGGCTGAGAAAGCTCTTGGTAAGCATCCAGTTTTTTGTGTCGTTTGGAATGATTGTTTCCACATTGATTATTTACCAGCAAATGAACTTTCTGAAAGAGCATTACCTGGGATTTAACCAGAAAGGTGTTGTTGTAATTAATGTTCCGCAGGATACAACTTATTGGCATCGGGCGCCAGATTTTTTAACAGCTTTACGAGCCAGCAGTTTAGTCAAAGCCGTTTCTGCTCCTGTCTCACTGCCCGGCTATACACATGGAAAACGTGTTTTTTATGTAGGAGACACCAATACTGCCGTACTGAAAACAATTAGTACTTATGCTGTTGATTATGAGTTTTTTAAATTATTTGATATACCCTTGGTCGATGGCCGTTTTTTTTCACCGGAGCTTAAAGATGATACGACTTCAAATTTAATCATTAACCAGGCTGCTGTTGAATATCTGGATTTGGACACTGCAATTGGGACGAAATTTACAATGCCGCAAGAAATTAGTGGTGAGGTGATTGGTGTTGTGAAAGATTTCAACTACTCCTCCCTTCACAAAAAAGTGGAACCCCTTGTTATATTCCTCCTACCAAAAAGAAGCAAATATATTTTAGTTAAAATTGATGAGGAAAATGAAGATGAGGCACTTGCGCACATCTCAAAAACCTGGAAAACATTCAATAAGGATTATTACTTACATTCTACTTTTTTAAACCAAAAGCTGGAAAGCCAATACAGTGGAGACTTAAAAATGCTTTCATTGTTCATTTACTTTTCTCTTTTTGTGATTTTTATTTCAGGATTGGGATTATACGGTTTGTCTTCATTCCTGATTGAGCAACGATCGAAAGAAATTGGAATAAGAAGGGTGCTTGGTGGTTCCGAAAGGCAAATTACTTTTATGCTCGCCCGCAACTATCTGACATTGGTGCTTATTTCGGGATTGATTGCAACTCCCCTGGTGTATTTTTTAATGAACAATTGGATGAATACTTTTGCCTATCGAATTACAATTAACGGATGGGATTTTGCCCTGGGCATTCTGCTTACGCTTTCCATCGCTTTTGTAACTGTTTTTATCCGATCGTTTAAAATTGTGAGACAAAGTCCTTCGCTATCGCTGAGGTATTAATTGGGTTTGATGGTTTGATGGTTTGACTGTTGGCTGCGGACTGTTTAAGACTCCCGCGGTCGTACCTCCCTCGGAGCTAAACGAAAAATAAAAGGGCAGTGGATATTTTGACCTTCCATCCTTCCAATCCTTCCATTCTAGAACCCCAACTGCTGTTTCAATTCTCCAATCCGTGATTTGCTGACGTTTACATTGCTGCCATCGTTCAGGATAATCATATGGCTTTCTTTGCCATATTTTTCAATTTTCTTGATGAAATTGACATTGATAATGTGGGAGCGGTGTACCCGGATAAATGTATTGTTTGGCAAACTGACTTCCAGGGTGTTCATTGTCTCCTTTTTCAGGTATTTTCTTGACTCAGTTATAAATTCTACATAATCATCCTGTGCTTCAATGCGGATAATTTCTGAAACCGGAACAACATCAATTTTTGTTCCTGTCTTTACAAATACCCTTTCAACGGTCCCGGTGTTTTCTTTTACTTTTTCTACCAACTGACGGACATTACCACTGCTTTGTTTCTTATCCTTCAATCTGGAAAACACTTTCTCAATGGCTTCATCAAAGCGGGCTTTCGAAAAAGGTTTCATCAAATAGTCCACTGCACTTAATTCAAAAGCCTTAATGGCATATTGATCGTAAGCTGTTGTAAAAATAATTTCGGGGATTTCATCTAATAGTTCAATCAACTCAAAACCTGTGAGTTTAGGCATTTGAATATCCAATAAAACCAAGTCGGGTTTATTTTCATTAATTGCTTTCACCCCACAAAAACCATTGTCGCATTCAGTAATCAATTCAATGTTTTCATGAGATTTTAGGTAGGCTTTCACCAGTTCTCGGGCCGGAGCTTCGTCTTCAACAATTATAGTACGGAGTTTATTCATGGGTTTAAAAGTTGATGGTTTGATGGTTATATTGTTTGATGGTTAGAGACTGTTTGACTGTAGACTGTTAGACTGTAGACTGCGGACTGTTTCTGGGAATACGAAGTGTTGCTGTAAAAGTCATTTTTTCAGCTTCAATTTGCAATAAATCCTGGCGCTGATAAATAAGTTGTAAGCGATTTCTGATGTTTTGCAAGCCAATTCCCTGGCCTTTTTTCTTCACAGCTTCAGGATCGTATTCATTACAAATTTCCAGCACAATATAGCCATTTTCTGCTTTGCAGTTCAATTCTACCAAAACCTCTTCAGTACTGTTGTAAACCCCATGTTTTATAGAATTTTCAAGCAAGGGTTGCAAAATCATATTGGGAATCATAACAGAAAGGCAGCCTTCCTGTATGTTGGATACAAAATTTAAACGTTTACCAAAACGTATTTTTTCGATGGCGAGGTAGCGTTCCAGGTTACTAAACTCTTGTTCAAGTGTCGCTTTTTCATTTTTGTCGTGACTTAAAGTATAACGCAAGAAGTCGGATAATTGAATAACCATATCCTGTGCTTTTTCAGGAGCCGTCATTGTAAGTGAGCTGATGGAATTTAAACTATTGAATAAAAAGTGTGGATTAATTTGCGATTTTAGCGCATTCAACTCTGCTTCTTTAACAAGGTTCTGTAGCTCAGATTCGACTTTTAGTTTTTCCTGAAGGTCTTCGTAATAAAGAATCATATAATAAAACAAAATGAAAAACAGATAATAAAATATACCTGTTATCACCCGCCAGGGAATACTGTCGTTGAGAAATTGTGTATAAGATGCATTTTCTTCAAACAAACTTTGCAGCAGAAAATAAGAGGCAGTGAGCCAAAGTGCAATAATAATGACGGCAACAATCAGGTGGTTTACAATCAGGTCGAAAACCCGCGGTGTTTCCCGTAAGTTAAAGCGAATAACATACCAGAGGTTGAAGCCAACAAGAGCAAATATAAAATTGAAAACAGCAGCATCAGCAAGGCTCATTTTGCTGTCAATCCCATAAAAGAAGTTAATGATAAAAGTGTGGACTGCAAAAATGACAAGCCAAACAATGAAAAACGTAATCAGGTAACTTCTGTTTTTTGTAATTGGATTAAGCATACTTAGGTACTGTGTTCTTTGGTAATATTTTTAGTTTTATTTCAGGTGCAAGGAATTAGAAGTTCTTGATTTCGACACCGCCAAAAAGGACAATTCCTTTAATCAGAAGCGTTTTTTTCACTTCACTATTTACCGGCTGTTCCTGCCTTTTATCGCTAAATCCACCAAACAGCGAAAGGGCATCAGATTTTACTTCCCAGTCTTCAGGAACAATCAGTTTCGTTCCACCAAACATGGTAAAGACATCAATCACACTTCCTTCGGGAGAAATTACTGCACTTTTCAGGTCGAATTCGGAACCGCCAAAAATAGCTGTGATTGTTCCACCTTTAAAATTTTGCGATTGAATACGGCGTATACCTCCACCAAGAATAGAAACATCATCTAAATAATCGGTATTGATTATAACATCTTCGTTACGTATTTTCCTCCCATGTTTTTCCATCCGCCCACGGCGTGTAATAATCACAATTCCAATAACAATAAGCATCAGAGGTAAAAAAACTTTACCAAAACTAATGTAAAATCCTGCAAAAGTCAGTGCCCAAAAAATAACCCCAACTCCAATAAATAAGTATCCGGTTATCTGGTTTTCGCGCTTAAAAACGATAACAGCT
>QMPA01000011.1 GCA_003650365.1 Bacteroidota bacterium | reverse complement strand
CTTAGTGTTTTCTTTGTGTCTTTGTTCCGATAGCTATCGGAATAGTGGCAGAATATTTAGCCACAAAGACAGGAAGACACTAAGAACCACAAAGGAAGCTTCTTGCAAGTAATTGAATATCTATAGTATAGATGAGGTGCCTCTTAAATCGAATTCAGGTTAATACATTGTTTAACCGCTGTTTAAAGAACATGAGGCGTCCGTTTTCACATTAGCTTATTGCCTTGTTTGCCAAATAATTATCCCTTTTTAGTTTGAAAAACCAGATGAATTGTAAAGGAAAGCTGAAATCCTGAAAAACAAAGATTTATTGAAGATCATCGATATTAGGCGTTTATTTTGAGTTTCACATCTTCAATTTTGTTTTCGGTTGATTTTAAAACTGTAAAAACGAAGGGGCTGATATTGATTGTTTCGTTTTGCACAGGAATGCTTTCATGGTAGTGAATGATAAATCCTGAAAGTGTTTCGTATTCATTTGATACAGGGATGTTCAGTTTATACTTTTTATTCAAAAAATCGATCTCAAGCCGGGCCGAAAAAAGAAACTCATTCTCTGAAATAACTTTCTCGAGGTTATCCTCACTGTCATATTCGTCTTCTATTTCGCCAAATATTTCTTCAATCACGTCCTCCATGGTAACGATACCCGAAGTACCACCAAATTCGTCAACAACAACTGCCACGCTTTTGTGATTTTTAATAAAACTTGACAGGAGATTATTTGCTGTAAGGGTTTCAGGATAAACTTCCACTTTTCGGGTTACCTCACTTATTTTTTTTGGGTTATGAAACAAGTCGTAGACATGTACATAACCGATTAAATCGTCAATACTCTCCTTATAAATCATTATTTTTGAATGACCTGTTTCAGTAAACAACAATCGCAATTGTTCAATATCCTCATCTATCTGAATGGCCTTAATTTCTGTCCGGGGGACCAAACAATCGCGCAACTTAATATTCTTAAAATCAATGGCATTCTGTATCATCTCTATTTCCGGATGCAATTCTTCCTTCTGCTCTTCACCAGGCACAAATTCTTTTACATATTCTTCCAGATCAATTGCACTAAACTGATAGCTGTTATTCTTCAAATTCATTCTGAATACCAATTTAAGTAACAACTCGGAAAAACCAATGTAAGCAAGAATTAAGGGGTAAAAAAGATAATAGAAAATCCAAACCGGTAAAGCAAAAAACTTTAGTATTGCATTGGGATTAATCCTAAACAGAATCTTTGGGAAAAACTCAGCCGTTATTAAAATAATCAAGGTCGATATTAGTGTTTGCAACAGGAGCACCACAAGTTCAGAATTAATTGCATTGGGAAGTACATGAACAATCATTGGTTCTAGCAAACCAGCCATAGCAATACCGTAAACCACCAAAGCAATATTATTACCCAACAATAAAGCACCGATAAATCGGGAAGGATTTTTATAGAAAATCGATAATACCCTCGCAGGCAACACATTTCTTTTTATATCCAGTTCTTGTTTCAGGCGACTGGAACTTACAAAAGCAATTTCCATTCCCGAAAAAAAGCCGGAAAACAAAAGCATCGAAAGAATAGTTAAACTATAGGCGCCCATATGGTTGTTTTCGTTTGCAAACTACATTTTTTTAGTCAACATTATTAATCATCTATAAAAAATTCTGAACGGCAAAGATGCTCTATTCTCAAACTGTAAAATTCAAGAAAACCAATTTTGTTACTTTGCCGTTACACTGTCTTCTTCAATATCAATATCGGCTTTAAACTTAATAATCTCCCTTTTACTAAACGATTCGTTTGCCCACATGCTATCGCCATATATCACCTTATCGGGAGCCGTTATTTTTACAAAAGTATTGGAATAAATGATTTTCTTTTTTTTATCCCAGACCAGGTTTTCTGTTCTTAATTCTTCTTCTTTTTCAAAATTAATTACAACAACATCATTGCGGGCACGTATTAAATCCTGTTTCTCGTAATTTATCCCATAATTTGCACGCATATAAGAAACCTGTTCCCCGCTATCGTTATAGAAAGTAACTTCAAATCCTTCAGGGAATTCAACATAAGGATCTTTGCCTTCAAATTTTTGCATCAAAGGGCTTTTAAGGATAACCTGTAAGTATCCTGAATCTGTACGTTCATACTCAATGTTATAGGCTGACAGCAATGGCAAGGTGTCATTTTTTGCAAATTCCTGTACGCTTGTCATGGAGTTTTCACACGAAAAAAGCATCACCACAACCCCAGTTATGATGATGCTTTTAAAGATTTTTTTGTACATTTTTTCAGGATAATAAACGATTATTTTGCAGCCCTGATCTTGGTGTCCCTGTTAATCCAGCATTTTACCGTATAAGTATCTCCTTCGTTAAGACCATAGAAAAACAAAAGTTCAGTTGGTGGAAAGTGTACATTATATGTTTGAATTTTCTTATTCATGTCATTTTTCATTGCTGGATCTACCTGCATGGCTTTCCTGTACATATCGACAGCAACCCAGTAGGCTACTTTTTTTGTCAAATCATTGTCACCACACTTGGTCGCACTCATTGCATATAAATCGCCAATAAAAGCATAGGGTTCTCCCCAACCAGGATTTAACTCAATAGCTTTCAAAGCATATTTTCTTGATTCAGGCAACCTATCCAAAGCACGGAATGTTTTTGCCAAATAAATAAATGCATCGTCTGCTTTATCCAGGTCTTCCATTTTTGTTGCCTCTTCCATATAAGGGATGGCTTCTTTGAAACGCTCCTGATTGATCATCATTTTTCCAATCAGGTAGGCCGATTCGGGCGAAGCATCAGCATGATGAAGTGCTACAACAGCTTCAAAATACAATGGTGAATCGTGACATTTCTTTTTCTCTAAGATTTTTGTAATTTTTTTCATCAAATCAACATCATTTGGCGACTGATCAAATTTCTTTTGGTAAATGCGGACTAAATCAATACAGTTGGCAAAAGGCTCGAAAGTATTTTCAATATTACCTTTGATATTTTCCCATTCCTGGGTTTTTTTTGTATTGCTTGCAAGTGTGTATTTTTTAACATTGGCGTCAACAATATCCATAATCATATCATAGTCATCGACAACATTGGCTGTATCGGCATCACCCTTTTGAGCCATCTTGGCACTTGCCCTGAAATAATATACACAAACCGGGCCTGCGGCATTTTCCTTCTCTAAATCCAGAGAGCGCTTCAAAATTTCGTAGGCCTGTACATAAGCAGTTGGCCTTTGTTTATAAAGATCGACTCCTTTGCGGCCTAATAAAGCCCCAACTTGCGATTGCTGCTTTTTGTGTTTAATTGGAAAATATTGAATGCGTGCATCGTAAACCATCAACATGGTATCGATATATGCATTTTTTTCTACATCATCTTTACTCATTTTAATCTGATGTTTCAGCATTTTAATTCCATCTACATAAATATTTTCACTGGCCCTGGGACATGATTTATAAACCTCGCGCCAGGAAAGAAACGCATCATTAATCGCTGAGTTTTTGTATTTACTATTTTTCCATTGTTTGTAAAATTCCCTATAGAGTGAAAGGTTCATCACACAAGTGGCAGAATCTTTTCCATATTTGGAGCCATCATCCTGTGGAGTATGGTTCACAACTGGTTCGCCGGCAAATGACATCAAGCCAAACCCTAAACTTACCAATACTATTAAAGCCTTTAATTTCATTGTTTTATGGTTAAATTACTAATGCTACTGATATTTTCGTTTATGGAACCAATGTTCGTCTATTGCAACTCCAAAGGTAAAATTAATAAAATTTTCCTGAATCAGCTTATCCTTGGTAGTTCCCATCTTACCAACTTCAATACCCAAATCAAGTGTTGTTCGCGTTTTCCTCAAGGGGAAATTAAGTCCAAAACTTATGCCAAACTCATTAATTTGATGGTTTGAAATATTTATATAAGAATTCTCGTATCTAAAACCAATCCGATAAGTCATACGTGTAAACAGTGAAGATAAACTTGTGTGCTTAGGCGTATATTGACCACCTACTGCAAAGCGCCAGGCATTTTCCAGCGAATCGAGCACGCCAAAACCTTCAAACCTCTTCCAGTTTTGCCATTCAAAATCTGCACCAATCAACCAGCTATCTGCATTGGTATAGGTAAAACCAAATCCGAGCCTATCGGGCAAAGTAATCGTACCTTTTTCCTCAGGATCATAAGCAATGGTATCTAGTATCACACCGATTGATTCGTCATCGGCACCAAAAACCGTAGTAGCAAGATAGCTACGTGTTGCCTTTAAGTAAAACGTATTGGCATAAATAAGACCAAGGGTTAGTTTTTGCTTTGTATTAATATGAATATCGTATTGTATTCCATAATCAAAAATAAAGTCGCTGCCCCTTGTTCTAGCTTCTGATGAGGTTCCAAAAATAAATACCGAATCAGGAAAATTAATAACACTTCTTCTTCGTGCTTCACCAAACAGATAAGTCGCATTGAACCCCAAACGGAGGTTGTTTCCTATCTTAAAAGCATTTCCCCAATATACCTGGTTCAAACCTCCATCTCCTTCAATACTGTTTTCTACATTACTAAATCCCTCAACTTCAACAACAATATCTACATCGTAACCCACTTTACTGAAAGGCAAAAGACCCAAACTTGACCTCCACCACCTTGTAATAGGAAAACCCATCATAATATAAGCCAATGAAGAATAATAGCCACTTTCGGAAAGTGTTGTTGTTTTTAATGTTGTAAAATCTGCAAAAATTCCCACTTCAAAAATAAAAGATGCCGAATCGAGCGCTCCATATGAAGCCGGATTAGCAGGATTGATCATTGTAGGATCGGAAACACCAATCGAAATACCTCCCATTCCGCTCAAAGCTGTATTTACATTTTTACCATGCAAATCTCCAAGCCCAAAACGCGAATAGGGTGAGTTAATGCTTGTTTGTGCACTCAGACCTATACCAGAAAGAAGGATGAATAGTAATATACCTGACCTAAATATTTTCATTAAATTGAAGGATTTTTATTAATCCCTGAAGTACCAAATTTGGGGCTGCAAAGATGTTATTTTTTAAGTACTTATCAAAATATTTATTGTCGCCACCACAAATAACAATTTTAAGTGGCGAAAAATCTGCTTTGTATTCCTCAATTATTCCATCAACTTCTTGTAATACACCATTTTGTACTCCCGACAGAATAGCCTTACTTGTGGAATTCCCAATCAAGGCAATATCTTTATCATATTCCGCTTTGATTAACGGTAATTTACTTGTAAAAGTATTTAATGCATCAAAGCGCATTTGCATCCCCGGGCTAATACCACCACCCATGTATTCTCCATCTGATGTAAGCAAATCGTAAGTAATACTCGTTCCTGCATCAATAACTAAAACATTATTGGTAGGGAATAAATTTTGTGCACCGGCTACTGCCGCTATTCGGTCTTTGCCCAGTGTTTCAGGTGTTGTGTAATTGTTTTTATAGGGAAGTAATGTTTTCCCGTCAAGCGAGATAAAATGCACTTTTTGATCCAAGAAATTTTCAAGTTCTTGTGTGTTTTCGCGAACACTGGAAAAGATAGCACTGTTGATATTTTTGTATTTATCTAAAAGCTGAGCAATTGTTTGAATTGAAAGATCTGGTGTTTTCAACAATTCAACAATTTGCGATCCATTAAAAACCGCCAGTTTCACCAACGTATTACCACTATCAATTACCAGTTTCATAATCATCAACTAAGACTTGCAAAAATAAGCTTAGTAATTTGATGAAAGCAAAAATTAAGATTTTTTGAGAAATATTTCATTGAGCTTTTGTCAGAATTAAAAAATGTTTACTTTTGCCCCTCCAAAATTGAGAGGTGCCATAGCTCAGTTGGTAGAGCAATGGACTGAAAATCCATGTGTCCCTGGTTCGATTCCAGGTGGTACCACTTCTCAAAAACATAAAGCCCTGATAAAGAATATTATCAGGTTTTTTTTAATGGCGTCTTCCCCACATCTTCCCCACCATTATTTTAAAAGTCCGCTCTTGGTGGATTTGGTGTCTGTACAATTGTTATTAACAATTCTCTAAATAGCAATTCTTATTCTGACCTTTGCATCATGAGAACATCATTAAAACAGTACATTGGACAAGAGTTCGTAGAAATGTCAGGTATCAAACCTTTCGTGAATCAATTAATCTTTTTAGAAAGAATACCAGCTTTGAAGGTGCTGGCTATTTTGCGCCTGCTTTTATACGAGACTTATCTCTCGGATCAACACAAGACCTTCAAAAGTAAAAGTGAAATTAATAATGAATTGAGGTTCGAAGTCATCAAAGAAGTAAACGAAAGAACCATTGGTCAATTTGGGCACACCAGTATTATAGTAAAGAATGAGGATGAGTTTGAGAAGATACTTGCCACAATTACAAACACATCACTACTTTTTCTGGCACAATCTCCACAGATGGATAAACAAACCAAACAAAAATTCTTTTCCGAATATCCAAAAATTATAAATGAATTTGATCTAGCAATTAGTTCGCCCGATGACGACCCATCGATTTTCAATCGCATAAAAAAAATGTCACAATACCTTTCAACACAGTTAAAAGACAAAAAAGAAGAAAAAGTGATGAAAAATAAAGGTTTGAAGAAGAAAGCACAAAAAGCGTCACCAGATGAAAAATTCATTGAAACTAAACCTTCACTCATAGTACCAGAGAAAGTACCAGAAAAGCAAGCAGAACATCTTTTAACCTGGAAGGAAACAATGGAACTTCTTCGTGTATCAACATCCACACTACGGAGATGGGAACAACAAGGTAGTATCCCAAAATCAATCCACATAGGCGGACGTGTCTTTTTTTCCAAGCCTGATATCATCGAACAAATTGAAAAGAGCAAGCAAACTCAAAAAACACAGAGGGTTATAAATAAATAATTTTGTTTAGATACTTTACATATCCTATTTCAAAGAAAATAGAAAACTTGTCAATGGTCGTTGTTTTCTTTTTCAATATTTAAGGTTGTAGCATTAATGATTTTCTTTAATTAGTCACAACTCCGATTATCCGTACAAAAACTACTTAAGATTTGCAAAGTGTAGTGGCAATTCGAAAATATTGTATTCTTTCTTATATAAACTGCATTATTCAATCACCTAATGATAAGAAGATGCACTGTAATCATTTACAATGGCATTCTCCAATTGTTGATCTTGCTATGGAATTTCCGAATTTTTATGTCATCTTCAATATCGTATTTCTATTATCTTTTTACCTATAGTTGATTTTTTCTACAACAATTGTATTATCTTTCGACAAGTAAAATAACTCCTCCGTTGAATAGAAGAACATACCTGCTTTTAGAGTTTTAGCAGGATTTGAAATTTCTAGTTTTTTTATCAAGCTATTGTCTTTTCGATTTATATATGCGACATAGTACTTGCCAGATTCCTCATGCAAAACCTGTAAAATCTTTTCAGTTACATAAGCATCAATAAATTTAAAACTGTATTCAAACTTTAATAAATTGATCGCCTGACCTGGTAGTTCAAAATCTAAATTGACTGACTCAAAAGGTAAGAGACTAGTTTTATCAGTATCCATATTGTAGTACGAAAGACTGTATTGCAAAAAGAGAAATGGGTCTGTAGACCCTAACATTTTTCTCAGGCTTTTAAAATTGCTGGACGGAAGATATTCCGAAGGAATTTTAAAAGCTGGGAATTCTGAGAATGTCAACTTGTCATTTTCTAATAAGAACTTCCCTAATAGATATTGATCGTCATTATTTCTATCAACATGTGTCAACTGTATGTAATACTCCCCCTTATGTTTGGAAAAATAAGCAGGGAATATAACATAATTTTCAGGAAGACTTTCTTCATCAATGCGTAAGATAGTATGTTCATTCGGATTGTTAAAAATTACAATTCCAGTTTTGTAAAATAGCCCGGCCTCATTATTTTCCACCTTGATGTCTGGCGTCATTAAGAATGTGGTCATTTTATTTCTTTTTTCAAATGAAGGTTTGAATTTTACCCGATCCATGTTTGCACTTTTCAATACTTCCCTGTACTTAGAAAACATATGGTAACAAAGCGTATCACCTGAAATTTTGTTGAAATTTTCTTCAGTAGTAAAATCTTGGGCAGTCAAAGTAGTTATTTTGTTTTCACCATGTTTACTTATAAAGATACAGTTTCCAAACTTAGAATCAGTAATAAAGAAATAATCTTCATGGTTGATAATGGCTGCTGCTACAGAAATGGCTATACTATCTGGAATTTTAATTTCATAAGGGCCAATTTCATCAAAACCATGAAACTTTTTCAACAATGAATGATTATAAAGTTTATTTTCACTATAAACATAAACCTCAGAGGTGAGGTTTCTATTCATTGAATTATAAACAGAATCGGAAACAATGATGTTAAATTTGTTGATATCAGAAATATTTAAAACACTCCTTAGATATGCGTTGGCTTCTGCTTTGGATAAATCAGGAAATACAATTGTTTTCTTTATGCTCTCATCACCGGCTTCAACACTTTTCATTCCTATATAGCAGTTCTGACAATCGCCTGGAAAAACTTTTACAACACAACTATCTTGGGAAAAGATATTCAAGAATGAGATAAGTAATAAACTTAATAATACTATTTTCATATCATATTTTTTAAAAAGAGAGGGGTATCGAAATACCCCTCGTTGTTATTAGGAGATCTGATTACCGGGTAAAAGTATGGATTTTGTCACCATTTTCTCCCGGTGTAATAACAGGGTCTGATGTAACGTCAATTTCCGTTTGGTTGGCATCATTGAGACGAACAAATTTTTGACTTGTAGTAAGACTCCACCACAAGTTGTAACATACCTCTGAAAACGGAGGATCACAATCTATTATTAAGGCTCCTGATGGCGTCCACCACATATCTAGGATTCCGTAAAAAGTAATATGGTGTAAATCACCACCACCCGGTTCTTCTGCAAGGCACGCAGTGTTTGGTGTAATATTAATACATTCGTTTGTTTCTGCTTTTAAAAACAGAGAAACGCTTAAAAATATTACAACGATCATGATATATTTCATAATAAAAGTATTACTTCCCATACTCTCTCTAAGCTTTTCTGGAACCGCTTACCTGAATTTTATGGGATCAGGTAACCCACATTTACAATGAACACCATCATTTTAACCAATTGGTGCAATCACAGGTCAATTCCATCAACCTTGTGATAATCGGTCAATTATTTATCTTTACTGCAAACTACAGAAAAACTATCAAAGAACTTCACACATTTGAGTTAATCACCTTATCACGACCTTCCCGCTCCCGACTATCCCATCCCTTCCAATTACTCTCACCACATACATTCCTTTTTTCCATCCAGTGGTAATTAATTCTACCTCGGATTGCTCTTTTGGAAGGAGTATTTCTTCTGTTTTTCTGCCAAAAAGATCAAATACTTCAATGTGGCATCCCCCAACTTCAAACATCGTACTTTGGACTTTAAACCGATCCTTCGCCGGATTTGGATAAATAATCACTTTGTTTTCCGATTCATTCGTTAGCGTATAAATCTCCTCCATACCCACAATTAAACCGCAATCGTCCTGCACAATAGTGTCAGATACAATGGTATAGGGGCAAAGGCTGTCGTAAACAAAAGGCTGCGTATAAAGGCTGTCGCTTAGCAGGTTTTGGTTGAGTTTAAAGAGGTAGGCATCGAACTCGAAATTGTCAAACACATTAACAAAATACAGAAGTTTTCTATCAAAAGTTACTTCAACTTTGCCCATCCGTTCATTATCCAACACTGGGTTTTGGTGTAAAATATTGCCAAGTGTATCAATTATTACCGGTTTGGGAGGCAATGCACTTCCATAAACAGCACTGGCAGCTAAAGTTGTGTCAGTGATAAATTTGGCATGTACCATTTTGCCATAAATATTTGGAGGAGCAATATCGTAAATGTCAATTACATTGCCTTGCAGGTCCATTTTTAACAAAGATGCTGCATCATTACCTGAAGAAAAGTAGTAATGGCTGATCGCGGAATAATAATAGTTTGAATCTCCATTTATTACAGCCGACCATGCAGAACCTCCCTTATCAGAAATCTCGCTATGAACTACAGTTTCCCATTCAAAGTTGCCCAATGAGTCCGTTTTGATGTAATAGGGTTTTGGCCATAAATATTGTGGTGGATCAGGGTTAACGTAATCACAAACACCTGAAATTAAAAACCCACCATCCGGACAACTCACTAAATCATAAGCATCGCTATAATACAAACTAGTATCAGAACTATTGTAACAATGCTTCCATTGCAGAGTACCATATGTATCGAGCTTGGCAAGACAAATCCTGTCTTTTGTCGGGTCAACGGTCATATACCTTAATACAACCACACAACCACCATCCGGGGTTGCTACCACTGCATTTGAAAAATTGTTCCGCTCTTCATAAAACACCTTGCACCATTCTTTTTCACCACAGGCATTCAGTTTCATAATCAATGGGTCGTAATCATCTTCATTATAGAAACCGGTTAATCCCACAAGATACAGGTCACCTAAATGGTTATATGCCAAATCAGATATTTTAATGTTTGTCCCGGGCGCACCAATTGCTTTCTCCCAAATTATGTCACCGTTAATATCTGTTTTAATTAACCAATTGTATTCCACTGCATTGCTACCATGTTTTCCTACAACAAGTATTCCCCTGTCGTATGAATTAATAATAGCATTGCCAATAGCATCCTTTTCATCGTAAAAGATTTTATTCCAACGCGATTGGCTTTTCAATGCTGATGCAAATAGCAGAAAAATACTGATTATTATAATTTTACGAGTCATTTTTTCAGTATTATCTCACGATGGTTATTTTATCGGCTTCTATCATCATCCCATCAACCAGTAATTGTACAATATAAATACCAGAAGGATAATTCCGGGTTGTAATTACAGTCTGGTTTTGTTTATTTTGTAAGGCAACTGATTCGATTACTATTCCACTAATACTAATCACTTGCATAGTTATTTCACCATCGTATTCTCTCAAATCGTGTTCCACAATAAAATATATACCGGCAGGGTTTGGGAAAAGTTTCATTAAGTTTTCTTCGTGTACCTCTTCGGGCCAAAATGGGAGATTAATTGGGGCGGATTTATTAAAATCGGGCACATATACGGGTTCCTGATAATCCAATTCACCTAGGCTGATCAAAATATTCCTTGCAAAAACACCCGGTGTCGTTCGATCATATTGCTCAATATCAAATAAGGTTTCTATAGCTGTACTATCAGGCGATACCGTATCATTCATCATTTGCCACTGCAAATCAATCAGGTCTTCGTATAAATCGTATTCGTCTACCTGTTCACTATTCAGGTCAAAATCAAAAGCTATGTTATAAAAAGTGTTGTAAGCATTGGCCGAATCTTTCATGCCGAGGTATTTCATTATCAGTTGATACTTTGATGAAAGTTCATTGTCGTTCTCAAGTAGATGAATCATGCTGTCAATTGCTGCACAGTAATTTACCGTATCAACAAGGTAATAATGCATGAGCCGCGTCATTGCATTTCCTTTTTTGGTTTTATGCCCGGCCAGTTGTTGTTCAAGCAACTCTTTTGCCCCATAAGTGTTTATCCCCTGCATAATCTGGCTCAACATATAAGCAGGCATGGTATCGTTGCGTTGGTTAAGGGCTTGCAAGGTTTCAATTGATTTGGCCGATTGCGGATTGGCCACCAGCACATCACGTATCATGGCATTGGGCAGCACATCTTCTTTTGCAATGGCCGCTTTCATGACAGTATCCGACAGATAAGGTGATTCATCAAGCAATTCCTGCCTTACATCTGCTGCTTCCGGGGGCGTACTCATATTTACATCCCAAGCCAGGTCTTCGGTATCACCGCCATCAACAAGGGTGCTCAAGCTATCCTTATAGGCACTGACTGAAAGCAACTCAGTTGAATATGTGCTTGTTGTTGCAGCCTTATCAATCCCACCGCCATTGTAATTTGATGGACAGGAAAGTTCTTTTGAATAATCGACGTCTTCATCTACAATGGGAATAACATCTCCAACAGTATAAGGCAAAGGCTTGATCTTTTTAGGTTGTTCTTCAGTACTATGATGTGTGTATTCAATATCATTCCAATCCACTAAGTTTTCATAATTAACAACACCGAGGTCATCATTTCTTTTGCTAAAAGTATTACTGGCTGCCAGTGTTGGATTACCGTTTCCATTTGATGGCAGACCCTGTTTTTCAGCTATTCCAATGGTAGGTCCTATAATAGGATCACCATTTTCATCTTTTTCCGGGACAACCCAAATATCAAATAAGCAATCCCTGAAATCGTTACATTTGATGCAAAGGCCTGCACCTTCGCCATCGCGGTTTTCACCGGCAGCTACAATGCCTGCTGATAAACTATTGAATGAATTGTTATACACTTCATTTGGTTTTTGTCCCGTATTGTTCAATGTAATGCCTTCACAGGTTGTTGTTTGCAGTTCAGTATTACGCAATTCCGAATAAAACACATTTTCCTCAATTACAAAGCCCTCGGAATCATCATTAATGTAAAGGCCTACCATGGCTTCCTCATCATCTAATACAGGAAAGAAAGAAAACCTTTTGCGTACATTAAATTCGTTTTTAATGATTACGGGGTTGTTAACCTGGCTCAGGTAAATACCCCTTTTGTTGTCTTCGAAATAGGCTGAATCGATTCTGATATTTCCATAAGAATTGTTGTTACTGGCACTGATGGCTTTGTCAAAATTCTTAAATGTAGTTTGAACAGGGTCTCCTTCCCAGGGGAGGGGGACATATTTCTTTACAATAAATCCACTTTCTTCACTTTTTATACCAATCGGGGATACTACAGGATTTGGTTCATATTCATTTACAAAAGTGCAACCTTTTATCTCGACCCCATGTACACCGGTGAATTTGATTTGATTTTTGGTGGCAAATTTTCTGCTATTGTAAAAATTGGCCAATGCGAAATGACTTAAATTAGGATAAGGTTCACTTGTTGGATAAAAGGGATGAATATTTGTGTAAGGATAAAAAACAACACCCTCGTTGCAATTGATAATCGATCCTTCATCAATCATTACGATACCACCGCTTGTTTCGGCCATGGCTTTATCGTTTATGTAACCAATGGTTTCAATGCCAACCTCAGCGTTACTGATGGTGCCACCATTCATCAGCTTAATAAGTCCCTGTGCATAATCTCCTTCCTGGTCGGGAAACTGGCTTACAGGTTCATCATTACCATTTTCTTTGTAACCCCATACGTTAACACCTTTCCAGGTATTGGTATTGTTATCGCTGCAAATTAATGATGTGAGCAGTCCCCCGTCAACATAAACTTTGCCACCAGGTTCTATATCGTAATTCTGATCAGGTATTCCTCCTCGGTCAATTATCAGGGTTGCTCCATTTACAAATGCAACATCGGTTTCTATAGTCAGCACAGCGCCTGGTGCAACTTTAACATCACCAAATTTGATATGCGGTCCATTATCTTCATCCCATGTTTCAATACCTGTAATTGTTTCAGTGGTTCCTGTTTGCAGGCAATCTGTGAAAACCAGTGTGAATTTGTAATCTTCCATATCATCTTCATCTACATGGATGGTTACAGTGGCTATTTTTGGTGGATTTATCGGGGCTGTTAATGTGATTTCAAATGAAGTTGATCCTCCTCCTTTAGGTATAATTAATTCCAAATCATCATCATCAAGAACAAAATCATTTGCATCGTCACCACCTATTTCGATAGTTTCCGTTTCCGAATAAATATTCGGTTCGTAGAGGTTTAATTGTGCATTACCGTTATTTACGATGTTGAAGGCAAGTGTTATTTCTTGTGGTAGGCTAGCATCGAAGAAACTATAGAATGTATTGTTCGGTATTATGTTTGGTTCTGGATTAGCATCATCAAATACTTCCATAAGTGGAGCAACAGGAGTGCTGTAATAATCTTCATCAAAAGGGCCGAGGCGGGGGTCGGAGTCATCGCTGTCTCTATTTTCAAAATCTTCCTCACACTCATTTGGTGTATTATCATATATCCCCCAATTAAAATAACCATCATTGTCTTTGTCAAAACATTCAGGTTCTTCTGTCTCGGGGGTCGTTAAATCATCAACAACTCCAATTAAATATGAAATCCGTCCAAAAGTTATATCATCATCCAGATGATAATAATAACCATTATCACCCCAATTGGCACCATGCCAACTGTTTTTAAATTTCCAATATGTTTCACCTACGAAAGGGTCTCCTTCCTTTACAACTTCTCCTACTAATCCATTATACAAGATATCCCCGACTTGAACCTTTCCATATCCAACCAGTACCATAGCATGATCTCCAAATGTAAAATAATCCGGTAAGGTAGCAGTAAGCGGCCCTTTTTCAATCAATTTTGTCTTTATGACTAACTCGGGAATATGGGGTGGAGTTGCAGATGATCGACGTTCAATTTCTAACCTATAATCAGGGGAATTGATTGGGTCATCACACTGTCCATCAGGATAATTGTGAGGATAAGAATCTTCATCAACAACACCATAATTTTTCAAGAAAGAATTTGTACCATCCACCGGACCTTTAATACATTCCAGTCCTCCACCTCCACCATATCCATCGCATTCAAGTACGTGCTGTTCAGAGAGATCGAAATTAATAAAATCGGGTGTGTTCAGTCTGTTTAGAAAGATATTTGTATATCCTTCCATAGCGCCAAGCGGGGCATAAATATAGCATAGGCCACCGCAATTTTCTCTAATTTCCTGATCTTTGGCGATTGTCATCCATCCTTCTCCAGTAGCGTTAATATCATAGTAATAGTCTGTTTTAGTTGGATCATTGGCGCCGTGCCTGCTTCGCCAATCCCATTCGGGGACAATTGTTGAGTTATCATTATCTTTAAAGTTGGGAGCTAAAGACATATATATTCCTCCTGAATAATAATCCAGTCCCTGCATATTATATTTCACTCCAAATAACCCTTTCTTATCTGTATAGGATATCTTCGAAACTGTGTTTGTATCAGGCAACCACAACATCTTCCTCTGAATGATAATACTTTGCATTTGTGTAACTTTCTGCAATTCTACGGTTTGTTTAGCAATAGTTTGTAAGCTATCAGCCGAATTGATAAAATTGGGCTCAAAACTCAATGATGACAAATTTAAGGTAGCATCGATTATTTGTACTTCCAACGTGTAAGGACTAAGGCTGTCTAAATAACAGGTTTCATCACAAACATCATAAAAGCTAAAAGATAAATCTGATGCTATTAGTGGATAGGATTCGTAGACCATGTATTCATTAAAAAGGGTGTCGTACAGAACAACCCTTACAAGGCTGGTATCAGAATTCAATGTTAAAGAGCCATTAATAGATAGACTATAAATTGCATCTGCCGAATTAAATGGATCAAACTCACAATCAGCAGTAATTGTTGTGTCTACTGTAATTGATTGTGTTTGGGCTTTTACATTAAGATTTAATAACAAAACCATAATGCTAAAAATAATAGAAAATTTTTTATGAGTGTGGTTTTTGGATTAATAATTATTACTTTTTATAAACTGTTTAAAAAAAAGACCAAAGCATTTAAGAAATTAAGTATTCTTGTCTTTCTGCCTCAATTATAGAAATCAGTTTGTACTTCTAAAACTTTTTGTACATACTTTTGCGATGAAAACACATGCCTCATTTAATTCCTGTATAAAAATAGTACTTAATATACTGATTGTCAAGGGGAGAAAACAGGAGGGTGCACCCTACTATAAAGGGTAGTATTTTTACAAAATGAAAACTATAATTACTTTACGTGATGGGGTTTAAGTAATTATCGGGCTGCAATTATTTTTAGTGATATTTCAACTTGTTTCTCTGGAAATATTAAATTGGTAGGTTACGGCATACACTTTCTTGCTACAAATTTGGTTGAAAATGGTTAGCCATATCGTTCTAAGAGAAACTTGACAAATCTTCGCTAATATAGAAATTTACTTAATTTCAATAACCTTCTTTTCTTTATCTGCACAGTCAAGAAGCCATCTCACTAGAACCTGTTCCTGAGGAATATTCATAGTATCTGCAACCTGATTACTAGTAAGACCAATAGATCTGTATTGCTCCAGCGTAAGTGTCAATAGAAAGGAACGTTCAATGTTATCCTTCAAGATTTCCTTTTTAATAAATTCTTCCGGAGATAAACTAATGTTTGACGCCTTCTTTTTAAGAAACCTATACTCTTCATACTCCAAATCAATATGTATAGGATAGTTTCGTCCATACAAGTCTGGGTTTTCTTTTCGTCTTAAAGCATTTTGTCGGCAGGCGGGTGAACAATATTTTGCTGTGATCCTTTTGTATTCAAACTCTTCATTGCAGAAATGACAGCGTTTTTTCTTTGGCATGGCACTATTTTTCGTTGATAATAGTGCAAATATAGTAAAAATGTATTTTGTATGTATTGCTAAATACTGTTTATTATACGGTACATATTTTATACGTTACGTTATACTTCTTTTATTTACGATAACTACTGTGTATGTTACGCTAAACTCTCAAATATCATTAAAAATAGCTTTTTGTTTGTTGTTTTTGGCAATATCTCACTAAAAATCAAGAAATTTCTAAGAAAAATCTGTCATTTTTAGGCTTTTTCAAAAATAATTGCTCGTTTTTCAAAGAATAGCTGTGTATTTTTAAGAATTTTGGAGAAAAAACTAAACTCTGGGAGTGTAAACTAAACTCTGTCTGGCTAAATCAGTTTCAGTCGCTTTGCTTCTTCAATAACAGCAACTATTTTGTTTTTGTTAAACTTTTTGAATAAATTTTTGCAGTGAAAGTTAATTGCATTCTGACTTGTACCAAGAATTTTCCCCGCTTCAGCTCTTGAAAGACCTTTTGCCAATAAATTAAGAATTTGTTGCTCGCTGGGTGTAAGTTTTTGCTCTCTTTTTCCGTTTGATCGCAAATAATAATCAAAATCCGGAACCTGGTCCCCTATTATTCTGTTACCTGCCAACACACCATGAATTGTGTCAATTAATTCCTGCTTTCCGCAATATTTCATCAATATGGCATCGGCTTTATTCATCCATGCGTTATATAATATGGTAGGATTTAGTTCTCCTGTAAGTGCAATAACTTTTTTATCAGGAAATTGGTTTTTAATTACCAGGCAAAACTCAACGCCAGTGAATTCCGGCATTATTAAATCAAGAAGAACCACTTTTGCATGTGATCTTTTCAATTTTGGAAGTGCTTCCTTGGCCGAGTTTGCCCATCCGGACACCTTTATTTTGTCTTTTCCATCACTAAAAACAGAGCGGATACCATCAATAACTACCGGGTGATCGTCTATTATAAAAATATTTGTCATGACTTAATTTTTTTAGTTTATTAATCTTCTGAAATAGTTCCATAAAAGTAGATGTTTTTAAATAGCGTGTCAAGGGGAGGAAACAGGGAAATTGGGTCTATCACAAATGGTAGGGTGTTTTATAGTTTCGTTTTTCGCAATAAGTTAGTCTACTTAATAATCCTGGCACATCTGGCTTCAGCCAATATCGTATGTATCCGGTTTGTATTAAACTTTGCAAACAGGTTTTTACAGTGAGACTCTACAGTATAAACAGATCGATTCATTTCGTCAGCAGCTTCTTGTCTTGTTAAGCCAGTACCTAATAACTTTAGCACTTCCAATTCTGTTTTAGTGAGCTTTGGCATTTCCCTTTCGTTACTTTCGAGACAATTGAAAAAGTCGGGCACGTTGTTGCCAATTACTTTTTGCCCCTTCATCACCATTTTAATTGCACCTGCTAATTCGTCCATACCACACGTTTTTAGCAGAATACCATCTGCTTTTTGTAACCAAATCTTGAGTAAAATTTCTGGATTGAGTTCGCCAGTAAATGCAATTACTTTTATTTCAGAAGATAATTCTTTTATTCGCTTACAACAAGCTATTCCATCCATCTCGGGCATAATAATATCAAGAAGAACAACATCAACGTCAAGTATTTTCAATTGTTCAAGGGCATCTATCCCCGATGTCGCTGAACCAACTATATTGATGTTGTAATCCTGCTCTTTAAAAGCAGCCTTTATATACCTTGGTTCAAATAAGAATGGTCATCAACAAGAAAGAGATCAATCATAGCTTTTTATTTGGAATTTCAATCATAAATAGTGTCGTGAAATCAGTTGATTCGAGAGAGAGTTGGCCTCCCAAATACTCGACTCTTGTTTTTATATTTTTCAAACCCATACCACTGGTGTTATCTTTTTGATCAAACCCACTTCCATTATCCTCAACTGATAAACTAAGGTAATCGTCATGTTCTAAAAGTTGAATAAAAATAGTATTTCCGTTGGAATGCCTGGTAGCATTATTGATTAATTCATAAATAAGATAATAGAGGTTTGTTTCCAGCTTGTTTGTCAATCTTTTATCAAAATTGGTTTCAAATTCAACTACAAACTTGTCAGATTTGTTAATTGATGAAGCCATATTTTTGATGGACATAAGCAAACCAAGACTTTCCAAGTTTGTTGGCAGCATTCTGTGGGAGAGATCACGTACGTTTTGATGGATATTCACTATGGAATCAGATATTTCTTCAAACTTTTCATGGGACTTAAAGAAACCATCCACTAAAAACCGCAATGCACCCAATCTGGCACCCAGTCCATCATGCAAATCCATTGCCAATCGTTTTCGCTCAGCATCCTGCCCATGTATCAAGGCATCTGCAATTTCCAATGCCTTTCCTTTTTCAACTGTTTCCAGTCGCGATCTGCTTAATGAGAGTTTTTGTCTGAGATAAGCACCACCACCAATGGCAGCCGCTAAAAATGCCAGTACCCCAAACATAATCATCCACAATCGGGCTATTTCAGTATCCTGTTGCAAGATTTCTTTTTCTTTTTGCTCGGTTTCGAAAACAGCTGAGAGAAAAAGGGATTGCTGAATGCGTTGCTGATCTCGATATTGGTCTCTTTTTTCAATAAACAGATCAGCATATTTTAAGGCACTCTCAAAATCGCCAATATTTTCAAAATAATCGCTGTAAGAATCATAAATTTCTAATTCCATATCAAGACTCTTAATACTTATTGCGATTTCAAGTGAATGATCCAGATAGTTTTTGGCACTATCATATTTTGATTCTTCCATTAATAGATATGCGTAATTGTTGTATAGGTTAGAAAGGCTTTCTTGGTAACCAGTCCTCTTTGATATACTGATAGCTTCTAGATATTGTGTTTTACTTAACTTAAGATTACCGATGGCTTTATTAACTAGAGCCTGAGTATTTCTTAAGACTACTTTTTCGTATGTTAAACTGGGGTTTTCTTCGATTATACTATTTGCCAGATCAAGATATTTACGAATAGAATCTACATTGTTGTAGGTATTGGATAATAAAAGATAAGACTTTAAAGCTCCCAATATATAATCATTCTCTATTGATTGTGAAATACTTGAATGCAGGTATGCATTACATTTCTTAAACTCATTTATGTCTGCATAAACTGAACCTGTATAAAAGTCGAGATCAATCCTCACGTTATAATTAATCGTATCTGATTTCTGGTTTTGGGCTTCTAAAAATAAATTCAATGCATCCGAAGAAAGTCCCATGGCTTGATACGCAACACCAGAGTACATTAATACCTCAACTTTAGAATTTAAAAAATTATTAGATTCAACTATCCTCGTTGCTTCTGCGCAATTAAAAATTGCTTCTCCTAATTGTCCGGCCTTGATATTAAATCTTGTTAAGTAAATTAGTGATTTATATTCCATTCTTGGATTATGAGATTCTCTTGATAGATTTAGTGCAGCAATCGCATAATATTGGGCAGAATCGCTATTTACATTTCTAAAGTTATTCGCTTTTTTAAGGGTTGAGTCAATCTTTGAATCTATCTCTGAAGCAATGATAGGATAACAATAAAAAAAAGCAACCAAAAGAAAAAATAGTATTAAACGATAATTTTTCTTTTGGTTACTACATTGGAAATAGTTCATTGTGCACAATCAAATAATTACAAAGTTAAAAATATTAAGAAGGGGCTAATACTGGGTTTTCTTTTTACCTCAAATTAGTTTTTAACAGCGTATTCAAACAAAGCATCTTCTATAGGTTAGTTTGAAAAATATTTGCACCAATTTCGTATCTGTAAAACTGTTTGTGCTACAAAGTAAAATCACTCAACCCAGTATGATATTTCAGCCCCTTGACTTACTTCTAAAGTGCTCACTCCCCATTCACGATTATCAATATCAACTTCAAGTACTACGCCCTCAGTTACTGTGAATGGTCCCAGAACATCTATTCCATCAAGAGAATAAATTTCAACCTCAGCCGTAGCAGTACTAACAGGTGTATTATCATCAACTTTTACCTTCATTTTCTTCTCCCCCATAGTCATTGTTCGTTGAGTAAGAGGATCAAAACAAAAAGGGTTAGTATTCAAAAAGGCATTTGTCTCCCATACCTCAACAAAAGTGGTAGGTTCTGCTATTGTCAATAAACTACTTGAAACAATAGGGTTCGTTGCTGATAATTTTGTGGTTAGTGTGGTTGCTGCAACTACTACTAACAATGTCATAACTAATTTCTTCATGGCTTTTTTCTCATAAAATTCAACAAGAAAAAGGCACGAGTCAAGGGGGGAAAAGGGTGGTTTTTAATCTACCCTAAATGGTAGGATATTTTACAATAAAAAACACTACCCTATTGGTTGTGGGCGTGTTATTAAAATACTGGGTTGCAAATTGTGATTTGAGTTGTTTTCTGGAAATGGGGTTGGGGTGGTGCGAATGCGAGGAATTAAATATAAAAATTAGTGATATCCCTTTTAAAAATTATCTATCTCAACGTGGTTCATCCTTAGTTTTATAAAACAGTCAACCACATCGCCATTGGCATTTTGCTAACAATTTCATAACTTCCCAGGTGGTCTGTATGGATATAGTACATCTGCTTATTTGTTTGTGTGCCCTCTGTAACCCATTTGTAAATAGCGAATATACCATTTTCAGCTTTTGTAGTAAAAGCTAAGCCCAAGTCATGCCAGCACAATGGCCTGACTGGAAGACTTGGACTAGAGGAGTTCACCACTATCACAATGGAGGCAGAGGATGTAAATACTGCTTTGGTATTTCCTCAGGTCGATTACTTTACCAAAATCACCTTCCTTTTCCGTATTCTTCATAAAGCTCCAACAACCCAATCACCAACTCCACATTTTTCTGCAAAGCTCTATTTCCTGTTGAAGCAATTTTTGCCAACTCCGTTTGGGCATGTTTGCTAAGTTCATTGTCCCAGACAACCAACAGGGCACAGAGTTTCAGATAATCTATTTGCTCTTTATCTGAACGAAGGGTGACAAGTTCTGTATCCACGTAATCACGAATGGACTGTTGGCTTTCGGCAATGTATTTTCCAGAAACACTATTGAAACTGTTGCTAAAGCGCAAACGAAGAAGTTTTTTATCATACACTTTTGGCAGAAGCCTTGGGTTCAGTATGGCTTGGTTTTGGCCAAGTGTGTAAACCACAATCCCGTCGCTAAATGCTATGTCTGCGTATGGATTCAGTGGCATTTTGCTCTCTTCCTGCTGCGAAATAGCAAGCATGGGCATAATTAATAATAGTAGAAGTATCTTTTTCATTATGAATCTTTTCATTTTACAACAAACTTTGCGCTGCCCGTACCACCGGTGCTGCTACTTGTTACAGCAATGTACATGCCGCTTCTCCAGTTTGCAACACTTGATTTAACCCGGATTTGTTCGGGCTGAACCAACTGCTCAAATATAAGTTTGCCATTGATATCGAAACAGGAAAGCCTGATATTTTTATGAAGTCCGGTGTTCCCAAGTTCAAACACAATATCGCTTATTGCAGGATTGGGGAAAGCATCAATCGGAATGGTTCTGATGAAAGAATAATATTCCTGTGGTGTATGTATTTCTTCTATACCTGTGATAATGCCACAATCATCCAAATAAATGGTATCCGTTAGAATTGGCAGTTCATCGCACAAACTGTCGTAAACGTAAGTATTGTTATCGTAGTCGGTTTGCGTAAGGTCAGCGTTGAGTTTGTAGAGAAGAATATCGGTAGTTGAACCCAAACTGTCTTCATACTGATTGGCTACTGATAAGAAAGTACCATCAGTCATTTTTTCAAGCTCACCAAATGCAGGGTTTGTGATAGGGCTTATAACCAAATAGTCTAAAACATTGCCAAGCGTATCAATTACTGTGTTCATGGTTGTATTAGTGCCAATGTTATCATAATCATAAATAGAGCGTGTAAAATAATTGGAATCCTCCGTTTTCCCCATTTCCCATACCATATTACCTATTAATATTGAATCAAATTCAGAATTCGGGATACCGACATAGCCTATTTCCTGCCCCTGATCATTAAATCCGGCAATAAGAGCATTCCGATCATCACCATTGTCGGGAAAGTATTGTGCAGCACCAACAATTTTTCCATTATAATCACGTATACTGCTTGTGCCCAAACCTAATAGCGAATCGCTCACCCCATAAGCAAGTAACCACTCTTCATTGAAAAGGCTGTCAACCTTTAAATAAAAAGGCCGCAACCAATAATCTGAACCGGGTACGGGGTACTTATACCAACAAAAGCCTGAAATGATGAAAAAATTATCGATCTGCGTAAAGGTTATTGGAATCGGATCAAGCAGGTCTGGATGATCAATTTTTCTTCCATAGGGCTTTTTCCATAATAAATTACCATACGGATCGTAACAAAAAAAGAATACTTTGTCGCTTCCCCAGGTAGAATTCTGCATGAATGCCATTGCCAGGATATTTCCATTTTCCAAAAACATTACGTCAGAAAACTCACCTCCCCAATCAAAATAATCAATATGTACTTTGCTGCACCATAATTTCTCACCGCAGGGGTTTAACAATAAAATAAATGGTGTATTCTCTGTAAAACCTACGATAACAGTATTGCCATTCTCATCCTGATCTGAGCTCATGGATGCTATACCTTCTGATTCATTAATAAGATATTTCTCCCATAAAATTTGCCCATTTACATTGATTTTCATTAATAAACCTTTTTTTTTTCCTGTATTTGGATGAAAATAATCAGAGGAGATAAATGAGCCTTGGTCATACGTTTCGATAACTGTATTGGTCCAGTCATACCTATCAGGCTGCCCAAAAGTTACCTCCCACCTTTGCTGCCCAATTGACAGCAAAGGAATGAGGGTAATCATAGCTAAAAATAAATGTTTAATTTTCACTTCACTAGAATTTTGTAAACTTCGTGCTTTGTAGTACTTTTCCATCAGCCCAAAGCCTAATTACATAGATGCCACCTGTGTAATCTCTCAAATCAATTACTTTTTGGCCGTAAATATATTTCAGTCTTGCTACTTCAAGCTGCAAACCCTTCATATTTAACATTTCCATTATTACATTATCTGAACCATAAGGCAAGTTGTATTCAAGGGTAATATAATCATAGGCCGGGTTGGGGTAAAGCTTAAAGTAATTTGTTTGTTCCAAATCAAAATCAGTAAAAGGGGTTTCCAGCTTTACCGATTTGTTTGAATTTGTATCAGGCAATAAATAGGGCTCGTAATATATCAGGCCATCCGTACGAATAAGCATGTTTCGACAATAGGCTTGTAGTATTTCATTGCTGTTTTGCATGATGGTAAACAAAGTGTTTTTTTGTGTGCTGTCAACTTCAGTGATCTGTTTACCTGTTGCCTGAAGTTCCAGCAACAGCTCGAAATAATTTTTGTAAGCATCATGCATGTCTGCTTCATAATCATTTAAATCAAAACTGGAATTTATATCAGCAAGTTTATTCAATACCTCCAAACTGTCACCATCGTTAAAGCGGCAAAAAGCCTGATTGTAATAGGACGTTAGTATTGAAATATTGGAGAGCGCCGCCTCAATGCTGTCATTCTTAGCTACAAGTGTGTCAGTTATATACAAACGAATAAGCCGGTTCACAGACTGTTGTTTTTGGGAAGCATAAAATACCTTTTTCGATTCCAAAAGTTCCTTCGCCCCGATAACCGTATCGTTGGCATGGATGGACGCCATTTGGCTTTCGCTTGGTGGATTGTCGCGTTCGTCCAGTGCATTCAGTACATTATCGGCCCTGGCCGATTGGGGGTTGGCTGTCAGTACTTCGGTGATGATGCTGTTGGGCAAGACATCTTCTTTTTCGGCAGCGTTTGCCATTACAGTGTCGCTCAGGTAGGGTGAAGCATCCAGCAATTCGTCACGCAATTCCATGGTTTCTGGTGGAATGCTGGTGGACACATCCAGATTGAGAGCAGGAGTATTGCCATCGTCCACCATGCTGTCAAGCGAATCGGAATAGATTTTCCGGTTTTCTTCATTATCTGTTATCATTGTTTTTAGCTCACCTTCTGTTCTGGTATTTAGATTCGATGGACATCCGTCATTTCTTGTCCAAAATCGCATTTCATTAGCATTATTTGGAGAAAGAGTAATCTTTGTGTTATCTGATCGCTTTCTGGGTATAATTCTTTGCAAACTAATTCCTACAACCTCGTGTGGTAAATGATAATAGAAATGATTACAGATATTAAAATAATTCATCTCAACATCATCGTATTCTGTAAAAAGGTTTCCAGCAGGTGCTAACAGTGACGTATCGGCACTCCCCTGGTGCAAAGCAATACCATTCATGGTGTGTGGATCACCCTGGTACTCAACTGAAATATCAAAAAAGTTGTCTTCAAATACATTGCATTTGTATTGCAGTCCGGGTGCCTCCTCGCTCTTGTCGCGGTTTTTATTTTGGGCAAGTGTTGCATAGTTCAGGCTATGAAAATAGTTGTCGTAGATCATATTCGGATCAGGTCCGGAGTTGTTTACTACCAGGCCAATACTTGTGTATGACAAATCCTGTCCATAATTCGGATCATATTCTGACTCAAACTCATTATCTTCCACCTGGTAGCCTGTACAATTGTCGAGGTATAATCCTGTGTAAAAGGTGTAACCCGGATGCGAATAGAGTGAAGATATGCTGCTTTCAGGTTCTGCATTGAAAGTGTTTCTGTTAACGTTTGCATAGGTTTTCGCGCTCAGGTAGCAGCCGGTACGGTTGTGGTTAAAAGTATTGCCGTCAATATCAATAAGACGGTTGGGGTTGCTGAATGCATAGGCTTTAATGCCGTAATACAGATTTTCAAAAACATTGCCGTAGGGATTGCCATCTCCGTTATTGGCAATAAAACCTGCATCCCATGAAATGATGCCTATTCCCCTGTCAGAATCATCAACCAAATCCACATCTGCTGTATTTGCGAACACATTGTTTTCGAACAGTACGCCAAGTACATCTTCCAAATGAATGTGATTTACCAGTTCATCGCTAAAGTAATAATAATTTGAATCGGTTACAAAGGCGGTGTTTTTAAAATAGCTTTTGTTGTTCATAATCGGGAAAGTGGGATAAGCTTCCGGGTAGGGAAAAAACACCACATCTTCGAGATTGTTTTTGAAATAAGAACTGTCGGCTTCTATTACACCACCAGCATAAGCGAGGTAGATTGCATAGTTTTCAACTTTAATGGTAGCAATGCCCTGTTTTGCATACTCTATAGTAGCACCGTTTTTGAGTATTACCCAGCCCTGGTGAATGGTATCTTGCAGGGCATTTGAGCTACCCCTTACTTCAACACCCTGCCAAAAGTCGGGACAGGCATTTGTGATAGTGCCGCCGTCAACTATTAGTTTACCACCACGTTCAACTACAATTTTACAATCGGTAGCCATTTTTACGGTACCATAAATTGTGTAAGTAATACCGTTGGGAACAACGATGTTTCGATAGTATTTATTTGTGAGGTTTACTGGAACTGTTTCATCAGTCTCCAGCACATAATCGTCATCAATATTTCCACAATCTGGTGCACCTGCAAACCACACACCACGGCCATAGGTTCCAACATATACTCTTTTGTCGATTACCTTAATATCTTTTACCTCGCAGTTGGGCAGGTCGGAAGAATAGTCAACCCAGCTATTGGTTTCGTCTTCGAGGTAGTACACGCCACGTTCGGTAGCTAGCCAGGTTTTACTGCTGTTGCGATAAATGCTGTTGATGGTTCCTGCATCAAGGTTAAATGTCAGGTCGTGCCAATTGGGACTGGCCGGAGTGGTGGTGTTTACACTGTAAAATTTACTGCCGACTGAGACTAGTACCGAGTCGGTATTGCCTGTTATTTCGATGGCATTTATCCAGCCTGTATCGGGGGTACTGTTTATTTTAACCCAATAGTTTGGGCCACCACCACCTATTGATTTGTAAAGATGTTGGAAAGGGCCCGGCTCATCGTAGGCACTTGCATAAATTTGGTGGGTTCCATTGTTGTCTTTAGCTGCAACCCGCCATGTACCGGAAATGGCACAGCCGATCAGGCTGTTAAGATTTGACCATTCAAGCCATTTATTGTTATTGGCATAATTAAATATCATCACCTCTTTTTGTCCGGCAGCATAAAACTTGTCTTCTAATTTAATGTAATATGTTGAAAAAATGGAAGTGTGTATGCTGTCTCCTGTCAAAGTACAGTCTGGATTAACTTCATCATCCCAGGGCATATATAGTGAATATGTTGGGTTTTCGTCCTCAAAATATGTATTAATAGCGCCATCTTGAGCACTTAAGTAATACCAACCACCCGTATCAATAATATTTTGAAAACCATCACCACTATGCTTATTAATAACTTCCCAGTTGATTTCATCATCAGTTCTATAGATATTACTTGCGCAGTCAAATTGTCCGCTTGTTACATATCCGTATTTGGCATCAATAAATTCAATGGTTGCTACACCGAGGCCTTTGTTTTTGGATGTCCATTCAATTAGTGTGTCGTTTATAAATTCACCTTTGTAAACACCACCATCTGTTCCAGCCCAAAGTGTAGTGCTGTCCTCGAAATAAAGATAATGAAAGTCATCATGTGCATTGGATGAATTATCATAGTGCACCTTATTTACCTTGGAACTATCATTGTTGCTCAATCCATTGTAGAATAATTTAAGAGGATTTACATTCCTTCCCAGAATTTGTAATTGGCTGCTATCGTTTAAGCCTGGCCTAATTGCCCAGCCCAGTTTTCTGGCATATCCATTAGGGAAGTTGTCCCCATAAAATCTGTGCCAGACCCCATTGGCAAGATTATACCTGTATATGGTAGTGAAATCATAGTCCCTCATCGATACTAATGCAAACATATAGGTGGTATCTTGAATGGCTTCGGCTATTTTAATCGAGATTCTTCTTAATTCTGGTCTTTCAATTGTATCGTATGGAAAACTTATCGTATCAATGTCAAATATTTTAGTTGCGGTATTATTGTTCAAATTGTATTTAAAGATACCAGTACTGCTTGACCCTGATGCGTAAACAAAGTTGTTATTAACAGGGTCTTGAACCACATCGTAAAACTCGCCATCAATTAATTCTTCCCAATCAAGCTCTAATTTGTTTGCATTCCTGCTTCCATAAAGTCCTTCGGTTGTAGAAGCTATAAGATGGGTACTGTCAGTATTATTTTTAATTTCGATGACTTTGCGCATGTGATATACATAGTCACCATTTGTATCTGCACCCAAACCTATGTTTTCCCAGGTTGTACCATCATTGTCTGTCCGCCAAACACCAATGGATGTCTGCCAGATTCTCTCACCGGCAAATCCTTCGCCATTACCGGTAGTTACATATAGTGTAGATGATGTTCTGCTGTCAACAACAACACTGGAGACTCCTGACCGTGGAAGTCCTTTGTCGGTACCAAGATTAAACCAACTATCTCCATTGTCGGTGCTTTTAAATAAACCTCCAACAGGCGAACAGGCGTAAAATGTGTTTTCGTTTATTGGGTCTTTATAAATGTAATGAATCTGCCCCGTCCCTCTTGCTGAAAATCCGCTAAAAGGAACATCATTTGGGCCAATCAGTTTCCAGTCCGGGCCGGAGCCATTACCCTGGGGTGCAACATAACTGCTTGAATAGTTCAATAAATCATTTTGGTAATCATCGAAATCGTAGTTCACGGAAAGCTTAGGTGCCCAATACCTGTACCAACGTTGGTATTGTTTGTAGCCTGTCCCTTGCATACTGTCTGCACCGAGCAGGGTTAAAAGTGAATCGTAGTAAACTTGTTGCTTTTGGTTTTCGGCAAGAAATTCGGTTTGGGCGTAAAGTGTTGTGGAATTAAAGGCTACCATGATGATGGTAAGCCATGTTACCATTAATACTTTGCATGTTCTTGCAAAGAACCATCTGATTGATACTTGTTGCTTTGTTTTCATTTTAATGGGATTTAGTTAAACAATTGATAATTATTGAATGGTTTATCATAATTCAATGGCATTTTCTCTTTTGTTCAAAAAATAATTTAGGTGCTTCTAAATCAGAAATCACTTTTCATTTGTTTTCAGTGAATAAATATAAACACTAAAACACTGCAAGTCAACACCTAAAAAGAGGAGGGTAAACCCTACTGTAAAGGGTAGTTTTTTGACGACAGGAAAATTATAGTGGACTTAAATCAAGGTGTTTGTGGGATTAGCAGCTTGCAACTAATTTGTAGACTATTTTTGCTCGTTTTTCTGGAAATGGGGTAATTTATGTGTCAAACATAATTTTTAGTGGTTGTTTTCGCCAAATGGGTCTCAAAATCTAAAACTCGATTTTAGCCGGTATAACCGCGGTCGAACAGATGCTCCAGTGGGAATTCTTCATACGACCAATTGATGGGGTTGCGTGGCCTGCCCCAGGGGGGTCGAAGCTCATTTTATCAACTACATCGCCACTTGCATTGCTAACGGTTTCGTAGCTGCCTATCCCGATAGCTATCGGGAGGTCTGTATGGATGTAGTACATCTGCTTATTTGTTTGTGCGCCCTGGCTTACCCATTTTGTCCTACGCTACAGTTTCTGCAAATATACCATGTCCGGCTTTTTGTAGGAAAAGCTAAGCCCAAGTCCTGCCAGCACAGATGACTAGCTGGAAGACTTGGACTAAAAGTGGTTATGGACCAAACTTGTTAATTCCTTTGCTACAGTTTTGCAGCTGTAGGGGTCACTTTCTTCTTTTTTATTCTCCAACTTTCTCTTTTCTTGCCAAGAATAATATTTATATTTTCAGTGGATCTCTTGTTAATAAATAATTCAAGGTTTAGAATGATGGTGTCATTAGAAACTTGAAACTTATTAAGTTGAATATAATTTTTTATATTAAAAAAGAACACATGATCACTTGGCCAAACTTTAATTACGTATTTTCCATAAGTAAATTCAAAACGCTCTTCCGTACTAGTGATAAAACCATCATTTCTACTATAAAAAATGCAAGTATCACCACCATAAATGGTATCCATTTTTGGTAATTCAATAACTTTACCTGAAAGTACGATTTCCAATATCTCAAGGTATAAGTCCTCTTCCTTATTTTGAGATACTGCACAGTTTAGAACAGAAAGAAATAAGCAAATTAGAAATAGTAGTTTTTTCATAACTAAAAATGATAACGTATTTGATACTTTATTACAAATATATAGGTGACGCCATTTCGGTTTATTGAAATTGGTGTTTCATAACCTGGATCATAAACATTTACTCCTCTGGGATCACCCCAATAAGGATCTGCAAAGCCTTTCTTTTGACTTGTCATTTGACCATTTGTAGTAGAAAGTACCACTTCAAGAGGGGATAAGACAAAAGCGTGTTCCTCTGATATAAGATCATCTGAGTATAATAAATCTTCTAGAACCTGTTCAGACCCATCTGGTTCATATTCTAGATTATCAACATATCCTTCTATAATAATCTCATTAAACGAATCAGCAAAATCATTACTTAATTCTTTAGATGTTAGTTCTCCCTCATTTTGCGCCTCTTTAAACTCCTCTTCTTCAGCACTTTCTTCCTCGACATCTTCTTGTTCTGAGTCTGTTCCATCAGTATTTATAACTTTCTTACCACCCTTTCCGTCTTTTTCGACAAGCTGCTGTTCAGTAGTGAACCCAATACGGTTGCCATCATCGTCATAAACACCAGTTGTTTTTGTTTCAGTGGAATAACCAATATTAAAGCCACTATTACCAAATGTATTAAAATTGGTAATTACCTGCCCTCGCTGGCCTATGAAAAAGTTCATGCCACCAACCATACCTTCCACATTACCATTTGCCAGATCCTTGGAAGGTCCTGAATAATATCCACTCGGGTCAACAAACTTCAAAGGGTTGTTAAATACATAACTGTACCTGTTATAGCTCTGGCTGTTGCCGGGGGACTGTACTATAATATCGGGGCTGAGCATCCTGCCCAACCAGGGGTCGTAAACACGGCCATTCATATTAATAAGTTCAAAAATATCGTGGTGTTCGTGGCCGGTATAACCGCGGTCGAACAGATGCTCCAGTGGGAATTCTTCATACGACCAATTAATTGGGTTGCGCGGCCTGCCCCAGGGATCGAAACTCACTTTGTCAACCACATCGCCATTGGCATTACTAACGGTTTCGTAACTGCCTAAATGGTCTGTATGGATGTAGTCCATCTGCTTATTTGTTTGTGTGCCCTCAGTATTCCATTTGTAAATGGCAAATATACCATTTCCTGCGCTAAGATAATGCAATTTTGTTTGGTTTCCGCCGTCGTCCACCTCAATTTCGTAATTGCCGCCTACATAGTATTTTGTTTTCAGCAGACCCCTGTCAAGGGTATGCCTGGCTTTTTTTCGAAAATTATCAGGGCCGTAGGTAAAATCAATCGCATAAACCGCTTCATCCCCTGTTTCAGGATCGACAATATGGGTTTGAGAAATTTGCTCAACCTTATTAAAGGCTGTGTAAGTAATGTTTTGAATCGGTTCTACTGCGGTATTGTATTCGGTAGTCGGGCTTTCAATACTTGTAAGGGCATGTGGGCCGGCATGACTTCCATACTGGTATATATGCGAATCAAGGGTTAAAATATTAGATTAATAAAAGCTGCAGCAATCTTACCAAATACATGAACCATAAGTCCCCTAGTTGATCTGACCTTACTTGCTTTTTGAAAATCAGTTTTTTCAAT
>QMPA01000010.1 GCA_003650365.1 Bacteroidota bacterium | reverse complement strand
GCATGGATTGATACAAATCGGAGGAATTCTAAAAATTATGAGAGACTCAATCAAACATCTGTTACTATGGTACATTTATCAGCCATAAGAATTATGTTGAACCGTTTTTAGACAGCTTCTTAGTTAAAACTTGAAACTATGAAAACAAGTTTATTTTTTACAGTAATACTGCTAGCCTTATTGACCTTAAACGGGCTTGCGCAGGTGGCCATCAATACTGATGGAAGTAATCCGGATGCATCTGCTATGTTGGATATAAAAAGTACTGATAAAGGTTTTTTACTTCCACGTATGACCGAAGCAAATAGAAATGCCATAAACGGAGGAAGTCTGGCAACAGGTTTAATGGTGTATCAAACTGATAATGAACCCGGCCTCTATTACTATGATGGCTCCGGGTGGATAGCCTTAGCCACCTCTTCATATTCAGGGTCAATCTACCGATGGGCAACCTTTTCTACATATAATCAGGCAAATGGATGGTATGCGGATAACAATTCTGATTTGTTTGGAGGTGTTACTCCATCCAATTGGTCCGATGGTGCTGCTATTGCAGCAAATATGAGTTCAGATAAACAATTATTATTGGCATTGTTTTCAAATAAAGGGCATGCTGGTAAAAATGCGATGGTATATGCTGATGAATGGTATTCGTATTCTTCAACAAATGGCAAATCTGCTACGGCTTTGTTTCGTATTGAAAATACAACAGGTAATGACATTGACTGGGTCGTTGATTGGTATTGCACTTCTTATTTTTCCTTTGGTGAAAAAGCCAGTATAGCTGTTAACGGAGCAGACACATGGAACAGCGGGTTTAACAGTTATGGAGCCAATCATCATGAGACGATTACTTTATCAATCCCTGCAAATCGTAAAAGCACTATTATTTTTGTGTCAGGGTCAACAGTAGCTAATAATACACGTGGGGTATTTCTTGGCTTCGATAATAATTGTTTGGATCTACCTGCGGGGCTCAAGTATATTGATGATCTTGATACTGCACCCAATGGCTGGGATTATTAATGTTCGCTACTTTAAATTTAATGCTAAATTAAGTAGTGCCAATAAAGAATTTTTACTACCACTGATGACAATGGCAAAAAAGAACATTTAGTAAAGAGCAGAAGCTCCAGATATTGTAGGAAGCCCCTAAGAATGGGATAAATACGCCCCTGGAGAAGTTATGTAGTAAGCCAGGTGTGCCTCGCAACATAGAACATCAGTTTTTGTGGACTGGAAATTTCAGATAGCTCCCCTAATTTTTTTAATTATTATTGATAAAAAAAGCTTGCAATAGCCGCCAGGGTGAAAGGCAATAATAACAGGAATAACGTCAGCGTTATTGTGCTTGAACATTCTGTTTCTTTGCTTTTTACAGTTAGCTTGTTCAAGGGTATGCCCCTGCATTGCTTTGATAACTTCTTTACGGAATTCAACTACCAGATAGTGAATTTCAACTAAATTTGCATTATAGTTCACAAGGCTTGGATTTTGCATTAATTTGAATGATAGCACTTTAGTTATACAAAAACTATCCTTGTGTTTTATGGAAATTGTATTTTTCGTACATCGAACTCAGGTTATTAACTTTGTTCGGTTCAAATTGTGAACATTTTTTTTATTGACGATGCGCCTTTTAAACAGCAGTCCGGCAATCTAAGCATCTGTCATTAACCTCTATCTTAATTATTTATTATCTAAATTTAACAAAAGCCAATGAAAACGAAACAAAAGAACACTAGAGAAGAATCGTTAAGCAGCCGGAATTTCATTCAAAGCATTTTGGATTCTATCCCTACGAGGGTAGTGGTTTTAAATCAGGAAATGGAAATTGTGATAGCAAACCAAAGATGGATAGACTTTGGAGTTGAGAACCAAATAAACGCTGAAACTGATTGGATTGGATTGGATTATTTAAGCATGTGCCAGCAAACTTCAGGTTTATCGAAAAAAGAGGCTAATACGGTTGGAATGGAGATAAGTAATATATTTTCTGGCTTAAAAGAGGATGTTAAACTTGTATATTCTTGCAATAAAACTGGAGAAGAAAGATGGTTTAGTTTTCAGGCAAAAGGGTTTAATTCAGATGGAAAAAGATGGGTAACTATTACTCACGATGAAGTAACTAAACAAAAGAAATCGATCATTGCGCAAGTACTTTCCGAAGAGCGTTACCGCATTTTATCTGAAGCTACTTTTGAAGCAATTTTTTTTTCTGAAAATAGCGTCTACCTTGAGCAAAATCGTACGGCAGAAAGAATGTTTGGTTTTTCATTATCGGAACTTATTGGCGAAAATGGTATTGCATGGGTTGTTACAGAAGACCGCGAGATGGTAATGAAAAATATACTATCAGGATATAGAGATCCATATGAAGCAACTGCAATACGAAAAGACGGCTCAACTTTTTTTGCCGAGATACGTGGAAGGAAAATGCTTTACAAAGGAAAATACGTACACGTGACTGCCGTGAGCAATATCACCAAGCAAAAGCAAGCAGAAAATGCATTGCGGGAAAGCGAAAACAGGTTCCATTCGCTGGCAGATGCTTCGATGGAGGCAATATTTTTTACGAAGAACGGAATTTGTCTTGACACAAATCAGTTAGCAGTCAAAATGTTTGGGTTTAAAGAAAGATTAGAAATGATAGGTCTGTTGGTAACAGAATTAGTTACAGAAGAAAGTAAGGAACTTGTAAAATATCATACTTTAAACGACAAATTTGAACCCTATGAAGTAATTGGAAAACGACAGAATGGATCAACATTCCCAATTTCCATTCAGGCGAAATCAATGCCCTATAAGGATGAGGGAATTGTTCGTGTAACGTCAGTGATGGACATAACAGACCGTAAAAAGATCGAGTTAGAATTGCGAGAAAGTGAAGAGAAATACAGAAACCTCTTTACATCTTCAACTGACGCCATTTTCTTAGTGCGTGATAATAGATTTATCAGCTATAATCCGAAAACGCTAGAAATGTTTGCTTGTAAGGGAAGCGAAATTATTGGACATTCTCCGACGGAATTTTCACCAAAATATCAACCAGACGGTAAACTTTCAGAAGAAAAATCAATAATAAAAATCAATGCCGCCAAAGCGGGAATAACACAAATTTTTGAATGGGTTCACCAACAAAAAGACGGGACACTATTTGATGCAGAAGTATCGTTAAATAAAATGACACTTTCTGACGGTGAATATATTCATGCCACAATTAGAAACATCTCCCAACGGAAACAGGCAGAAAAGGCACTTCTTGAAAGTGAAAGTAAATACCGGTCGCTTTTTGAACGATCAGCCGATGCTATTCTTATCATTAAAGGTGACAGGTTTGTCGATTGCAATAAAGCTACTGTTGAAATGCTAGGATTTACAAATAAAGAGGAGCTATTGAACAGTCACCCTTCCCAAATATCACCAAAGTTTCAGGCAGATGGAAGGTTCTCAATAGAAGCAGCAAACGAAATGATGGACATCGCTTACAAAAAGGGAAGTCATCGTTTCGAGTGGCTTCACATTCGGAATAATAACGAAATATTTCCTGTAGAAGTTCTATTAACATCTGTAAATATTGGGAAAGAAAGATTTCTCCACACAGTTTGGAGAGATATTACAGAGCGTAAACAAATGGAAAAAGATTTGCGCGAAAGTGAAAATAAATACCGGACTTTTTTCGAGAATAACGAAGCTATTATTTTGTTGATAAATCCAGATGATGGAAAAATAATTTTCGCCAATATTGCTGCAATTAATTTTTTCGGATACAGTGAAGAAGTGTTAGTCGGCATGTACATACACAAGATCAATACATTATCGACTGAAGAAATTGCTATCAGAATTAATGATGCAAGAAAAAGAAAACAAAACTATTATATTTTTAAGTTTAAACTTGCAAATGATGATGTTCGGGATGTGGAGATTTACCAAACAAAACTGGTGTTAAATAATCAGGAAGTTTTCTCAGTTATTGTACACGATATCACTGAACGTAAATTGGCTGAGGAAGATTTGATAAACAGAAATAAAGAACTCCAAATTTTCTACGATGCAGCTGTTGGCAGAGAATTAAAAGTGATTGAATTAAAAAAGGAAATTAATAAAATCCTAAAAGCTTTGGGTAAAAAACCAAAGTATATAATACCGCTTTAACAACTTTAATTCAAAATATTAGGGCACAGGCCCCCAACTATTTGTTGATATTAGTACAAAATCCAGATGAAAAGTAAAAACAAGACAACCGATCAGTTCCTTAAAGAGATTCAGTTTTTGAAGGATAAAATAGCGAAACTGGAAAAGCCCCTGATCAAATATGAGTGGAATAAAGAAAACCTGGACGCGAATGAGGAGCAATCGTCGAACATTGTTGAAGGTTTGTTTATTGGTGTAGCTGTACACGTAAATAATAAAATTGTGTACGCCAACCCAGCAATTGTAAATATGTTTGGCTACAACTCTGAAAAAGATTTTCTCGGAAAAAATGTTCTGGAGTTTGTTCATCCAGACGATCATAAAAAGGTAGAGGATGCAATCACCGCTTCATTTATGAATTCCGAGATCCCTGGAAACCAGACCTCTACCATTATCGAAGAACGCCTACTAAAAAATAACGGAGATGAATTAATAGTCGAAGCTTCGTCCATACGGATTAACTATTATGGCGAAACAGCCTTAATGGTTATGCTCAATAACATTACTGAACGAAAAAAAGTGGAAACAGCCCTTAGGAAAAATGAGGCAAGGCTTTCAACGCTAATAAGTAACTTACCGGGAATGGCATATTTATGCAAAAATGATGAGCAATGGACCATGATATACATTAATGAGACCTGCGAACAACTTACCGGTTATAAGTCCGATCAGATAATTGGCAACCGAGAGGTTTCATTTAACAAATTAATCCACCCTGATGACAGGGAATTTGTAAAACAACGTATCCAAATGGCTTCTACTGCCAAAGAGCACTTCGAATTGGAATATCGGATTATTTCCGCTTCAGGTGAGGAAAAGTGGGTATGGGAAAGAGGGATTCATAATAAATCCGGCATGGATGGAGAGGATTTGATAGAAGGTGTTATGCATGATATTACGGAGCGTAAGAAAGCGGAAGCTGAACTTTCAGAAAGCGAAGAACGATACCGTTTACTTTTTGAAAATGCACCAATGGGGATTGTATCAATAAACAGCAAAGGACAAGTTATCGAAATTAACCCCATCCTTTTGCAATTACTTGGTTCACCCTCAACGGAGGCCTCTAAACGCATTCAGGTTCTGAACTTTCCTCCATTGGTCAAATCAGGTATTTCTGCTGCAATAAAACGTTGCTTTAAGACCGCTAAACCCGTATCTGGTGAAACACCCTACATAAGCATGTGGGAAAAATCCATTCATGTTTATTACCGTGTAACTCCCAATTTCATGGATAAAGGGAAAGTGATTTCTATTCAACTTTTAATCGAAGACATCACCACCCGCAAGCTGGCCGAAAAAAAAGCCCATGAAAAGTCTGTTGAACTTGAAAAACAAATTAAAAAAAGTGAAGAACAACGCATTGCAACATTATCGTTATTGGCTGACCTAAATGAAACCACAAAAGAATTAAAACTTGAGATTAAAGAACGCAAACAGGTGGACAAGTCGCTACGAATTAGCGAAGAGCACTTCAAGCTAACTTTTCGAACAAGTCCCGATGCTTTTAGTATTTCACGTTTAGAGGACGGAATAATATTGGATATTAACGAGGGGTTTAGTGATATTACCGGCTACAAACGAAATGAAATAATTGGCAAACCTCCTGGAGAAGTTAGTGTTTGGGCAGATTTGAGGGACCGCAAAAGATTTATTGCCGAATTGAACAAAAACGGGCAGGTTAAAAACATGGAATTCAAATTTCGTTTGAAAGACGGAAGTATCATACATGGATTAATCTCGACTCGACCAATTAGTATTGGTGGCATACCTCATCTGCTTAACATAGCAAAAAGCATTGAAGATATTAAACAAGCTGAATACGAAATTATTAAAAGCCGGAATGCTGCCGAACAGTACTTAAACATTTCGGCAGAAATCATTCTGAAACTCGACACCTTCGGAAATGTAACCATGTTAAATGAAAGCGGACTCAAATTACTTGGTTACGATCAAGGAAAACTTCTTGGAAAGAATTGGTTTAAAACCTGTTTACCAAAAGATGTTCAAAAAGAAACAATGACGGTTTTTACTCAATTAATAAATGACAAAGTAAAAGGCGTTAGTTACCATGAAAACCAAGTAGTCACAAAAAACGGTACATCGAAAATAATACGCTGGCACAATACACTATTAAAAGATGATATGGGCATCGTTACCGGTATTTTAAGTTCGGGTGAGGATATTACTGAACAGAAGAAAGTAGAAAAAGCACTACAACAATCGGAAAAACAACTCAGGCAATTAACCAAATACATGGATTCAAAATACGAAGATGAGAAAAAAAGAATTGCAAAAGAGATTCACGATGGTTTAGGCCAATTACTTACAGGCTTACAAATGGACCTGCAATGGATTGCAAAAAAATGGCCCCGGGAAAGTGCAGTGCTAAAGAACAAATTCGTATCGATGAACAATATTATTGACACCAGTGTTCGGGAAGTTCAAAAGCTTTCATTCCAGTTAAGACCCAAAATGCTTGATGAACTTGGTCTTTTAGAAACGATTAGATCGGAAGTTAACCGTTTTGAAGAACGGTCCGGCATCATTTGCATTATCAGTGTTAAACCTGATGAATTTGAATTGGAATACAACAGATCGGTAACTATTTACAGAGTCTTGATGGAGCTTCTAACAAATATTTACCGTCATGCCAATGCAAGCAAAGTTGAAGTAATGCTTGAAATGAAAGAAAAATGTTGTACTTTTACCATTCGTGACAACGGAGTTGGTATAAGCCAGGAACAAATTGACGGTGAAACTTCATTTGGACTTATAAGCATCAATGAACGGGTAAATGTATGGAATGGGAATGTATACATTTATGGGAAGCCGGACATTGGAACAACTGTTAGCGTTACGATACCATTTTAGATAAACCAATCTATAAAATGAGATTATTAATAGCCGATGACCATCCCATTGTAAGAAATGGGATTAAGGAGATTATTCAGGATTTTTCGTCACCGTGTGTGGTCGATGAAGCTGTAGATGCACACGAAGTTGTTAAAAAAGTTATAGCCAACGACTATGACCTGGTGATATTAGATATTTCAATGCCGGGAGGTGGGGGGATAAATGCACTTAAACAAATTAAAAAGGCCCGATCAGAAACAAAAGTATTGATGCTAAGTATTTATAATGATGAACAATACATCAACAGGGCATTAAAAGCCGGCGCATCCGGTTATCTGACAAAATCTGTTGCTTCCGAAGAATTAGAACTCGCTATCAAGAAGGTGCTTTCCGGTGAAAAATACCTCAGTGCTGAAGTGGCCGGAAAAATGGCATCGTTTATTTATTCTGACAAGGCAATGGAGAAACATCAACTCCTTTCTGAAAGAGAATTTCAGGTTTTTAAATTCATAGTCAAAGGTTTTAAAACATCCGAAATTGCTGAAGAACTCAATATTAGCGCCAAAACGGTAAGCACTTATCGCAGCCGGATAATGGATAAAATGGAAATATCAAGAAATTCAGAATTAATTCATTACGCCATAAACAACAAGCTGACTGATTAGTATTGCCTTGCTTTTTCGGAAGCTATTTCGTATTCCATCTAAAACTCCCCTACATTTTGTAGGTAAAATACCTACAACTTTTTCAGCAATTATCTTATTGACGACACCAACTACATTATTTACTTTTGTGCAACAGTAATAGGGGTTTTTGGTATCCGATTATGATTCAAATAAGCAAGTAACCGAAACCTTCATTTTACAGAATCCAGGGCTGGTTCTTCCCAAGAGCCCATAGTTTTATAGATTGGTTAAAAAAAGGAAACTTAGGTTTCCTTTTTTTATGCGCTGGTTTTTCCACAATAAAATAATTTCGAAGCTAATTCCGTACAAATTTGATAAATTTTAAATACTGGTTGCCCTTTGTTAGCAATTTGGCTTTTATTAAGTAGACTCCCTTTTCCTGCCGGGCTGCATCAAATCGAAACTGGTGTTTTCCAGCTTGCTTCCATTCGCTTTGCAATACTTTTATCCGACGGCTTCTCATATCAAAAATTTCAAGCTGAAATTGTCCTTCCTCCAATAAACTATATTGAATAATCGAGAAACTACTTGCCGGATTTGGCCAAATTTGCAATCCGTTTACATAATCATTTGTTTCAGTTACTGAAGTAATCAGGCCACCTCCAAATAATCGTATCTGACTGGCAACCCTTGAATTCTCAGTGTTATACAATAAACTAAGAACGTCCTCATAAACAGTATCAGCAGTTGGTTTAAATTTAATGTTAAACTGCTGTGTTTCTCCGGCGGGAATAACTTGTGGAAGTATGGTTTCAATCGAAAACACACCGTTGATAGCATGAAAATCATTTATTTCAATTTCTTCATCATCCATATTAATAACTGTGACCTCAAGCAATGCTGAATCACCAACTGGCACATCATTTCCAAAGTCAAGAAAATCTTCTGTAATATCGAACATATTTGTCTCCCATTCATACTTTAGCACACGGTAACTAACGAGTCCAACTTCATCGACACTTAACATTTCAAATACTTTTTGCCCATTGGGATCGTACTCTGTCGCAACATTTTGTGATAAGTTTGCTGACCAGCCTAGCAAATAATTCTCATTATCCTGATACCTCATACTTCCCATAAAACGAGAGAACGTTACAGAATCGGGGTCACGGAAATCATGTTCCAGTATTCCGGTTTTATTCACTTGATTCAGACTGAAAACAAGTCCTCTTGAATGGGGTCTATAATCCATTATACCATTGTCAAAAAGGGTGTACAGACTATCGCCAATATACCTGATATCGTGCTGGGCCAAAAATACGGGATCGTCCCCGTTAATTACAAATTCATTATTGGGTCCTCCCCAGCGCCAAATAATGTTTCCTGTAGCATAATCAATCTTTGTAACCTCACTCATGTTTCTATTGGAAATCAAAATATTACCATCCCAATCAAAGTGAATTGCATTGGTATGAACGTAATCAATAAGTGAAGCTGTGAGATCCACAAGTTTTGGGTCTGCATCGGTAATTGCATAGTGATCCCAACTTCGCCATTGGAAAACTACATTTCCCGATGCGTCAATTTCCTGAAGAATCATTCCCTCTACTACTGCTGCCGGATTTCCTCCGGGAACAATTTGACTCATATCGATGATCTGGTGATCTAAAGCAATTACCCAATAGTTACCGCTATTTTTTATTATTAACTCGTGACCATCAGTAATATAGCCGTTTTTCGCACTGTAATGTGAGCGCTCATGAAAGGAACTATCCAACTCAACAAAATGCAGTAGACCATGATCCCAATAAGTTAAAGTTCCCGTTTCTTCCTGGAAAAAAAATGCAGAAACCTGTTGGGCAAAACTCCTGTAAAAAACAGGAAAACCAGTGCTATCAAGAATCATGATGTAGGCTGGATCGCCTGAGCCTCCGGCAAAAAAAGCATTGAGAAAATAAAACCCACTTTGGGGATTATTGTTTACAGTTATTTCAATTTCAGGAAAACTTTCTGGTAAATCATTAAATTCCCGTTCGGTACTGACATCAGGAATATTAAACTTTTGCGAACTATATTTCTCAACAAACGCAAACTCCTGCTTCAATACTGTCTGTGGAATTTCTGTTTTCACCGATTCAACTTCAAAATAATAATCGGTTAATGAAATCAATTCTCCTGATTCATTCTTGAGAAAAGTCAAAGACACTTCAATCCGTTCTCCCGCTTTAAAAGGAGCATTTGGTTGAAATATTATTGTGTTAGCTTTTGCTGTTTTAATGATTACTCCTTCAATTGGAAGCTTATCTCTTCCTGTAACTGACAGACTCAAAGTCTTCCTTTCATCCGCAGAAATAGGACGGTTTGTTTTCAAAATTATATTTGTCTCACATTTATTCCATAGCGAAGATTTATACGGAGAAGTATAAATAATCTTCAGATTTTCTTGTGCAAATATTTCTTTTGGCAGTAAAGACAATACGAAAATGACTCCTAAAAAGAAAAAGGTATGAGCTAAATTAAAGATTCTGGGTTTCATAATAATGATTTAATAAATCAGCCCAAAGATAATATCTTCGCAGAGTCACTCAAATATAAATCCAATTTTTTTCGGCGGTATTGCATTACCCAGCGCGGATGAGGCAGTGGGATGATTTCATCAAAAAGTCCCAATTCATCGTTGAGCCTATTCATATACTCAAGGTTTTTTCCCTGCCCAAGACAGAAACATTTTCGTGATGTAATACCCAATCCTATCTGTTCTACCAGGTTTTTAATAATGAATGGTTTCAACGCACGATACAACTCAGCAGAATCGTAATAGTTGTGGTTTTTTCCATTCTTTAAAAATCCCAAAGGACTTACTGCGCCAATGAAATAATGTTTGTAAAAATGGGCAGGGCCACCCATGGCGTTGATTAGGAAATAAATAAATTCAGAAGAAAGTTCTGAGCGCTTATTGAAGCTATTGGCAATACCACATTCATCGGCAAGTTTTTGTGGATCGGTAAATGGAATTCCGGTGATGCCCGCGCCAAAACGTCCGGGGTTAATTCCAAGAATCAAGTGCCTGCCATTGTTATCGCTGTAATATTTTGTATAGAACTCGCGACAAACTTCTTTCACTTCGGCTTGCTGATATGGATTGATTATTTCTATTCCCTCGGGAAGTACTTCTTCAATATGCAATGCATCATAGAATTTCATTACCCGTTCTGAAAAGGTATTTGATTTTGTTTTGTTCATCATTTTTTAACAGATATTTTTAAGCCGACTTTGCAAGGTCAACTGGCAGGTCATTTTAATTGTTACTCCCAAACCCCGGCAATTTCAGTATTACAATTTGTACATTTTCCATTTTCAAGATGCATACTTTTTATTTGAAATCCATTGCGTTCGATGACCCTATTTTTACAAGTAGGACAAAATGTATGCTGTCCTTCGCTACCGGGAACATTGCCAATATAAACATAATTCAAACCTGCTTCGATAGCAATGTTTCTTGCTTTAGCTAAAGTTTCAAGTGGTGTTGGCGGCAGGTTCGTTAGTTTATAATCGGGATGAAAGCGACTAAAATGCAAGGGCGTATTCTGAAATCCATTTTCAAAAAGCCAATCAGTCATTTTCTTGATTCCATCCAAATCATCCGTCCAGGATGGAACAATAAGATTGGTAATTTCCAACCAGACACCTTCTTCTTTCAATACTTTCAGGGTGTTTAAAACAGGTTCCAATGTGCCCGCATTTAGCATTTCGTAGGTATCGTTATCAAACGATTTTAAATCAATATTGGCAGCATCCAAGTATTTGCTTAATGCGCGCAGTGGTTGCTCATTGATATATCCTGCCGAAACAAAAACATTTTTAATTCCACTCAAACGCGCCAGTTTAGCTGTATCGTAAACATATTCGTAAAAAACGATAGGTTCCGAATAAGTATATGCAATGGATTTGCAATTTGCTGCCAAAGTTTCTTCAACTACCTTTTCGGGCATCAAATCATAATTGCGGGTTTCGTAAGGTGATTTTTGTGAAATCGCCCAGTTCTGACAATTAAGACAGGCCAGGTTACATCCGGCAGTGGCAATCGAATAGACAAAACTTTCCGGCAAAAAATTGAAGAGAGGTTTCTTCTCAATGGGGTCGATGTGAATGGCACATGGATTTCCATAAACAATGCTGTATAATTTTCCATCTTTTGCCAATCGCGTGCGACAATCACCCAACGCACCTTCTTCAATTTTACAGTTTTGCGGACACAACTTACATTTAACCCCTTTGGGTGTATTTACGTAATAGGCAGCCTCTTTGCTCCATTTCCACAATTCGTTTTCTTTTGGTAAAATTATGTTTGACAATGCTTTTCCAAATACCGGAGGTTGCATACAGAAAGCGCCCATCCCGGCAAGGCCGAGTTTAATAAAATCGCGTTTTGAGAGTTTTCGTTTCACCCTTTAAAAGTAATCTTTTTTAATGGAACCAATCTTTTTTCATGTGATAGAAATATTAATTTACATAGTAGTACAGCGATGCAAACTTGAGGCGCGGACAACTTTATATTTCTAATAATCATAGTTTATTTCGTTTAACGATGACAAGCCCTATCGTAATAAAATGTAAAGCTGCAAGAATAATCAACGAATAATAAATACCCCAAACGGGAATCAACCAAAGTGCTGTAATAAAACCTCCGAGGCCGGCACCCAATAAATCGGCAGGGTAAATGCGCGAAACCAGTCTTTCTGAATTTGATTTTTTCTGTTGAAAAATAGATCCGTATTGCAAACCGACTAAAAAGGCAACAACAAACATCATCAATCCAAACGCAGTTTGAATAAGAATGGGAACGGAAAGCATTTTTGTCAAATACAACAAAATGGGTATTATCAAAAGAAACAGTCCACTTGCCAATTGAACATACAGCAATGTTGTTTTTTTTGTCATTTTTAAATAGCGGCTCACAAATGCACCTACTGCCAGTCCCCCCATAAAAACAGCAATCATCAGCCCAAGAAACAAATACAAATAACCCAACATCGATTGAAAAGCAATGAATAGTATGATTTCAGCAGAAGCTCCGGTGAAGCCGCTGGTAAACATTATAGCAACATTCGGTTTTGCAAATAACAAAAACAGCAGAAAAACAGCTACCATCAAGAGCGGTTGAAAATTATTGTGGTAAAAATGAAGCCATTGTTTGATAAAAACCAAGTAAACTGCCGGTTTATAATCATGGTTTAGCGGGACATTTTTTAAGTAATCGCCTAACAATGCTTCCGATCGCATTTTCAGCAAACGATCGTTTAAATAACTCTCGTTTACAAACTGATTACTGATTTTCGCTGCGGCAAGCAGCTCAGAATAATTCAAGCTTAAACCAGTGCCAGAAGCAAGGAAATAATGCTGTTTGCCAGGAACGGGAATCACCTCTTTAAAAACAGCAGCAAGACTTTTGTAAATTACTGATTCCAACTCCAGTTCCTCATCACTCAGGTAATTTTCGGAAGCAGGTAAACGTGCTGATATTAGCCCTCCTTCTTTCAGGATACTTTTCAATCCTTTGTAAAATTCAATGGTATAGAAACGGTTTGATTGTGCCGATGCCGGGGCAGCTTCGTTAATCAGAATTACATCGTAAGTTTTTGTTGTACTTTTCACGAAAAGAACGGGATCCTTATTAATTGTACAGATACGTGAAAGTTTCGCTTTATTAGAAAACTCTTCAACCAATTCAAATAAAAAGGGGTTAATCTCCAGGTAATCTATTTGTTCAACTTCCTTGTATTTTAGTATTTCGAAAAGAGTTCCGGTCATACCTCCGCCAAGAAGCAATACCTGTTTGGCATTGGGTTTTTGCAACATAGCATAATGCACATCTTCTTCTTTTCCGATTACATTGTCAGTGGCAAATATCAAGATACCATTCTCGTAAACGTTTTGCTGACTTCCGGTTTGTGTAATATCTAAGCTGCCGTAAGGTGTATCTGTGCTACTGATTAGCATCTGATTAGGAAATAAAAACTGACGAGTAATCATGCTTAAATCAGAAAACTGGGCAAGCAACAGAACCAAAATAGCAAAGAATAAAGATCCCGTACTTTTCACTATTTCCCGCCTTCTAAAACTTAGAATACCAAGAAAAAGAAAGCTAATCAAAGTCAGATGCTCCAGACTATGAAAATTATCATTACCTTGCAGATAAATAAAAACGACCCCAACCAGCACCCCTCCTGCCAGGCTTCCTAAAGATTCATAAGCGTACATTTTTTGAGGACTTTCTCCCCCCTTTTCAGTCGAATAATTGAGTAGTGTAAATAAAAGCCCACCAATAAAACAAGTTGGAAACAGCAGTACAAATGAGTAAGCCAGTGTTTCGTAAAAACTGATCATTCTACCGGTTTCAAAAAAGACATCCCGAAAATAGCTTAGGAAAAAAACAGAAACAAGCGGAAAAATAATCAGCAACAAAAACAAGAAGGGAATCAAATTGAATGAAATTCTTTGTGCCCACAAGAATTTCCCTGACCATGCCCCTGCCCCACTTATAAACATCCAAAGTGCAAGCAACAATCCAATCACCAATTCATTACCCATAAAAACGAGCATAAATTCGCGCAGCAAAATAATTTGTGCACCAATAAGAATGAAGCCCAGTAAAAAAGCTTCGGCATTTGCCCAAACATTAAAATCGGAATATTTTTCTACTTTTTTCAAAACAAATGAAGCGAAATACCTAACTTTGGATTTTGTTGCTAATTTACTGTAATCATGCGGATTTTCAAATTTATTCTTCTGGTATTTATTTTGGGAAGCATTATCCCAAACAAATCCCTCGCCCAAAAAACCGCTAACAGGGAGGCTTATGCTGCCGGAAAATTCTACGAAGAAAATCGCCCTCAGTTGTTGTCAGACTTATATACTCTGTTTTCTGAAACCCAAAAACTGAATACGGAAAATGTACTTGCCATCATTTCGCCTCATGCCGGTTTTGCCTACTCTGGAAAGGTTGCAGCATGGGGTTTTAAACAAGTTGCTCCGAAAAAGAAATTCAAGAACATTTTTATTCTTGCTTCATCGCATACCATGGCAATTCCGGGGGCATCAATTTACGTGGCAGGAAATTATGAAACGCCGCTTGGCGAGGTGAAAGTAAACACGCTTTTAGCCGATAGTTTGATTGGATCGAACCCCAATCTCATTTTCTTAGCAGAAGCCCACCGGCACGAACACAGCATTGAAAATCAATTGCCTTTGCTACAATACTACTTTGAGGATAATTTTCAGATTGTTCCCATTGTCATTGGTACCGACAATAAAAAAGCACTGCAATCCATCGCAAGTTCACTCAAGCCATATCTCAATGCTGACAACCTTTTTATAATTAGTTCCGATTTTTCGCACTACCCGAAATATCACGATGCACAAAAAGCTGACAGCCTCACTGCGCTGGGAATACTTTCTAACAATGTTTCTGAATTTGAAAAGGCAATTCGCGAAAACACAAACATGCATTATCCGGGAATGGTAACTTCTGCCTGCGGCCGAACAGCCCTCCTTACACTGCTTTACATGACTGAAAACATGTCTAATGTGAAATTCGCACCTATTAAATACCGCAATTCTGGTGATGTAAGCTTCGGTGACAAAAACCGTGTAGTTGGATATTTTTCAATCGTACTCACACAAAAAAATATAGACCATAGCAGCGATTTTCTGAGCAAGCAGGACAAAGAAGATTTAATCAATATTGCCCGGCTTACCATTGAAGAATACCTCAACACTGGTGAAATAATACTATTGGACCCGGAACAGTTTAGCGACAACTTGAAAAAAAGCAGTGGTGCATTTGTTACACTGAACAAGGAGCATCAATTACGTGGTTGCATTGGCCGGTTTTTTAGCGAGGAAGCCTTATACAAAGTTGTTCAGAAAATGGCCATTGCAGCAGCTACTCAAGATTTTCGTTTTCAGCAAGTAAAACCCTATGAAATGGATGTCATTGAAATCGAAATCTCTGTTTTAACACCACTTAAAAAAATTCAATCAATTGATGAAATCAAATTGGGTAGGGATGGCATATACATCATAAAAGGTAAGCAAAGCGGCACTTTCCTGCCACAAGTTGCTATCGAGACAGGATGGACCAAAGAAGAATTTCTGGGTCATTGTTCGCAGGACAAAGCCGGCATTGGATGGGATGGCTGGAAAAATGCTGAAATCTACACCTACCGTGCAATTGTTTTTAGCGAATGAAATAAATTTGTAACCAGCCTCAAAAAAAATCCTCATCCTGCCAACCAAATCACCAAAACTATTGTCATTAGATTGGTTAAAGTATATTCGCATTTTAAAATAAGCCCATGAAAAACCATCTTTTACTCCTATTTATATTAGTATTTCTTAGCCAGTTACTGATCTCACAGAACCCGGAAATCATGTTTCAAAAAAGCATCAGCGGAGGTGCTGATAATTATGGGCGGACTATAGCGGCATCCACTGATGGCGGATATCTTATTGCCGGCGATATTTTTCCTGGTGGTGACACTGTCAACTATCTTATTGCCAAGGTAAATGAAACAAACGATCTTGTTTGGCAAAAGACTTACGGAGGCTCGGGACACGAAATACCCAGTAAAATGCTAAGTACCAAAGATGGTGGTTTTATACTTGTCGGCTATTCAAATTCATCAGACGGGGATGTCAGCGAAAACAAAGGTTGGGACGATTGCTGGGTACTGAAAATAGATGAAAACGGTAACATTGAATGGGAAAAAAGTTTTGGTGGTACCTCACGCGATCTTGGAAACAATATAATGCAAACCAATGACGATGGTTTTCTCATCGCAGCAACTACCAAATCGACAGATGGAGATGTGAACGAAACGCATGGTGGCACCGACTTTTGGCTTTTGAAGATAGATGCACTTGGCAACATCGAATGGGAAAACACTTACGGTGGTTCTGAAGATGAAACCTTTTCGGATATAGAACAACTAAATGACAGCAGTTTTCTAATGCTCGGCAGCAGCCGTTCATCAAATGGCGATGTTGGCAATAACTACGGGGGAAAAGACTTCTGGTTGGCCAAAATTGATTTATCAGGAAATTTATTTTGGGAACGAAATTATGGTGGGTCGGACAGCGAAAATGGAACAGCCATCGCATTGAATAAAAATGGCGGTTTTATCCTGGGAGGAACTTCCAAATCATCGGATTACGATGTAAGTAAAAACCTTGGCTTTGATGACTATTGGATAGTCTCCTGCGATTCAACTGGAAGTATTATATGGCAACGTTCTTATGGTGGTTCAAAAAACGATGTGCTCAAAGAGCTAAAATATATGGACGGTGGATGCTTGCTAACCGGTTACAGTTTTTCTTACGACAATAATGTTATCGACAACCACGGTTCGAGCGATATGTGGATAGTAAAAACATACAGCAACGGCCAAATTAACTGGACACGGTCGTTGGGTGGCAGTGAAACCGATGGTGCCAACGCAATGACTTATAGCAAAGACTTTGGCTATCTTATTACAGGATATACAGCATCTGATGATGGAGATGTGGAAGAATCTTCGGGAAATGTAGATATGTGGGTAGTTAAACTTTGTGAGGATTTTGATATTCAGCAATATTTTTTTATTTGTACAGGCGACAGTTTATTGTGGGAAGGCAACTATTATACGGAAAGTGGCAGTGACCAAAAATCATTTACCAGCCAATGTGGTAAAGACAGCCTTCGCAGCATGCACCTTTTGGTAATGGACTATCCAGATAATTTTTCAATTATTGGCGACACAGTTATACTGGCATTTAATACAGCTATTTACACTGTTCCGGAAAACGAGGGCCTCACCTACTCCTTTGAAGTTGTAAATGGGGGAATTACCGATACGATCTCCGCCAATCAAATCAGGGTTTTGTGGGGAACATACGGAGTCGGAACCCTCAAATCCATTGCCCACAATCTTGCAGGATGTGCAACTGATACCGCTTATCTCTCTGTTCGGATTGCCGGTTTAAGTGTTGAAGAAAACATTGTTCCAGCAATCAATATTTATCCCAATCCGTTACACAACGAACCCCTTCATATTGATGGAAGTGACATTGAAAAAGTAGAAATTTTCAATGTCACCGGTAAATTGCTTTATGCAGAACAGTACCCGCCAAATACTTCTCAACTGTCTATCAATCTTGCTTACAATCTCGCTGGGAGCTATTACTTAAAAATCCAAACAAAGCAAACATCGGTTGTCCGGAAATTGATAATTGAGTAAGTTCAGGCTCATTCAGATTGAAAATCTGAATGCAAAGGGAAAAGGATTTAAAATCCTTATTCATACAAAAACCTGGTTTAAACCTGATAGCTATAAACTCCAACCCAACAAAAACAATTATCATTTCAATCCGCTTTGGGCGGAGAGAAATCCCCAAGGCGAAACCCTGTCTCTCAGGGGATATCTCGTCGCTTTGCTTCCCTCGACAGGAACCGTTTTATGGAAGAATCTCCAATTCTAATTAAAAGTTAGTGTCAAAGCAAAATTAATGCCTGCATTTTTCAGGGTGTTTTGACCATAAACATCAAAAGGAGCACTAATTACAATGATGTAATTTTTTCCGGTTTCGATAGTAATGCCGGGATAGACTGTTAAGATTTGATTCGTAAAACTCTCAAATACTGCATCCTGATAGCCCAAACCTGCAATCACTTGTAATTGACGGTTGAAGAAATAGTACCCAAGGTCTGCATTAAAATACCAGCTGCCTTTGCTGTTGTTGTCTGTTTTTTTTAGAAATGTCATATACTGTGCAACAAAATCAAGAGAGAGGTTTTCGGTAAAACTGGCTGTAAAAACACCCCCACCACCAACTGATGTTAAGAGTTCTGAGAACCTTGTTTTCTGATGAATATCCCCATTTCCAAATGGAATGTTGGTACCGGCAATTATGGCCACACCAATTTTTTCGTTCTGAAATGCAACAAACCTTGCACCCCAATTACTCATTGCCATATCTGTAGATATACTGACACCAATTTCCAACCTGTCCCAAAGACCGTAGGTGAACCTAAAATTCATTCCCGTTACCGTCCTGACACTATCACCAGTACTGTACAAATTCTGCAAACTACTCTCGTCGTTCCAGTATTTTGAAGCCCTTGTATGATAAAAAGCGGGTTCGAATTCTATCTTTTTATGATCAACTACATCCACACAAACGGCTCCGAGTTTCGAGCCCGAAATTCCACCAACCTGGGCAAATAACTGTGGGGCAATAAATACAAATGCTGCAAGTACAATTAAGCTTTTCCAAAAATTCATTTTACTTTGCTTTTTCAGTTAAAGGCTGCAAACTTATTGTAGTATTAAAGTGCTTACAATACCAAGAAATAGGTATTCTTCAAAAACACTTTCAATTTACATTATAAATAGTTTGTGTTGGAAATGCAAAATCCAGCCCGTTAGCATTGAACTTTTCAAGCACTTCAAAATTTACTTCAGTCATTGTATCAAAAACACTGGCGCCTTTTTTAATGTAATAGATAAACCTGATTTTCAGGGAAAAATCACTAAACTCGGTAAAGGCCGTTACTGTTTTTGCTTCATTAACATTTGAGTTTTCAACAGTAAGTTGCTTTAAAAGCTCCATTGCCAAGCGGAGGTGTTTTGTGGATGTTTTATAAGTAAGAGCAAGGTCAACAGTTATTTTTCTATCAGGTTCTGAACTTACGTTTACTATTGAATTATTGGCAATATCTGCATTGGGCAGGGTTACTTCCCTTCCATCAAGCACTCTTATCCGTGTACTTCTCATCCCGATTTCCTTCACAATACCATCAAAACCATTTGTTAGCACCCGGTCGTTTATTGTAAATGGCTTATCAGTAAAGAGCACAAAACCACCAAACAAATGCGAGAGCGAATCTTTTGCTGCAAGGGCAAAGGCCAGTCCACCCAAACCAAGGCCTGCTATTATTGTACCAATATCGTAACCGGCATTGTTTAAGCCAACTACAATGGCAAGTATCCAGATAGCGATGCGAATTGCTTTTCGCAATACAGGTAACAATTGGTCATCCAGGTCAGTTTCCGTTTTTTCAACTACCGGAACAAGATACTCCTCAATTATAGCATCCAACAAGCGGGTAATAAACCATGCAACATTGAAGGTAATTAAAAAATAATACGTATTTACAAGCAGGGTGTGAACACCATCACTTAAACTCAAGGAATTTATTCCATACCAAATTCCAAGGATAATAATACCGAAAACAGCCGGTTCTTCAAATTTATCGATAATGATGTCATCAAGTTTACTTTTTGTTCGTTTTGTAAACTGTTTGATAAACCTGCCCAATAAAAAGAAAGTCAACTTTGCCAATAAAATGGAAGCGATAATAATAGACATCGCAATTACCCAATCCAATACGGTATTGCCATAAAATTCTTTGCTGAAAAATGCATTCATTTTGTTATCGATTTTAATACGCAAATATAATAAAGCAGCCTGAAATTATTAAGCAATTGTCTAATTTATAATGATTAAAGAATCCACCCTCAAAGAAGGTGGACTTGAATTGCACCCATAGGGCGCTTCATCGAAATACGACTGGAAGGATGGAAGAAAAAAGGAAGAAAGGATGGTTGGATGATTTAGTGACTTCTTCCACCCTTCCATCCTTCCAGTTAAGAAATAATATGTATAACAAAAAGAACATAACCACCATCAAATAAAGTGGATTTCAAATGAATATTAAACTTCAGTACAAACGAAAATTACAGTTACAACAAAAACCACATCACACAAAAAAATGCGGTTCGACTGGTATTTTAATGGATAAATAAATATTCAATAATCAACACTCAATAAATAATAAAAAAGTGAAGAGAGAGGGACTAAATAACACCGAACATTCAAATCATTTGAAAATCCGTCTATTATCATCAATAATCTCCTAAATATTTGTTTTATAAATCAGTATGCATCCCTAGTATTTAGAAATAAATTTAGGTGTAATGCCAATTAAACATTAAAATGCGCCTTTGCGAATACCTCTTATTGTCAAAGGTAATATAGTCAACGGATTAAATGAATTTATCGAATTTGGCTTTTTGAATCCAAAAAGTTATTCGTGTAATTTGTGATGTTAGTTTGTAAGTTTTTTGGTGTAACTTTCAGACTCAATTCAGCACATTTTGTAGTGCAAATGGTATAAACACTTGAGTGTTGACTATTGCATATTGAGTGTTGAGTATTTTTTAGCATTCCACCAAATTCCTAGTAGAACCAAAAAAAACAATTGGTTGGTAATTCTTTTACCCAGGCAATAATTTCAAACTTTCATTCACAATTCATTTCCTATCTTTGCACCCTCATTTATTCAACATGATTCGAGCCCAAAATATTCACAAAGCTTTCGGTAGCCTCCAGGTTTTAAAAGGTGTTAACTTAATAATTAGCCAGGGGGAAATCGTATCTATAGTTGGTGCTTCCGGCTCAGGAAAATCAACCTTATTGCAGATATTAGGAACCATCGAAAAGCAGGATCAGGGAAGTGTAATTATCGAAGAATCAGATGTCTCTTCCCTTAATGACAAGGCACTCTCAAAATTCAGGAATCAAAAAATCGGATTCGTTTTTCAGTTTCATCACCTATTGCCCGAATTTACTGCTTTAGAAAACATTTGCATTCCTGCATTTATCGCTGGGAAGAACAGAAATGAAGCAGAAAAAGAAGCCAACCTCTTACTCAAAATGATGGGAATTGCAGCACGTGCTTCACATAAACCGAACGAACTGTCAGGAGGAGAACAACAGCGGGTGGCCATTGCAAGGGCGCTGATTAACAAGCCAACCGTTATATTGGCTGACGAGCCATCGGGAAACCTGGACGCTGAGTCCTCAGAAGGCTTACACCAACTCTTCTTTAAACTCAGAAAAGAGCTGGGACAAACTTTTGTTATTGTTACCCACAACCGTGAATTGGCAGCAATGGCAGACAGAAAAATGACCATTCGTGATGGTGTGGTTTTTTCAGAGAATAATTAAGGACATTCAACGTTAAACAAGCAATTGAATTGAAACAAATGCAACTCTATTTTACGATAAAAAAACTTGCTTTACCCCGCCTGTTGGCATTACTTCTTGTGCTATTCGCTTTGATTCCTCCCCTATTTGCACAACAGATTGAACTTACGACGAAGCCATTGTTTTGGCTGATAAAAATTACCAGCAAAAAAAGTATCTGGATGCCAAAGCGTACTACCAAATGGCGCTTAAATACAAGAGCGGCGATGCTTATGCCAAAGAACAGATTGCCACCATTGTTGCGCAATTAAAATCGGGTATGGAAAAGGAGGAAGCCTATTTCGACATTGTTGATATCGCTGATATTTTTTACGAAGAAGGCGCACTGGAAAAAGCGGAAGCACAATACCAAAAAGCATTATCAATACTTCCCAATGATGAATATGCCCTGAAGAAAATAGCAGACATCCAACGCATACAAACCGAAGAAAAAGACAGGATTAATGCATACAATAAATCGATGAATGAAGGCAACGATCTGATGGTATCAAGAAACTATCCCGCAGCTATTGATGCCTTTAACAATGCGCGAATCCTTTTTCCAGAACGGACTTTAGCAAAAGAAAAAATTGCAAGTGCAAAACTGCTTCAAGCCGAAAAAGAAGTCAATCTCGTTACTTTTAATGAAGAAATGGAATTGGCAAGCCGCTATCTTTTGGTGAAAGATTATGCAACAACCCTCGAACATTATGAAACTGCCCAGGCACTATTTCCCAACAATACCGATGTAGCAGCCAAAATTGAAGCCATCAGACCACAAGCCGAAAATCAACAGGCATACAACAAACAAGTGGAAGCGGCTGATGAAATGTACATTAGTAAAGATTTTTTAAGTGCCAAAGAAAAATACAGGGAAGCCGGAAAACTATGGCCTGAAAATACCTACCCTGCTGATATGATCCTAAAAATAGACGATCAATTGGCATTGCAACGAAAAGATCTGGATAAGAATTACAACCGTTCAATAACTTCTGCCGACAGTCTGCTGGCCCTTCAATTGTATGCCGGAGCCAAGGCCGAATACAACCTGGCGCTCATTTTGAAACCAACTGAGAACTATCCACAAACAAAACTAAACGAGATTAATGCCTGGTTTGCAAATCAACAAAAGGCATTCGATGCTAATTATGCGCAAATGCTCCTTGAAGCTGATAAACTTTTCGAAGAAAAAGAATACAGCCGGGCAAAGGAAAAATACACGTTTGCATTGGAAACCAAACCGGACGATAATTACCCAAAAGATCAACTTGCCGCCATCGAAACAATATTTGCTTTACAAGCTGAAGAAAATAAAAAAGATGCCGCCTACGGTTTATTGATTACTGAAGCTGACAGGCTGTTTTCGGATGGCAATTACGATCTGGCTATCAAAAAATACGAAGAAGCACAAGTGCTTAAATCACTGGAAACCTATCCTGCCGGAAAGATAACTGAGATTCAACAGCTGTTGGCCAATGCCGAAAAGCAAAAAGAAATTGACGATGCTTTTGCCCTTCAAATGGTGTTGGCAATCAGGCTTTTTAAGGAAGACAAACTCTCAGAATCGAAAAGCGCTTACGAAAATGCCCTCGAACTTAAACCTTACGATGCCCAGCCAAAAATCCAAATTGCGCGGATTGACAGCATTGTAATCGTACGCATAGAACAGGAAAAAGCATCAAAAATTTCGGCTGCACTGCTTGCAAAAGGCGACTCGCTTCAAGAAATTACTGCTTACGATCAGGCAATACTAGCTTACGAAGAAGCCCTCCTTGCAAAGCCAAAAGACCCTATAGCCGCAAAGAAATTATCAGATGTAAAAATTGTTAAGTTAAACTATGAAAAAGCCATTACAAAGCAAAAAGCTTTTGATGAAGCAATTGCCAAAGGTGATGTTTATTTTGGAGAAGAAAGTTATGAGCTGGCAAAAATGGAGTACGAAAAAGCCACTGAACTAAAAAGTAAAGAAGACTACCCAAAAAAACAACTGAAAGAAATTGCAAGCCTGTTAAAAAAGCTGGCACTAGAACAACAAAAAAGATATGACGATGCCCTAGTTAAGGGCAATAATTTTTACGAACAGGAGAATTACCAGGAGGCTGTTTTACAATATAAAGTTGCCGAAAGCATTAAACCCACTGAAGCTTATCCCAAACAACGCATTGCATCATGTAACACATTCCTGGCTGAAATTTTGAAAGCAGCAAAAGTAAAGTACGATATAGCCATTGCAGACGCTGATAAGCTTTATGTAACAAAAATTTACGATAAAGCCATCAAATCGTACAAAAATGCGAAGGCCATCAAACCTGATGAAGATTACCCTCAGCAGCAAATTACAAAAATCACCAACCTGATCGAAGTAAACGCCATTACTGATGTTGTTAATGAAACAATTGTCATCAAGTCCGAAGTTACCGAGCGTTTCAATTTTGAACCACTCCCAATCAATGTCAGAAAAAGCAATTACATCCTCATAAAAGCCAGAAACATTGGTGGAGAATCCTTCAAAATAATTTTCAATTATGGTAGTAAAAAAGGCAAGAACGGTGGCTTCGTGGTTCAGGTTCCCAAGGGAACAGAATACAACGATTTCATCATTCGTGTTGGCAACCAGTATAAATGGTTTTCTGAGGACAACGACTGGTTGACGATTTACCCCGAGAATGGAGATATTGAAATCAAAATGGTCAGAATTTCTAAAAGTGATTAAGTCCTTTCCTTCTGCAAGAACAGCTGTTTTTCACAGTATTTGCATCATATGCAAAAAAACTGTATATTTACATTTTAATTAAAACCTATTTCGATGTTTGAACTAAGAAAATACCACGGAGACAAAGTCATGTCACTTACATATGACGACAAAATGCAATCTTTTTCAGTTGGAATTATCGCGCCGGGTGAATACTCGTTTGGTTCCTTAAAAAAGGAAATCTTTACTGTAACTTCCGGAAAAATTGGCTTTTGGACAGAAGATGAGGAAGAGTGGAAGACCTGTGACCTTGGCGAGAGTTTTTCTGTTCCCGAAGGCAAGAACTTCAAACTTACTGTAATCGAAACCAGTTCTTATATTTGCTTCTACGAATAAGCAAATGATTGGAATGAAGGTAGATTTAAAACAACTTAAGGAACTTGTTGACAAGGTTGCAGGAAGAGAAGATATTGAGGAGTTGATTACCAGAATCAGTGGCTTAATTGATGTTAAAAAATTTGATTCCGCTTTGCTTCACCTGCGTGCCGAATTGTATATGAAAATCCAGCAAAACCCCAAAGCTATCAACGATTACAATCTAATCCTTTCAAGAGATAAATCAGACAAAAAAGCCATTGTACAACTCGAAATGCTGACCACCATTTTACGATACAACAATACCGATATTTATTCAAGTACCAATACCAATATGGATCCCTGGATGGAGTGAATAAATTCCCCTTCTAATCGTTTTTTATTCTAATTCCATACACAGGATTTACACCAACATTCCTTATTTTTGCTGCTGAAAATCTTTAGGGTCTACCAATATTTTATAAAATGAAGGAAATATCCAGTTTTTTGGCAATCGTTTTTCTATTTACATTGTTTGCCTGCGATTCACCTAACTATAAAGAGAGTGATGATTACAGTACAAAAGATAACAATTCGAATTTACGGGCAGGTGTAGTGGTTGAAATTCTACAAACGCCTTCTTATACTTATTTAAAATTTGAAGAAGATGGAGAAGAATACTGGGGTGCTATTCCAAGACGGGATGATATTGTAAAAGGCAGTACCTATTATTTTGACAGCTCTATGGAAATGGAAAATTTCCCAAGCAAAGAACTAAACAGGACTTTCGATCGCATTTATTTTATTCAGGCAGTCAGCGACAAACCCTTCCCAAAAGCCGGCATGGTGAGCGGAGACAAGAAAGGATCGGCACGAGTCGGGAATATGGAAGTTCAAAACATTGAACAGTTAGAAGGCGAAATCAGCATAGCAGAACTGTATGACAACAAATCAGATTTTGCAGGAAAAAGGGTGAAAATACATGGCAAAGTTGTAAAGTTTACCACAGGAGTAATGGGGAAAAACTGGGTACACATCCAGGATGGAACAATAAGTGGAGACAATTTTGACATTACAATTACTACAGACGATGTTGTTAAAATTGATGACATTGCTACCTTTGAAGGCCTCGTAATCCTCGACAAAGATTTTGGCTACGGCTATGCTTACGACCTGATTATTGAAGAGGCTGTATTGGTTGATGTGAAATAATACGGAGCTTTCATCTATTTTTGAATAATTAATTTCTTCGTTACACTTTTGTTATCAACCCTTACCCGGCAGAAGTACATTCCGCTTTCAAGTTTGTTCACATCTATTTCTATATTTTCAACTCCTTTTACAATCTCCCTTTTCAACAGCTCTTTTCCGTACAAACTGAGGATTGCAATTGTCCCGCTTTCCGTTCTAAAATCCGGACATTTTATTTGCAGTTTGTCTTTTGCGGGGTTGGGGGAGATGTTACATTGCAAGGATTTAATTTCCTCTCCAATGCCTGAAAGTTCGCCATACTTTAACACAGTATAGTTTCCAACAACATAGCCATTATTTGCAGATGTAAAATAGATTGCGGTCAACTCCATTCCAATAGTCTGGCTTGCTAATTCCTGGGTCCAGGTTTCTCCTTCATCAACACTATGTAAGAGTACTTCTGTGCCTGCTGACCAACCTTCAAGTGAATTGATAAAGAATACGTCGTTTAAGTTTTTGGTTGTATTACTTGCCTTGACTACCCAATGGGTTCCATTAATAGTGCGTATAATTGTTCCATTAATTCCCACACTCCAGCCAGTAGTATCATCAATAAAGAAGATTGAGTTATAAAATAAAGTACAATCATAAAATTGAAGATTACTCCAAGTATTATTGAGGTATCTGGCGACAGTAGTTTGACCACAGACTTTTCCATCATTGTTATCTTCCGGAAAACAAATTGACTGTAAGTTTGAAGCATTATCCGGTGGCGAAATATCTGTTATGCTTGTATCATCAAATGACCAAACAGTGCCATTAGTTCCGCATGCATATCCGGTTTCAGAATTTGGCGGGAAGTGAACTGAATTTAGAACTCCACCAGGCTCATACATTGTAGTCCATGTTGTTCCTCCATCAGTCGTTTTAAGAATGTTGCCAAGATAAGTTACCACATATCCAAGCTCTGCGGTTTTCATAAAAACAGAAGAAGTTATCCCAGAGTTTGCTGGTATGGGTTGTATTTGAAAAGTTTCACCACCATCTGAAGAGTAAAATACGCCATTATTCCAACCGCTAATCCAAATTTCATCGCCAATAAAATGAACGTCATTAAGGTTAGCATATTCAGGCATATTGCCACTGATGTCTGTCCAGCCGTATTCTTGCGAAAAGGAAAAAACGGAAAGGAAAAAGGTGAAAGTGATTAAAAGAAGTAGGTTTTTCATGGTTTTTGTTTTTGACCCCCTCTGCCTTCGGCATCTCCCCCCACCTGTCCGCCGCTTCGCTTTGGCAGGCGGAGGGGGGAGAAAACCGTTGTGCTATATGGGAGATTTATTAATGTATTCGTTTTTGAAGTCGGAAGATTTCGGGAACCACTCCCGACTTCCGTCTTCTTCTATTTTTGAATAATCAATTTCTTCGTTACACTTTTGTTTTCTATTATCAGGCGACACAAATAAACCCCACTCATTAATCCGCTCACATCCACCGTCACTTCTTCACTGCCTTTGGGAATGGATTTTTCGAGGAGTTTTCTTCCATTCAGGTCGAATATTTCTAAAGTAGCTTGGCTAACCCGAAACCCGGAAGTCGAAACCCGGAACTCATTGCCGGCCGGATTGGGAAAGATGTGGACTGCCATTGCATCAGCATCTGTTTCTGATATTGAACTTGGAATTACCGTTACCGTTGCTTTTTGGCTGTCCTCCACTCCACAGGCATTGCTTAGCTGCACCCAATAGTCCGTGTTTTGCGTAAGTGCCGGTGTAATGAGTATTGCACCCGTGTCGGCAGGTGTTCCCATATCCCCGGGATTGCCCTGGTACCATTGATAAAGCGGGGCGGTGCCTGTTGCTGTTACGGTAATGGTGGCCTGTTCACCCATAATAATCGTCTGATCCTGTGGTTGGGATGTAATGACCGGTGCTTCGCAGTTTATGGTGGCATTCGGGTCGCGTTGCCAATGGGCGTTATTTTGCCCGTGAACCGGCCAGTGGCTGTCTGCCAGCCCCATGGAATTTGTGAAAATAGTCCAAATATATCCTGTGGTTACACTTATTCTGGGATACCCCCGTCCAAGATAAAGCGTCCCGTCAGGGCTAATAACGGGAGAGGAATAGGTACCTTCACCCATGCTATATACATTAAATTTTTCCGAACCGTCAACCGGATTAAGCGCGTAGATTCTGTCACCCATGCGGACATAGATCGTTCCATCAGCACCTACCGCAGGTGCTGTATAGCTTAGTGATTCACCCAACAGGGCAGCGGTTTTCCAAACCTGTTCACCCGTAACAGGATTGAGGGCGTACACATGTCCCAAGTCCCGGCCGGCGCTAAAGTAAACCGTTCCATCGGCCCCGATCGCAGCATTGCTGCAGAAGGCTCCGGCATGAAACCGCCATTTTTCTGTACCATCGGGATTGAGTGCCAGAAAGTACTCCCCGGAACCGGATACGAAAAGGGTCCCGTCGGAACCAATGGCCGGTGATGCAAACCCTCCGTACATTCCAGAGGCATTATCCGTTTGATATAGCCATTTCTCTGTTCCATCTGGATTCACCGCATAAATCCTCTGGTAATATAATCCTTCTAACGACCAACCCATGCTGAAATAGATGGTGCCGTCGTGACCAATCGACGGACTCGAGTAGCTGCTTCCATATTCAAACGGAGTTTCAAACCGCCATTTTCTGCTACCATCGCCATTGATTGCATTTAAGCGGGCTGTTCTGTCAGTAATATAAAGAGTCCCATCCAGTCCCAGGGCCGGACTGGCAAAGAGGTCAGACCAATACTCCTCTGCTTCATCAATTAAATGCCGCCATTTCTCACTGCCGTCAGGATTAAGCGCCCACAGTATCCCAAAAACGACCTGTTCTCCTTCAGGGTAGTAAAGGCCACCGCTTCCAAAATAAATGGTCCCATCCGGGCCAATAGTCGGGTCGGAACCCAATATCCAGTTATCAATACTTCCCGGGTTAGGAACTGATGGAGTATGATACGCCTGAAACTCCCACTTTTCCGTGCCGTCAGGGTTAAGGGCATAGAGCGTACTGCTTTCTGTACCAAAATAAACCGTTCCGTCATCGGCAAGAGCCGGGGAGGTCAAAACCTCTTCATTTGCCTCAAAATACCATTTGAGTTGGCCTTCAATTCCAACTGCCACCGTCACGCTTCTGCTAAATGTGAATCCGCAGCTGTTACTGATTTCAACCCAGTAGAATTTAGATTCAGACAGTGCCGGTGTGGTAAAATTAGCTCCCGTTCCAACCGGATTGGTTTTATCCCCGGTAAACCCATCATACCACTGGTAATTCATTGGTTCATCGCCATTGGCTATAACTGTGAGGGTGGCAATGTCACCACTCTCAATCAACAGGTTTTCGGGCTCAGTACTGATCACCGGCCCGGGACAAGATGGTGTAAACTCACTATTCCTTCCGCTATGTTGCGCATCGTGGCCATCCATGGGCCAGGGGGTATCAGCAAGTCCGCCGCTGGTTGTTTCCAAAGCTGTAAAAGTGCCCAGTGAAGCAGAGAAATAGATGGTTCCGTCCGGTGCCATGGGGGGGCTCCATCTGGCATTTCCAAATGCAGGGTAACGCCATATTTCATTTCCATAAGCATCTATCGCCAATAGTCCCATATATCCCATAGAGGCAAGGTAAATGTTACCGTCAGCACCTAAAGTAGGCGATGACAGGTTGTAATAATCAGTCCGAAACTGCCATTTCGAATATCCGTCCGGATGAAGTGCAATAAGTAAACCGTAGCCTGAATATCCCGAGGCAATAAAACTTACGGGCAAGTATATTGTACCGTCAGAACCAATAGCAGGAGCAGCCCCGATATAGGCCCCCGTTTTGAATTTCCATTTTTCTGTTCCATCAGGATTGATAGCATACAGCTGTGAGTTGGCACCAACATAAATCATCCCCATGGCACCAAGCGCCGCAGAAGATGTGATAGGATCATCTGTGGTAAAGCGCCACAATTCTGTCTGCGTTGCAGGATTGACTGCTACAAGATCACTGCCTGAAGTAACATACACACTGCCATCGTAGCCGACAGTAGGTGCATTTGCAATTCCGGCACCTGTAGCCATCCGCCATAGTTCCGTTTGTGCAATCGGATCGACAGCTATCAGATATTGGTCTGCACCCACGTAAACAGTACCATCTGCTGCCAGGGCCGGCGAAGTTGAAATACCAATGCCAAGCGGAAGCCTCCATCGCTCAGATCCGTCAGGATTGACGGCCACCATATCCGTTGAGTTTCCTGAATAAAGTGTTCCATCAGCACCAATGGACGGCTGGAAGATGTGTCCTGACAAATCCCATAGCTCAGTTCCATCTGATGGATCCAGGGCTACCAGATACGACTGCTGCGTGTTTACATAGACCGTCCCGTCAGGACCAATGGTCGCATGTTGTGGGTTGTCGGTAAAAGTCCCGGGACCTACATTGTTGATAGACCATTTAAGATTACCGTTATCGGGAAGTTGGATGATTTCGGTTTGGGCAAGTGCCAAAGTACAAAGTACAAAGGCTAAAGCTGAAAGGAGGAGTTGTTTTTTGACCCCTCTGTCCTGCGGACATCCCTGCCTTGCCGGCAGGCAGGTCCCCCAAGGGGAGAAAATCGTTGTGTTAATTGTAGATTTTTTCATGGTTTTTTGTTTTTGACCCCCTCTGCCTGCGGCATCTCCCCCCACCTGTCCGCCGCTTCGCTTTGGCAGGCGGAGGGGGGAGAAAACCGTTGTGCTATATGGGAGATTTATTAATGTATTCGTTTTTGAATCTGGAAGTTTTCGGGAACCACTCCCGACTTCTGACTTCGGGCTTCATCTATTTCTGAATTATTAATTTTTTCGTTACACTTTTATTATCAACTGTTACTCGGCAGAAGTACATTCCGCTTTCAAGTTTGTTCACATCTACCGCTATTTCTTCGCTGCCTTTGGGAATGGTTTTTTCAAGCAGCTTTTTGCCGTTTAATCCAAACAGCTGTAAAGTAGCTCCGCTAACTTTAAACTCAGAACTTTGAACCCGAAACTCATCAATAGCCGGGTTAGGAAAAATCTCGAATTCGACGGGTGAAGTATTATCTCCAATACCTGAAATCTCGGTATATTTTAAAAGCGTTTTATTATTTCCTGCTATATAACCATTTGTAGTGGAAGTGAATTGTACTCCTCTAAGGAACGTTGTTGTAAGTCCTGCTCCTATTATGATCCACGTGGTACCTGCATCTGTTGTGTGGAGTATTACTCCATTAAATCCTACAGCCCATCCTGTATTAGAATCCAGGAAAAACACGCCATAAAGGCTTCTGTCCTGAGTATCAGGATTTGTCTGAGTGATCCAGGCTGCTCCTCCGTTTGTAGTATGGCCTATTATTCCCTGATTTCCCACAACCCATCCTTCCTGGTTGTTGATAAAATGTATGTCATTGAAGGTTCCTCCCGGGGCTATTTGAGAAGTAAAGTCAGTGCCGTTATAATAATAAATACGGTTTCCGCCACAGGCCCACATATGATTCACGGAGGGTGCGCTGATGCCCCTGAAGTTTCCAGTAAGCCCTGTATTTAAATCAGTAAGGGTCGAAGTTATCTCCCAAACCCGCCCTGCATCTCCACAGGCATATCCAATTGGATTGTTCGGATCTGTACCGGGCGGGAACGAAATATCAAGGAGATTACCCATAGAAGCCAGAATATTCCAATTCTGCCCGCCATCATCGGTTTTGTAAACCCATCCTCCGGCTCCGCCTGAATAGCCGTTTATT
>QMPA01000009.1 GCA_003650365.1 Bacteroidota bacterium | reverse complement strand
TACAGCAATTGATGGCGATCGAAATTGTGATTTACAGATGGAGTTTAATTCCGGACAATATCGCATTGAATATTTTGAATCAAATTAAGGTGTGCCAAGTCGTGTAAAAGTTATTGAAAAATAGACGCTACACTATTGTATTTATCTTACATAAAACACTGCATTGCAATGCAGTATCACAACATTGTTTCCCGTAAGCTCATTTCCTCCTCAAAAAGCAAATCCCTAATTTTATTTAACTGCCCAATTGACGAATGGTCAAAACTCAAATTATCAAATTGTTCCCGGAAACGCTTATTCAATCTGTGAGTAAAATATTTCGTGAGAAAGCAGACTAAAACCTCCTCATTAGTTTGTTCAATTTTGCTTTGCTCCTGTCTTAAATATTGAAGAATGCGTAATCCATCTACTTTATTAACACAGGCTTTTACAAAATTACCGATGTCTTTGTAATTTGTTCGCAGGGGTTGCCAGATATGCTCAGTATTGAATTGCTTCTTCAGAAAATCATCCATGGGTGTTTTCAGGTCTTCTTGATAAAGGTAGGGAAACAAGTGAAAAGTTTCTTCCACCTTATCGAACAAATGAAAACCGTAAATAGGGTAGGAATCCCAATTGCCGGTTTTCCCTTTAATCAGTGCTGGTCCGGTGCCAAACAACACCCTGTCAGAAAAGCGGGAAGAAGGGTAGGCAATTGTATCAGCCCACAAGCCGAGTTTGCCGTTTTTTACCAGTTTCTGCAAAAAGTAAAAATCTTCGCCACTCAAAACCGGCGTCAATCCGCCAACTTTATTATAGGCCCAAACCGGAAAAACCATAGCAGATCCAAGTGCCGTAAAAGCGTAAGGATTTTTAATCCGCAACATGTTTAATGCGTAGTAGCGCATGTATATTTCGTAACGAAGTATCAGTCTGTCCGTTTCATCGCCTTCCAGTTTGTGGTAGTAGGGAACAGCAAGGCCAATCATTTTTGAATGCTTCTGAAAACTTTTTTGAAGTGAATCCAGATAATCAGTCGGATAAAATGTGTCTGCATCCACACTCACAATCAGGTCGTTGTCAGCAGCGGTTTGCACAATCAAATCCATACTTGTTTTTCGTGCATGGCCTACCCCACCTTTCTTTCGGAGCCAGCCTTTTCCTTTGCTGCTTTTGTCGATTATTTCAATAGCTAAACCTTGAACCGATTGTAGGAATTCTATGCTCTTTTGGTTATCGAAACACTGGGCTGATTTTTCTTCATCATTCCACCAGCTTTCATACTGATTCACACAGACAACCAATCGGAAATTCTGTTCACTCTGGGCTTTTAGGCAGTCGATAAAAGCAGGAAGATTTTTGCTTTCGTTCAGGACAGGGAGGGCGATGTGGATTTTTGGTGGTTTCATTAAATTGTCAAATATTTAGACCCGCCGGGTTAGAAAAAACCCGTCGGACCTAACAAATGAAGAAGATATTTTAAAGCTAAATCGCTTTCAAAGTTTGACTTTGTGATTTTCCCACTATTTCAAATAACAGCATCTCTTTAGAAGTCTCAAAATATTTCGTCACATCAAATTGAGCTTTTTCAACCTGAAGTAGTCCACTTGAAAATGTTCCCAGTTTCCTTCCTGACAAGGAAAAAACATTGATTTGAAATGATTGTGGCTCATTATTTTCAATAAGAATGTATTTTGAAGAACCATTGTAAACCATCTTTGTATCGAAATTTTGGCTTGAAGCAATCTGCTCTTTATTGCCCACATACAAATCATCCAGATCAACTTTATAAATCGAGTTGCCATAGGTAGCAGCGTACAGCCAATTTGTCAAAGGATTTATCCGTAGGGAAACAATAGGTGTTTGTGGCATGTTTCCTGACATACTCTCCCAGTTTGCACCGCCATTGTGTGTGATGTAAGTGCCTGCATCGGTGCCCACAATCAGTTCTTCATTATTTGTTGGATTAATAACAATCGTATTTATCGGTATTTCAGGTAAGTCACCACTAATTTCGATCCAGCTATCACCAAGGTTGGTCGATTTATAAACATGGGGCAAAGCTTCGTCCCAGCGAAAACCGGAAACAGTTACATAAATTGTTTCTTCATCAATGGGGTCGAAAGCCACACGGGTAATCCACCTATCGGGAAGTCCATCGGAAATAGAATTCCATCCAAAACCGGCATCTAAGGAAATATGTACATTTCCATCGGCACTACCTGCCAATACATAATTTTCGTTGAGTGGAGAAACAGCAAGTGTTGTCAGGGTATTGAAACTATTCGAGCCACCGTCGGTTAGGTCTTCACTAACTGCCGACCAGCTGCTTCCATTTTGTGTTGACTTCCAAACACGGTAAGTTCCAAAGTAAACAACCTGATCATTTTCAGGCGTCAATGCAATAGGGGCCGACCAATTCGTTCTGTCATTGTACATGGCATCAGCAATATAATCAAAACTTGGCCATGTTGATGTAGCATTAAAAGAGCGACCCAGGCCTCCCCATTGCGATTCGACATAAGCAATGTCATTGTCTTGTTGGTTGATGGCACATTGCATGCCATCGCCACCCCAGACTACCTGCCAATTCATTGTATTGCCACCAATAGTACGGATTGAGTTGTTATCCTGCGTTCCCCCAATCATGAAGTCAGGATCGGTATTACTGATGTCGAAACCGTAAAACTGGGTAAGAGGAAGGTTATTGATTTTGGTCCATGAATTGCCATTGTTGCTGCTCCGATACAGGCCGCCATCATTTCCAAGGTAAACAATACCCGACTCCTGGTCGAAAAACATGGCATGATGATCTACATGCACATTGTTGTCGATTTGAGACCAATTATCGCCACTATTGTTTGTCCTGAACATAATCTGACCCAAAGTATAAACACGATTTTCGTCAGTTGGATCGACCCGGATTTGCCCAAAATACCAGGCAAAAGAAGAACCCATCCCATGCAAGTAATTATTATCGACCCGCTGCCAACTTGCGCCGCCATCGATGGTTTTGTAAACATACATTGTTTGGCTGGGCATGTCGTACATGGCATATAAAACATCGGGATTGGATACGGAAATAGTGAGTCCAATACGGCCTTTGTCAGTATCTCCCGGTAATCCATTGCTTAGCTCAACCCAATTGTCTCCACCATCGGTTGTTTTCCAAATGCCAGAGGATGGCCCGAAAGATTTGCGCCAGGTCAGGCCACGTTCTCTTTCCCAGAAAGCAGCATACAGAATATTGGGATCGGTTGGGTGCTGTACCAAATCAATTGCGGCGGTGGAATCACTGACGGAAAGAACTTGCTCCCAATTTTCGCCACCATCATCGGTACGGTATATACCGCGGGTTTCATTTTGTGAAAAAAGTGTTCCGCAAGCGGCGGTAAAAACCCTTTGTGAATTTGTGTGGTCGACAATAATTCTGCCGATATAAGCTGATTCTTCCAGTCCTGAATATTGCCAGGAATTGCCACCATCTAGCGATTTGTAAATGCCGCTTCCCAGAAAACTGTAACTTGATGCATTGGCCTCTCCAGTTCCCACATAAAGAATATCGGGGTCTTTCGGGTCGATGGCAATATCACCAATCGAAATTGTTGGGACTCCTGTAAACTTCTGCTCCCAACTGCTACCGGCATCTTCAGTTTTCAAAACACCACCCGATGCACCACCTATATATATAACCAGTGATTGGCCTGCAGGCATCTCAATATCTGTAATCCTTCCGCCAATATTTGTCGGGCCTACAAATTCCCACTCGATTTCCCCGTTTCGGTTTGCATAATGCTGATTGGCTTTTTTCATTTCACTCAAGTACACATCCTGTTTAATTTCGTCATAAGGATACATGCGTTGTTGCGACATCCAATCACTCGGACCTTTAACAATTGACTGTTTGTTTATTTTAGGAGTACTTTCCTGCAAATTACTCAGTAAGAAGATTAACAATATGATTGGTACCGGAATAAAAAGAAGGGCTTTTTTCATGACTTTTTTGCGTTAATGAATTGCGGTCCAAAAGTACGAATATTCAATTTGTAAAATTTTGCGTTCTGTTTGTTTTTTAGGTTTCCCAATATTTTATAAATAAAGCTGTGACGCTTCTAATTATTTTTCTAAACAGGGATTAAACATATCATGATGTCAACTGTCAGTTAAGATTTTAATGGTAGTTAATTTATACTCTATTTTGTTATCGCTAAAAATAATATTGAACAAAGCACCGCAAACTTGTTAAGATAATAGCAGCCATTTGCTTTAATTATAGCACTTTATTTTCTATGAATCCGAAAGTATCCAATCCATTGTTACGACTGGGATTAGCAAGTTTTTTCGACTACGTTTTTAATTGAATGAATTGTTACATTTGCACGCCTCAAAAATGAGGATTGTTTTATTTTTAAACCAAATTAATTTTAAATTTTATGAAAACACAAATTAAAATGTTTGCCTTCATAGCAGTAGCTTTTGTGGCTGTTGTAATGATGGGGTGTGCGAAAGAAAATGATGGCCCAAGTGGCGGTGATGACAATGGCAGCTTGAGTTTGACTGAAAATGGTGTCAACTGGACAGCCAGTAAAGTAACTTCTGCCAGAGCTTTGGGCTTAATTACTATTTCGGGAAAAGATGATTCCGATCAGGAAATAATCTTTCTGTTGCCCGATACAATTGCTACCAAGACTTACGATTTAAGTGAATTTGAATTGGGAGCTCTAGCAATTACTTACGTTACAGCAGCAAATATGCCAATGTACCCGATTAACGGCTCACTTACAATTACTAAGTACAATACTGTAAGCAATCAATTTGCCGGAAATTTTAGTTTTGAAGCCTCCCCTCTGGATGGTTCCGCAACGGTTTCCGTAACAAATGGTAAATTCGATGTTAAATACGATGGCCTAAAATAGCGGTTCTTGCTATTTTAATGTTCAAGATATTGATAATCAAAAATGTCCGCATGTTTACTCATGTGGACATTTTTGTGTCACAAGACTTTGTAGCCATACATTTGCATTTCCCTGTATCATTAACTTCAGAATCACCCTTACTAAATTGAATCCTTTATAAATTACGCATTTTCCTAAAAATACCTTTGAAAAATTGATTTAGATTTTTTTAAAGATGTAACTTCGCCCGCACATATTTAAAGATATTTCTGATTGTTATGGCAAAAATGAGAGGTGCTATTGTTGTTGATGTTGAAGTTTGTAAAGGATGCGGAGTTTGTGTCCCTGCATGCCCAACCGACGTCATCAAATTGGCTAAAGAGGTGAATGGCAAAGGATACCACTTTGCTTATATGGAAAATCCCGATGCGTGTACAGGATGTACCAATTGTGCAATTGTATGCCCCGATGGTGTAATCACCGTCTATCGGCTAAAAGTAACTGAAAATAAGTAAGGAATTATGGGTGAATTAAGATTAATGAAGGGGAATGAAGCCTTAGCAGAAGCGGCAATAAGAGCCGGTGTTGATGGCTATTTCGGTTACCCGATTACACCACAAAGTGAGGTAATAGAGTATCTGATGGCTGAGAAACCTTTCGAGCGGACAGGAATGGTTGTATTACAAGCAGAAAGCGAAGTTGCTTCAATTAATATGCTTTACGGTGGAGGCGGAACAGGAAAAAAAGTAATGACCTCATCCTCAAGCCCGGGTATCAGTTTAATGCAGGAAGGTCTTTCTTATATGGCCGGAGCTGAGATACCCTGTGTAGTAGCAAACGTTGTAAGGGGTGGTCCCGGTTTGGGTGACATTCAACCAGCACAATCTGATTATTTTCAGTCGGTAAAAGGTGGTGGCCATGGTGATTATCGTTTGCCCGTTCTGGCACCGGCATCAGTACAGGAAATGTCAGACTTTGTACCCTTGTCTTTCGATCTGGCTTTCAAATACCGCACGCCGGTTTTGATTGTTTCGGATGGATTGATTGGCCAAATGATGGAAAAGGTAGAACTTTTTGATACTATCCCAAGGCTTACAGATGAGGAAGTAATTGCGCGTTATCCATGGGCAACCAATGGAAAACCCAAAGGAAAGGAACGTCGTATATTAACTTCCCTCGATCTTGATCCGCACAAACTGGAAAAACACAATTTCCATTTACAGGATAAATACAAACAGATTCGCGAAGAAGAAGTGCGTTATGAAATGATTGATTGCGATGATGCCGATTACATCATTATTGCTTATGGTTCAAGTGCACGTATTTCGCAAAAAACGTTGCAGCTGGCAAGGGAAGAAGGAATAAAAGTCGGCTTGCTGCGCCCAATTACTTTATGGCCTTTCCCAAAACAGCCTATTGATGATTTAGTAAACAAAGGTGTAAAAGGATTTTTGTCGGTAGAAATGAGTGCCGGACAAATGGTGGAAGATATAAGATTAACGGTTCGCGAAAGAACAAAAGTGGAGCATTTTGGACGTTATGGTGGTGTGATTCACTCACCGGAAGAAGTATTGGAAGCGTTGAAAAATAAAATAATAGGAGATTAAACGATGGCTGAAATAACTTTACAGGATATTATTAAACCCGAAAATCAGGTTTACGTCAAAACAAAGTTAATGACCGATAAAAACCTGAGCTATTGCCCGGGTTGTGGTCATGGAACTGCACACCGTTTGATTATGGAGGTGGTTGAAGAGTTGGGGCAGGAAAATGACGCCATTGGTATTGCACCGGTGGGTTGCTCCGTATTGGCTTACGAATTTATGAATGTTGATATGCAGGAAGCCGCCCACGGACGTGCTCCCGCATTGGCAACCGCTGTCAAGCGTTTGTGGCCAAACAAGCTTGTTTTTTCGTATCAGGGTGATGGAGATCTCGCAGCTATCGGAACCGCCGAAACCATTCATGCCTGTAACAGGGGCGAACAAATTGTGATGGTTTTTATCAACAATGGTATTTATGGAATGACCGGTGGTCAGATGGCACCAACAACTTTGCCCGGAATGAAGACTTCTACGTCTCCTTATGGCAGAGATCTGCAATCGATGGGAAACCCTTTGAAAATGACCGAATTAGTGGCGCAATTACCAGGAACGTATTATGTTACCCGTCAGGCAGTACACACACCATCAGCAGTACGCAAAGCCAAACGCTGTATCCGAAAAGCTTTCCAAAATCAATTGGATGGAAAACCGGGTGTTTCATTTATCGAGATTGTTTCCAACTGTAATTCAGGATGGAAAATGGAACCGGTTGCATCTAACATTTGGATGGAAGAAAATATGTTTCCCTATTATGAATTGGGCGATCTGAAAGTAGATGGTCAATTGGTGGAGAAAAAATAGTAAACGATTAAAAGGCACAAAAAATGACAGAAGAAATAATCATTGCAGGTTTTGGTGGACAGGGTGTTTTATCCATGGGAAAAATATTGGCTTACTCAGGAATTATGCAAGATCAGGAAGTGAGTTGGTTTCCGGCTTATGGCCCCGAAATGCGTGGAGGAACAGCCAATGTAACTGTAATTGTGAGTGATGAAAGAATCAGTTCGCCAACTTTAACAGCTTATGATACAGCCGTTATCCTCAATCAGCAGTCGATGGATAAATTTGAAGAAGCTGTAAAACCGGGTGGCGTTTTAATCTACGATCCCAATGGTATTTCGCATCATCCAACAAGAAAGGATATTAAAATCTATAAAATAGAAGGTGCAAAAATTGCTGCACAGATGGGAAATACCAAAATATTCAATATGGTTGTGCTGGGCGGATACCTTCAAGTTAAGCCGATTGTAAAATTGGAGAATGTAATCAGGGGACTTAAAAAATCCCTTCATGAAAGGTATCATAAACTCATCCCACTAAATGAAGATGCCATCACTATGGGAATGAAAAATGTAGTTGAAGTGAAGTAAACACATCTGTTTAATTGTCAACAAACCCCATTTCCCCAATTAAACCATATCTCCCTTATTCCCATATTTCCCTATTCCAAAAAGTTGTACTTTTGTACAGCATGAAAAAAATACTTTTAAATAGTGTTTTACTTTTGGTCTTTTTGGGCTTCCTACTTGCCCCAAACTATCCTTATGTGCATAATTTTTTAGTAAACTCGCAAACAACAATCAGTAATCAAGATGCAAATATCAAGGCCTGCACCACGCTGATTGGCGACATCGCATACCTGAGTGCAATTATTAGCAGGGTAGAAGAAAACCCGGAAAGCAAGAAAGAAGCACCGCTACCTGAAACAAACAATAACATCAATAGCCTGGTATTTTTAAACCCAACAGGAATTGAATTTACTGAGCCGCTCAGTATCAACAAAGCTTATTCAGATTTTGTCAAATCATTTTTATCATCAGTTTACCTGAAAATCCCCTCTCCCCCTCCCGAAATTATTTCTTAAAACTATTTGCAGATTTTTTTCTGTAAAGCAGTCGCATTAAGTTTCATTCTGTATTTGGCCATTATTGGTTTAATGTATTTGGTTTAAAATTTGCCTCATGCAGAATTCACTACAATGTACGAAATAGTTTTAGAGCATTTGCCAGTGCGAAAGTATTGGAAGCTATCGCAATTTTACAAACTACCTTTTTTGGTTTAGAGGTAGCAGAAGTAAATAAGACTCCCGCAAACTAAAATATGGGATGCGCTGGGTTTCTTCTTTCGCATTGGCTTCACACCATTTCCAAATTTCAGAAGAATAAACTTTCAGGATAAAGACACAGATAAAAATGAGAATAAATACAATAATTAAATATTGGCTAATAATCCTGGTTTTGCTGTTTAGCACAACTATCTCTGCACAAACAGATACCATCACCATGGAAGAAATACTGGTGACCGGTAATTTGGATGTTAAACTATTACAAACCAATATTTCTGCCGAATCCATCAAATTACAGGACGTACACGATGTTGGTGAAATGTTTAAAACACAAGCCGGCTTTAGCATTGCAAAAAGAGGGAATTACGCCATGGAACCAGTTTTAAGAGGATTCAAATACGAACAACTAAATGTTCAAATTGATGGTGGTACCAAATCATCTAATGCCTGCCCAAACCGCATGGACCCTGCAATTTCACAGGTCTCGCCGGAGGAAGTCGAAAAAGCAGAAGTCATCAAAGGGCCTTATAGCGTAAGGTTTGGCCCTTCACTTGGTGGGTTGATTAATATCGTAACAAGACGACCTGAGAAAGTAGATGTATTTAAAGTGAAAGCTGCTGTAGAAGGCGGTTACATTTCCAATGGAGGAAATTATTTCGGCCAGGCTAATGTTCAATTGTTGAGCAAAGGCTTCGATGTTTCGCTCAATGCCGATTATAAAGACTTTGGTGACTATCAAAGTGGTGATGGCACTACAATCCCCTCTTCCTATTCCAGGTTTGGATATGCCGTAAAAGTGGGGAACAACCACGGAAAGAACAGGCAAAACCGTATTCAATTTACCTGGCGTCAAGGATTTGCCAAAGATATTGACCATGCCGGATTACCGATGGATGCTGATTTTGACAACAGTACCATGGCCTATCTGGATTATATGGTGCAAGATTTATCAGGATTGATTTTCTCTTTAAAAGCAAAAGCTTATGGCTCATTTGTTGAGCATGAAATGTCAACACGCAAACGCCCCAGCTGGAATATCACCGAAGCGGTAACAAGCGTCACTTCCAAATCATTGGGCGGCCGTTTGGAATTTGGGTTGAAACCCGGAGAAAAAATCCTTCAATTTGTAGGGCTCGATTATGCCTACACCAACAAAGATGGTTCACGCGAACGATTAGTAAAAATAAATGGCTGTACCGGTGACACGCTTCCACAACCAAAAGAGTTTACGGACAAAGGCTGGCAAGATTCAAAAATGAAAGATTTAGGCGTATTTTTTGAAAACAAATACCAGGTCAATTCAAATCTATTGTGGGTGGCCGGTCTGCGCTTGGATTATGTGACTTACGCAATTGACGACCCCGCAGCTGATTTCTCAGAACTTTACAACAATGACATTCAACCTGATGCAGATTTCAATTTCTCGGTGAATACTTCGCTAACCTGGCAATTCGACCCCAGCTTTTACATCCAATGGGCCGGTGGCCGTGGTGTACGCTCAGCTGATTTGGGTGAAAAATTCATCAACCATTTCTCCGTTGGTGCAGATGCCTACGAATATGTGGGTAATCCCCACCTGAAACCTGAAGTCAATTACCAAACCGACATCATCATCAGCAAGCAGTGGAATGTGGTTCATATTTATGCTGACGTATTTTATTCCTACCTGAATAATTACATCACAGCATTTGTGGACACGACTTTGCAAAAAAAATTCATGCCTTGTAAACCGCCTGCCCATGCCAAACGTTTTACGAATATTGACAACGCAAGAATGTATGGTTTTGAAGCCGGCGTGGACTTCTTTTTTGCGAAGTATTTTAAATATGGATTAAGCGGTGGTTATACCAATGCACAAAATATTTCATGGGACGAGCCTTTAGCTGAGATTCCTCCATTTACAATCAATACAGCATTTGGCTTTAAATCCAAAAAGGTAAACGCTGAAATCAGGGCACGATATGCCGCTGAGCAAAACAGGATATCCACCAGTTTCAATGAAAGCGCAAGCGATGCCTTTATCGTTACAGATATTGCAGCCAGTTATACGCCCTTTAAATTCATGGAAATCAAAGCTTCGGTTACAAACTTATTTGACGCCAATTATTACGAACATTTAAGCAGGGCATATAAAAATATGGGATCGGGTACGGGTAGCGATTATTACGAAGCGGGAAGGAGTTTTAATATTAGTTTGAGATTCAATCTCTAAATAATTTTGGTCAGAAACTTTCATCAATTATTGATGCTAATTATTCACACGTCAATGAATTATATATATCTTTACTTCGCAATAATAAAACCAAATAATTAAACTATTTTTCCATGGCTAAGAAACAAATTGGCAGACGGGAATTCATAATCTCAGGCAGTGTTGCTGCCGGGGTACTTGCTGTTGCAGGTGTCGGTGTAAAATACCTCGATATTTCCCATAGTGGGGAGCAGTTAAGGCAAGATTTCCTTCGCCCACCCGGTGCTATCGGTGAAGTTGAATTCATGTACGGATGCATTAAATGTGGTCTTTGTGTTCAGATTTGTCCCGTTCAAGCGATTAAATTAGCAGGCGCTCATGAAGGGCTCTCTTACGGAACACCTTACATAGATGTTCGCGAACAGCCCTGCGATTTTTCATGTGATGCATTACAATGTGTCGAAACTTGTCCGACTGCCGTTTTGAACTTCGAGCAATTCAAAGATGCCGGGGCACTTGCAGTTGAAAAGGCTTCACAAGAACCCGGAGTTGATTTATCGAAAGTTAACCCATTTGAGGTTCAGAAGGTTGCCATGAAAGAAGCGGTGTTGATGGGGAAAGCACATATCAACAAAAACACTTGTCTGGCACATCAACGTAAGGGCTTTAAAGGAATTTCCCGAGGAACTGATTTTGAAGGAATTTACAGGGCTCCTGACAGTAAATTTGCTTATGCCACCCCTCTGAAAGACAAAGAATTCGATAGGGAGATTTGCAATCTATGTGTTACAGAATGTCCAATTGGCGAAAGCGCCATTGTTTTTGTACCCGGAAGAGGAAGCGGTAAATTACACCCCCGAGTTTTGGAAGGCTGTACCGGTTGCGGAGTTTGTGTGATGGTTTGTCCTACAGAGAAGCCTAGTATTGTTGTTGAACCTATAAAATCGTAAGCCATGGCAGCATTTGACATTATAAGAAGCGGAAAACACAAAACTCCTTTGAAACCCAAACCGATGGCAGACATGCCACATACCGAATTGGGAATGGATTATAAAGTCTGGTGCGATTCGCATAAAGGCACACACAAATGGCGCAACATTCGTTGGAGCGTACTCATATTTATGAACCTGCTTTTCGTACTTTCATTTGTATTCGACCTGGCAATATTGGAAGGTTCATTGAGTGGTTCAAGACTAATCGGTTTTTATCTGATGGACCCGTTTAATGCCTTGCAGGAATTAGCCATTTCTTCCACAACAGGCTATATCGTCCATTTAACAATGAACTTTTGGATAGGGCTATTTACCATTTTGATTTTCTGGTTTTTACTTGGCGGCAGATCCTATTGTTCCTGGATGTGCCCTTACCATTTTCTGGCAGAAATGGGTGAGAGACTGCACAACTATCTTGTCAAAACAAAAAAGATAAAGGAACATGCTTTCCATACAGGAATCAGGTTTGTTTTCTGGTTTGGATTTATCATCCTCGCTCTAGCGACACAACAACTTGTATTTGAAAACCTCAATGTAGTAGGTATTGTTTCGCGTGCCATGATTTACGGGCCGGGACTTTTACTTTTCTGGGTTTTTGGTATTCTGTTATTTGAAATTGTGTACAGTAAGCGTTTCTGGTGTCGTTATGTTTGTCCGATAGGAACAACATGGAGTTTAGTTGGAAAATTATCACCATTAACCATTAAATTCGATTTGGATAAATGTGGATATTGCCGCGATTGCCAGACAGTTTGCCTGGTACCCCACGAACTTTGGTTTGTACAGAGGGGAAAGGCAACCCAGGAAACGCATTATACTGGCTCCGATTGTACAAATTGCGGATTGTGTATCGATACCTGTGCCGGCAATGCGCTTTCGTACACCCTAAAGGGTTGGGGAACGGTTTTGTAGGAAAAAAGAAATGAGTGAATGCGTAAATGAGAGAATGATTAAATGATAAATATACAAGACCTTTCAAAGACTTTCAAGAAACAGGAAGTCATTAAAAACCTCACCATCAATTTTAATGAGGGTGAGAAAATTGCGCTCATTGGACAAAATGGTGCAGGAAAAACCACCCTGATAAGATGTATTCTGGGGCAATATATTTATGAGGGCAAGATGGAAGTGCTTGACAAGAACCCCCGGAAAGACAGGGGTATTATTTTGCAAGATGTTGGTTTTGTTCCCCAAACGCCTCCCCCGCTTAAAATGACGGTTAAAGAATTGCTAAACTTTTTCACCAAATTAACCAATACACCAAAAGAAGAATTTGTCAAGCTTTCTCATTCAATGGGACTGCAAATTGAGGAGAATCTCCATAAACCCTTTTTCAAACTTTCGGGAGGAATGAAACAAAAATTACTCATCGCATTTGCACTCGGAAGAAAACCAAAAATATTACTACTCGATGAGCCCTCTGCAAACCTCGACCCACAAGCCCGGGAAATTCTTTTCGACCACCTTCAAAATTTCAGAAAAGACAGTTTAATGATTTTAAGCAGCCACCGAATGAATGAAATCAAGACCCTTGTAAACAGGGTTGTCGAAATGGACCTGGGAAATATTGTTGTTGATAAAACCGTAGTTCCCGAAATAGTTTCAAGTAATTAATCAGTTACCCTGACCTTTAGGTCAGGGCTAAAAAAGATAATCATGAAAAAACACCACCCCTCCTAAATCCTCCCCCGTGGGGAGGACTTTTGGATCTCTCCAAATAATAGGGAGTACGCCTCACCCTCCCCTCGGGGGAGGGCCGGGGTGGGGTCAAAAAAAACACTTTGTACATCATCAATAAAACTTTAACAGATGAAAAAACTAATCGCAATACCCCTGATACTCTTGGCTTTTGCCTGCAACAGGGAAATCGACCAAAGTCCTCGTGAAATTAATTGGGACCGCGACATTTGTGTAAACTGCCTCATGGGAATGGCAGACCAGAAGTATTCTGTTCAATCAATCAATATGCACGAAGAAGTGCTTTGGTACGACGACCTTGGGTGCCTTATTGAATATATGGGCACCAATGATTGGATTAAATATGGAGGTGAAAATGCCAAATCGTGGATAGGTGATTGTGAAACAGGCGAATGGATAGAGGTTCAAAAAGCATGGTACCGTTACGGAGACAGAACCCCAATGGGATATGGATACGGTGCGCTAAAAAACAAAGCCGACTCCACTTTCGATTTTGAAACAACAGTTCAACGGATTCATGATGGAATTACCATGCGAGAGGAGTTTATCAAAGCAAAAAAAATGGACATGCACCACTAGACTGAAATAACAAAAAGCAAAACTCAAATAACAAATAATTGAAAAACTCAAACTACAAAAAACAAAGGTCAAATAATAACCAATGATTAAAAAATCAAATAACAAACCTTATGATCTGGAAGAGAGAACTTTTCAATTTGCAAAAGAGGTTAGACTCTTTGTCAAAACTTTAAAGAAGTCAATTGCAAATATTGAAGATGCAAAGCAAGTTGTTCGGTCATCTGGTTCTAGTGGTTCAATTATATTGAGGCAAATGAATCATTCAATAAGAAGGATTTTGTATTTCGGGTTAAAATATGCAGAAAAGAAGCGAAAGAAACTGCTTATTGGTTAAGGTTAATTAATGAAACAAACCAATTGGGTAACGAGCAATTAGTTGAACCATTAATTCAAGAAGCAATTGAATTGAAAAAAATATTTTCTGCAATAATTGAAAAGTCAAAGTAGTTTGGAATTTGACTTTTGATTTTTGGAATTTGTTTGAGATTTGCAGTTTGGAATTTATTTGAGGTTTGGAATTTGTATATTGGAGTTTAAAAAGTATAATTGTCATTTTGAATATTTTAGAAGAATAATATGAACTCAGGATTTCAACAAATATTAATACTCGACATCAGGCAGAACTTAAGGTCAAAATGGTTTTGGGTTTACAGCCTTATGTTTGGCGGATTTGTAGCCGTGATGTTTGCCATGGGAATTACCGAATCCCAGATTATTGGCTTTGTGGGATTAAGCCGGCTGATGGTAACTTTCATGCAAGTGAGCATGGTAATACTTCCGATTTATGTCTTAATTTCAACAGTACGCTCAGTAGTCGGCGATCGCGAATCAAATGTAATGGAATACGTACTCTCATTGCCGGTATCGTTTACAGCCTATTTCTGGGGCAAGTTTATCAGCAAATTTATTGCTGTATTTGTTCCTGTTTTTATTGCCCTTCTCGGTGCTGCAATTTGGGGTACAATCACAAATATCGATGTTCCCTGGGACTTATTTGCACTTTATAGCGGCTTATTGGCTTCAATGATTTTTTGTTTTCTTGGAATTAGTATGTTCATCTCTTCATACGCACATTCTCAAGACCTGGCAGTAAGTTCTGCATTTATCATCTGGTTGCTATTGGTTGCTTTTCTTGATCTTATTTTAATGGGAGTCATGCTGAAGTTCAGGGTTAACCCCGAAATGGTAATTGGTTTGGGAATGCTTAACCCATTACAGGTATTCAGAACTGCCGTTTTGGTATTATTCGACCCAAAATTGACGGTTATGGGAGCTGCCTCTTATTACATCCTTGATACTGTTAGCAGATGGGCATTTATTATTTTTGCCATCTCCTACCCTATTATCCTGGGTTTTATATTTGGAATATTAGGCAACAGGCATTTTAATAAAAGTGATATCATTTAACAATGACAAAAAGGATTTCATCCGGCTTTTTATTTTTCATGCTGATTACAGGCACAATTTTTTTTCATTCGTGCAACAGTTCTAATAATCAGAATGTGTATGCCTGTAATAATGAAGCTGTTCCAGATACATCAAACATGTACAAACTGGCCAATTTCACCAGCAAATCAATACGAAAGACTGTGATTAATGAGGAGATGTTTCTTGATAACGGTGAGAAACGCAAGAAAGGAATCACGGCCATACCCCAGGACAAGGACGATTTTAGGTTTGCTGACCTCGACGAAGTCTATTGGAATGGCATACATATTCAAAATGCTGACTTCAGGGGCTCAAGTTTCCGCTCTGCCAAATGCGATGACGCTGACCTGTCCCATTCTGATTTCAGGTTTTCCGATATGAAATGGTCCAGTTTCAATAGGTCGAACCTTTCAAGTTGCCTCTTCGGTAGGGGAACTCTTTTTAGGATTCATGTAAATGATGCCAATCTGGAATGTTCCGATTTCAGGGGTGCAAATATGTTTGGGGTGATAGGGCATCGGGCAAACTTTCGCAATAGTGATTTTACCAATGCTTTGATGAAGGAATCGGAGTTTACTGATGCTGACTTTACAGGAAGCAAGATGGTGCATGTTAAGTTTATTATCACTGTTTTTGCAGGTGCGAAACTTGATTCGTCAGACTTTAGTTATTCCGATTTTACGGGTGCGGGACTTGAAGAAACAAGTTTTATCAACTCCCGCTTGTGGAATGTTGATTTCCGGGGAGCACATTTACAAGAAGCCGATTTTAGGGGTGCTGATATTAAGGGTTGTAATTTCTTTGCTGTTGAATTTATGGAAACTGATTTTACAGATGCAATTAATATTCCGCCAGAAATTCAAGAATTGATAATAGATAATAAAATAACCGGAGTTTGTAGTGTGGGAAGTAATGATGACTAAAAGATGAAATTCCTTTTCACCATATTAACAATTTCATTTTTACAATTCAGCCTTTATTCTGTTATTGCAGAAGAAGTTACATCGGATACTACTATTTATATTATTGACACAGATTCAAGTAAAGTTGAATGGGCTTGTGACATCCATCATGGATATGTCCTATTCGAAAACGGTGAATTGAAAGTTGTAGATGGAAAAATTGTTGATGGCAATCTCAATGTTAATATGGACAGCATTGTTGACATCGACATCGACTACGAATTGATGCGGCTAACACTGCAAAACACGCTGAAATCTTTTGAATTCTTTCATTCTGAAAAATATCAGTTTTCTAACTTCACTATCGACCATATTGAGAATGCGGAAAATTCCTCCACCATTTATGGCGATATCACTATTCTGGGAGTTACTAAATGCATTAATTTTCAATACGATTTAATCCTTGAATCTGATACCCTGCAGGCAATAAGCGAAGAAATCATCCTCGACAGGAGCGATTTTGGAAACACCAGCATGTCAGAAGAAGATGCCAAAAGCGACCAAAGTTTTATCGTGCCAAACGATTTTAAGATTGTAGTAACTTTGGTAGGGATTAAACCACCACAATAGCAAAATGATTTCTTTTCAGAAACAACTTTTTTCGTTTCATCAAACAATCCAAACCCTAAGTATTGACGTTGTAGTTGGAGCAATTGCTGTTGGTTATTTTGCAAGCAGAATCCTTGAGGTCGATCCCAATCCCGTTTGGTGGTTCATCCTTCCATCTGCTGTCTGGTCATTTTATACACTCGACCATTTGATTGACGGCTTTAAATCGAAAGGGAAAACAGGGATTTACAGACACCGTTTTCATTTCAAATACCGAAAATTACTGCTCACATTATCTGTTCTCTTTGGGTTGGCTGCCCTATTGTTAAGCTTGGTATTCCTCGACCATCAAATAATTAAGTTTGGATTGCTCCTCGGCGGCTTGGTGCTGACGTACTTTTTGGCCTTGTTTTTTTGGGGGAACAAAAAACTACTCCTGCTTCAAAAAGAACTGGTAATCGCCTTTGTTTATATTTTCGGAATCTGGCTGGCACCTTTGGTTTGGAGTGATCAGATTCCTGAAACAAATACCATTCTTATCATCAGCATATTTATCCTTCTGGCATGGGCAGAGGGAATAATGGCTTCATACTTCGATTACGAAAATGATTTAAAAGAAGGCCACAGTAGTTTCACGGTGCTTTTCGGAAAGCAACTCAGCAGAAGGTTTCTTATCGTTCTGCACATCCTGGTTTTTATCATCATCAAAATATCCATCTTCTTTATTAGCACCAATCTTCAATTCGCCGCCCTCATGATACTGGCCTTGATGAACCTGACACTTCTGCTCATCATGCTCTATCCTGATTGGTTTCAGAAAGATGAACGCTACCGCATTGTTGGGGAAAGTGTTTTTTTACTGCCGGCTTTAATCGTATTTTTTTGATCTACAGACCCGCCGGGTTTTTTCCAACCCGTCGGGTCAGACAAACCCGCTGAGTTCCCGATGGCTATCGGGATTTGCTCTCAGCGGGTTGAGAAAATCACACTCACCATTCCCGACCCGCTAAGTCCTTCGACGACTTAGCGTGAACGGCACTTTTCCGAATAGTCGTCTGACCACTATTTTGTGCCGCAGTATTAGTGGTCGGACGACAAAGTCATTAGCAAATTCGACCCGCCGGGTTGAAAAAAACCCGTCGGGTCTGGCATCTGACAAACCCGCTGAGTGGCCTATTGCACTTAGGGGGTTGGAAGTCGATAAATCCTCTGTTTTCGACCCGCTAAGTCCTTCGGCGACTTAGCGGGTCTGGCCAAAGTTTTTATTTTTGCCGAAAAATAATTCATTATGCAAATCGGACCAAAAAAAACAGCAAAACTCATCTACACCCTAACAGCAGTGGATGATGATAAGATCATTGAAAAAGTGAACGAAGAAAAACCGGCAGCCTTTCAATTTGGTATTGGCCAGTTGCTTCCTGCTTTTGAAGAAAACCTTTCCGGATTAAAAGCAAATGACGAATTCAGTTTTATCCTCAAAGCAGAAGATGCTTATGGCCCAAGTGACCCTTATGCCATTTTTGATATTCCCATCGACACCTTTGCAGTGGATGGAAAAACTGACGAAAAAATGCTGCAAGTTGGAAATACAATTCCCATGAACGACAACGACGGAAACAAGCATATGGGAAGAATTACCAAAGTGATGCCCGAAGCTGTCACTATGAATTTTAATCATCCGCTGGCCGGAAAAGACCTGAGATTTTCAGGGAAAGTTATTGACGTAAAAGAGTAATTACATTTATTATCTTCGCAAGAAAAATATGGCTGTAAAATCAAATAAAAAAAGAGGTTCCAAAGCACAGAAAAGCCCACTCATGCTGTTTTTGCTTATCATAATTCTACTTGCTATCCTATCAGTAGTAGTTGCTTATTTTATTTTACAAGACGATACTAAAAACGAGGCTGTTCCTGCGCAAACAACTACCGAGACCCAGCAAGAAGAGGAACCAACTTTAACAGTTGAGCCCATGTATACCGGAACATGGGTGAGTAATTACGATGGGGTTATTCTTACATTGAACCGGTTTTCCTTTACTCTTGAAATGCCTTCTGTTGATCAGAAAACAGCGATCAAAGGAGAATTATCAGTTGTAAAAAATGTATTGACATTTGTAAACACTTCTGGAGCTGAAACTTGCCAGGGGGATGAAGGACACTACCAATACTCCCTGGAGGACAATGGCGATATTTTCTTTAAACTCATCAAGGACAATTGCAAAAGCAGGAAGGCCCGAATGGAAATGTCTTGGTTTAGACTTTAGGGGACTTCTATTAATTCCTTTCTTTCAAGAAACAAACAATGAACAAGATGCAAAGCGCAAATTTTTCTGAATAGCCATAGCTATTGAGACAAATTTTAACGCAGTCAGATTGTTTATTATATTTGTTCCCATAGGGTTTTCAGTGTTTTTCATATACTTCTTCAAATTTCCTCGTATTATCCCGATAGTACTTCATAAATTTTCATCGTCTATGAAAAACGCTGAAAATCTTGATGCGAAGTAATTATTAGAAGTCCCCTTTAGAAAAAATACAGCTTCATACTTTATTGCTTGCGCCAAAATCAGTAAATAATTGTTGCCTCATAAACAGCCTCATTTCCAAGCAAATCTTTCACTATAAGTTTAAAATCATTTTTACCCTTCTGGATATGTTCATCATAAGTGTAGGTAAGCCTGTTTTTCTTTGGGTTGTATTCCATTAAAATCCAACGGCCATTAAGCGTTCCCCGGTAAGTTTTAATTCCTGTTTGCTTTTCTTTTATGCTAAGTTTTAAAGTATTTTGTTTGGAAACATTTTTCCCATTATAAAAATTAAGGGTTTTAATTTCCGGATTGATGGTATCGGCCATTACAGTATAGTTTCCCAGTATTCTTGATTTTGCAGTCAGTTTATTGCCTTTCCAATTTGCGCCAATATAAAAATGACTTCCCTCATCAGTTAAGTATGCAATGTACATTCTGGTTTTTAAATCCACTGGAATCGAGTCAGGAACTATACTTATTGTAAAACTCTTTTGTACAGGGGTATATTTATCATGAACCATATATACTGGAGCGAAACTTTTGTCGTTTGCGGGAAGGCTTTTCAATTGAAAATAAAAGGATCGGTAAAATGCATTGGCCGGAAATTGTAGCGAAATGCCAGCTTCCTTAAGATTATTTTCACGACTATATTTAAAAAAACTTCCGGTTTTTGAAACGGCATCCTCTATGCCATCTGCCATTTGTGGTTTTATAGATTCAATTTCAAATAAAAAAGCGGAGCTGTTTTCGTAAGCATCGCTAACAATATATTTAAAGCTGTGCAACAAAGTATCGGAAAAGGAATAAATACCATTATTAACCACATCATGATAAATAGAAAGGCGGTTATTGGTGTCGACCTGTGTCCTGATCAAACGGCGCTTTTTGAGTTTGAAATAAGGATAGTCGATCAGGCTGTTTAAATAGCGGACGGTTGCAAAAGACAATTTGTCCATTTCAAGTCCAAACACTTTTTCGTTGTCTAGCAGAAGTTCTACACGAAAAACACCATTCTTATTACTGATTTTATTCATTTGGTCGTAAGTGCGGATACCCAATGAAAATGGCCCTGCAATGGTAATTTTCTTATTACTAACCAAAGTATATTGATTCCCTTTTTTTTCAACAGAAAAAAAGGCTGTGTCATTTTTTCCATTGATTAAGGTTTGTTTTACAATTGGGTAAATTGCCAATTCTGCTATTCTTGGCCTGACCTGATCTTCAATGCGAATACCATCAAAAAATAAGGGGTTTACAGGATATTGTGTAGCTTCCTCCCTAATCTCAAAATGCAAATGCGGACCTTCCGATCCACCGGTATTTCCAGACAACGCAATAACTTCTCCTTTTTTTACTTTTAAGCTCCCCTTTTCCGGATAAGCCTCAACAAGAAATCGCTCATTTTTGTATTGCAGTTTTTTTACAAATTGTTGGATAGTATCGTTGAACTTTTTTAAATGCCCGTAAACTGATACGAATCCGTTGGGATGAGTAATGTAGAGCACTTTCCCATAACCGCTTGTCGAAACTTTAACGCGCGAAACATAACCATCACTTATGGCAAATACTTCTTTCCCTTCCACACCCTCAGTTTTGATGTCGATGCCGGCATGAAAATGATTGGAGCGAAGTTCACCGAATGTCCCGGAAAGATAGAGTGGGATGTCAAGCGGAGAACGGAAATTAGCTGATTGATATTTGGGATTTTGCCCAAAACCATTAATTACGAGCACTAGAAAAAGTAACATTAGAAGGGATTTACTATATTTATTAGTCATTTTTTAGATTAATTTAGATATTGATTTTTTCAAAATGAATACTGTTTATAAGTGATCTGCAAAGATAGTTATTTGCATTAGGGTTCATGCGCTCAAATACTTTTACATAACGTAATTAATGTTAACAAATCTGTTTTCAATTTTTGTAAGAGACACGAGACTACCCAATCATTTTTATAAATTTGCATTTACAAACAACAAGAAATAACAATGAGAAAACAAGCCATTTTATTAATTACAGTCATTATGTTTTTCCTTGCTTCATCTTGTAACAAAGATGATAATGGTGACAAAAACAAGCCGTTTATTGTGTTACTGGGAGCCAATCCCACTACATGGAGTGCGGGCCTTTCCCCCTATGTTGATGCGGGTGCCATGGCCTGGGATATTACCGAAAACAATGATACAATTGATATTACCGACAGGTTACAGTTTAATGAAAATGTTAATGTAGATGTGGTTGGTGAATATGAAGCGACTTACAATGTTACGGACGAAGCCGGCAATCATGCAAATGAAGAAACCAGGTTGGTGAAAGTCAGGTTGACTAAATAAAAGCAGGATGCAATCGGGAGAGCTTCCAAAAAAACCAATGAAGACCAATGCGTTGAAAGATCATTCCAGGCAAGAAAAAAGATCAATCCGTTTTATTGTCAACCCTTTTTCCGGAAGAAAAACAAATCAAAACATTTCCGAAATTATCCATTCGGCCATTAACAGCGAAATATACAATTATGAGATTTGTCTGACCAAGTCAGAAGGACACGCAAAACAATTGAGCAGGGAGGCTGTTGAAGCTGGAATTCATATTGTTATAGCTGTTGGCGGTGACGGAACCATTAATGAAGTAGCCTCGCAAATAATTAATTCAGAAACTATTTTCGGCATTATTCCAGTAGGTTCCGGAAATGGTCTGGCCAGACATATGGGAATTCCGCTTTCTGTTCCGAAGGCAATTCAACTCATTAACGAATCTAATATTACTTCCATTGACACGGCAACGATCAATGAAAAACCTTTTGTGAGTATCGCCGGTATTGGATTCGATGCATTGGTAGCAGAGAAGTTTTCAGAGAGTAATAAAAGAGGATTCTTTTCATACTTACGTATTGTGATTCAGGAATACTTCAACTACAAACCAAGAAAGTATGTCATTCAATTTAATGATGGAAAACGATTGGAAGTCAGGGCTTTTTTTATCAGTTTTGCCAATTCCAGTCAGTTTGGATACAATACTTCAATTGCACCCCATGCAAAACTGGATGATGGAAAACTGGATGTTTGTATTGTCCAGAAACCGCGTATTTTTGACATGCCAACTGTTGCCAATCTCTTGCTTCTAAAACGTATTCATAAGTCATCACTTGTTAAAATTATCCCATCAAGCGGACTTCAGGTTATACGAAGCGAAAGAGCGATTAACCTTGATGGTGAGGCCGTGAAATTGAAAAAGAAATTAGAAATTAAAGTGAAGCCTTTATCCCTAAAAATAATAATTCCAAAAAATGACAGCAAAAAATAGAAACAGCAGAATGGTTTATTCAACAAATCCCGATTTTGAAGCATTCGACGAGAAGGAGGAAGAAGTTGAAACACTAAGCCCATCGGCACAAAACCTTTACATTAGCCGCGATAAAAAACAAAGAAAAGGCAAACAAGTAACATTGGTTACCGGTTTTGTCGGACAGTCTGAAGATTTGACAGCATTGGGGAAAACACTCAAGTCGAAATGTGGAACCGGTGGCTCTGTAAAAGATGGAGAGATTATCATTCAAGGCGACTTTCGGGAAAAAGTAAAGGGATTACTCGAAGGGCTTGGTTATAAATGTAAGTTAAGTGGGGGTTGACGAAGTGATGTGGTCAGACGACTATACGCCAAGTCAAAAAGTCGTCCGACCACTATCCAAAAGGCTGAGCATGAGTTAAGAGTTAAGAGTTAAGAGTTAAAAGTTAAGTGTTAAAAGTTTAAAAATGAAAAAATCTATTACAATTTTAAGTGCGTTAGTCGTGCTTTTGACGGTTCAGTTAAATGCCCAGGAATTGAAGGGTAGCCTTGATCAGCAAACAATTGATCAGCTTAGGGAAAGCTTTCAGCAAAACCCTGAAAACACAGCTTTATTGAATGCAATAAGCCACAACGATATTAAAAAGCTGGCCATCAACCGGGGAAATGACGGGAAAATTAACCACTACTTTTCTAATCGTGTTGATGTCAAAGGTATTACCAATCAGAAAAAATCAGGCAGGTGCTGGCTTTATACAGGATTGAACACACTACGCCCAATGGTTCAGGAAAAATATGCATTGAACGAATTCGAGTTCTCACAGACTTATAATTTCTTTTGGGATCAATTAGAAAAAGCCAATCTGTTTTTGGAGATTGCTATTGCAACAGCCAATTTACCGTTGGACGACCGTAAAGTAGAATGGCTGTTTAAGAACCCCATTGGTGATGGCGGCCAGTGGACAACCTTTGCTGATATCGTAAATAAATATGGCTTGGTTCCGGCTTCGGCCATGCCCGACACCTACCAAAGTGAAAAAACTGCAATGATGTCGCGTTTGTTGCGCAGGAAACTCAGAGAACAGGGACTTGAAATAAGAAGCATTACAATGTCACTGGTACATGAAGAGTTTAAACTGGAACAAAAAAACAAAATGCTTGCCGAAATTTACCGTATATTGGTATTAAGTCTTGGCGAACCCCCGCAACAATTTAGCTGGCAATACAAAGACAAGGATGGTAAGATTAGTGAGGAAATTACTTATTCACCCAAACAATTTTACGATGAAATAATTGGGATTGATTTGAATGATTATGTAATGCTTATGGATGACCCTGCCAAAGATTACAACAAATTGTATGAAGTGGAATTCGACCGTAATTTGGTTGAAGGTGTCAATTGGCGTTACATTAATTTACCCGTTGATGAAATCAAAGCATTTGCAAAAAAGTCAATTCTGGGCAACGAAGCCATGTATTTTTCCTGCGATGTCGGAAAACAATTAGACAGCAAGAACGGAACACTGGATGTGAACAACTACAACTATAACGATCTTTTTGGTGTAACTTTTGGAAATGATAAAAAAGCCCGTATTCAGACTTTTGAGAGCGGATCGACCCACGGAATGGCTTTGGTTGGGGTAAATATTCTTCCTGATGGAACTGTTGACAAATGGCAATTGGAAAATAGTTGGGGAGCCGACAAAGGAAACAAAGGCTACCTGACAATGACTGATGAATGGTTCGATGAATATATGTTCAGGTTGGTTGTTAATAAAAAATACATCGATCCGAAAACTCTGGAAATACTTGAAAACGAAGCCATACTGCTCCCTCCCTGGGATCCGATGTTTGCAGCAGAAGAATGAAAAAGGACCTTCCAGCGTTTGAAAAACATGGAAGAGTCTGGCTCAATATGCTAGCACTTAAGATGCAATGAATGTAGATGAAAAAATTCTCGAAGCAATACTGGAACCAACACTATTTGGATGAACGAACAGGCTGGGATATTGGCAACGTTTCGACACCCTTAAAAACCTATTTCGATCAGTTAAATAATAAGAGTCTGCGAATTTTAGTGCCCGGTGCAGGAAATGCGTGGGAAGTAGAATATTTGTTTGCCAATGGTTTTCGGAATACGTTTTTACTAGATTTTGCCGAGCAAAGTATTGCTTCCTTTAAAAAACGCTGCCCGCAATTTCCCGACACCAATATTATTACTGATGACTTTTTTGCCCACAAGGGAAAATACGATTTGGTGGTTGAACAAACTTTTTTTAGTTCAATTCCGCTGGAAAGGCGAACAGAATATGCAGAAAAAGTTTATGAATTGTTAAACAATGGGGGCAAACTGGTTGGCCTTTTATTTAACCATGTCTTTGATTTTGAAGGGCCTCCATACGGTGGAACAGAAAAAGAATACAGAGATTTATTTACTGTGTATTTTGATTTTGAAGCTTTTAAGATCGCACACAATTCTATCAAACCACGAAGCGGAAGAGAGCTTTTTCTACTATTAAATAAATCATAAACTCATTTTCTGAAATTATTTTTATCTTAGCCCTCCCGCAAAAAATATAAAAAACATAAAAATCATGAGCCAAAATATTATTCAAACCGTTGGAACGCTTATTAAAAAAGAGACCCTGGCATCAGTTCAGGATGAAATGAATTGCAACATTTTAATGCTGGAATCACAGCAGCCCTTTCCGGGCTACCACGGGTTAACAGTCCCTGAATTGCAAGAGCCCGATTCTCTTTTTGCTTTAACATCAGGAGAATTTAACAGTGAATTCATTATACGTACTGTACACAATATCAATAAAGAAGTTGCTTTCAATTTTTCAGCAACACCCGGAACAATTCAGTTTAAAAATGGTCTGTCGGAGGTAATTCGGTTTAAAGGCTTGTTGTACAAAAATGTTGGCGAGGTAATTACTAAGTTTTCCAATACGGGCATCGGTTTCAAAAAACACCGGGCTATTTCCCCTTATTCAAGTATTATCAAGGTCAGAAAATTCTTCAAGGTAGAAAAAATCGACTCCCGACTTTTCAAAGACCTTATTGATGAAGGAACTCACTATTTGCAGATACCAGCCTTTTTGGATTGGGATGCGTTTGAAACAATGACAAATGCCATCAAATATAACCTTCAGAATAACAATTTCGATGCTGCCCTTACAAGTGTTTATTATGAAAAAGGAGTAATGGACCTAATACGTATTTATGATGCGGAAGCTGATAAGGAAAAGCTCAACTTTATTCTCGATAAATATATGGAGGCCATCAATAGGCTTTAAATAATTTCCGACAACAGATTATTTAGGCACTCTCAAAACAGTATTTTCTTAGGAACAGCTTAGAGATTGGAATTATGGAACAATATGTCAGACAATTCACAGATTTCCTAACCGAATGGCTGGGCAAAACAGGACTTTCAGAATCTTGGGCTACACATTTTGGTGAATCTATCACGCTGATCTTTCTCATCCTTATCGCTTACATCGGATATATTGCAGCCTGGAAACTCATGCGTAAATTATTGATCCCCTTAGTCCAGCGTTCCAAAAATCAATTTGACGATTTACTCATTCAACACCGTTTTTTCAGAAAAGTTTCCTATCTCGTTCCTGCACTCATCCTTTATTATTTTATCGATGATGCCATTCTTAGCTTGAGTATTGTTTCCAGTTTTATCCAAAGTGCGCTGGAAGTATTCTTTGTTTTCAACATTGTACTCGTACTTGACAGTGTGTTATCAACCATTAATGATTATTACGACCGCTATGATTTTGCGAAAGATCATCCCATAAAAGGATTGATTCAAATCTTAAAAATTATTCTTTACATCGTTGCCGGGATGGTGGTAATTGGCGTACTTTTCGATAAAAATATTGGATCACTTGTCGTAGGCTTGGGTACAATATCGGCAGTAATCATGCTGATATTTAAAGATCCTATTCTTGGCTTTGTTGGTGGTTTACAATTGATTTTCAATAAAATGCTATCAATTGGCGACTGGATTACCGTTTCAAAATATGGTGCCGATGGAACGGTTCTTGAGATTAACCTGACAACGGTAAAAGTCCAGAACTGGGACAAAACAATTGTAACCGTTCCCACTTACAGTCTTATTTCCGATTCCTTCCAAAACTGGCGTGGAATGGAAGATTCCGGCGGGCGAAGGATCAAACGCTCCATTAATATTGATATGGATAGTATTCGGTTTTGCACACCAGAAATGCTGGAAAGATTTAGCAAAATTCATGTACTGAGCGCCTATATTGAAGAAACAGAAAAAACGGTTAACGATTATAATACCAAAAATAAAGTTGACCCTTCGGTTCTTGTAAACGGCCGCCGCCAGACAAATATTGGTGTTTTCAGAGCATACTTAAAAGCTTATTTACATAACCGTTCTGATATTCATGACGACATGACTTTCCTTGTACGGCAATTACAACCTTCAGAAAAAGGCCTTCCCATTCAGGTTTACGTGTTTACAACAACCATCGAGTGGGCAAAGTACGAAGACATTCAAGCCGATATTTTTGATCATATCCTTGCCGTTATCCCCCAATTCGATCTGAAAGTTTACCAGTTTCCTAAAAGTGGTGACTTTGTCAGGATGAATGCTGATAATTAATAGAAATAGCAATTGGACTTTATCAACTTACTGTTGACCGATTGTAGTTAAGCGTTTGTCTATTAGGGAGTGTTTAACATCCATACTTCTATTCTCTCTCGTAAAAAAGGCCTACTTTTAAAGTCTGATTTTTTTGTAAAAAAGGTCGCAACCGATGAAAACAAAACTATTTCTACTGATACTTTGTGTCTGCCATTTCCACTTGACAGCACAAAAAAGTTTCGAGTCCCATACAAAAAAAGATGGCCTTACCTCTTCGGAGGTCACCGTAACCCTGGTTGATTCAAAGGGTGTGGTATGGATTGGGACTTCGAATGGCTTAACGGCTTATAGCGGATCGAAATGGTATGCGCTTAAAAATATCGAAGACAGTAAGTCAGGAAAACCTAAAACAATTGGCAGGGTTAATGTGCTATTTGAAGATAGCAAAAGAAATATTTGGGTAGGTAGTTCCGAAGGCCTTTTTATTTATAACAGCAAGTATTGGACAAGCTTCGTAAAAGAAGATGACGATAAATTTATACCAAAGTTTTTTATGGAAGACCGGCAGGGAAGACTTTGGATTACAAGTGAATATTTGCAAGTAGTTAACGCTTCAGCACAAATGAATTTCTCCCTTTCCAATGGCATGTTACATATGTATAGTGGTGATCGTTGGGTTGATTTTAATGATATTATTGGTGGCACTTCTGCCATTATTCCGGGTTATACAACTGATTATTTTACAAGACTTTTTCAGGACAGTAAGGGCAATATTTGGTTGAGTTCAATGGAAGGAGCCTTTGAATTTGACGGAGTGAATTGGAAAACCTACAAAGAAAAAGAGCTAAAAAGCGAAAAGGTTTTATTTGTTCTGGAAGATAAGGATGGGAATATATGGGCGGCCATGGACAATGGTGTTGCCAGGCAGGGAACTGATGGATGGAAACACTACAATAAAAAAGATGGCTTAAGTGGGAATCGTATTGTAAAATTGCAACAAGATAATAAGATCCGAATATGGGCATTTGCATACAACAACCTGAAATTTGCGGGCCTGGGTTTGTTTAAAGAAGGAAAATGGCAATCATTTACTAAAAATGATTTTAAACTAAAAGATGAAGTCGAATCCCTGACAATGAATGGCGAAGATGTAATTGCTTTTGCAAAAGGGGGAGTGGCTGTTTTTAAGAGCAACGGATGGTATAAATACGGCAAAAAGGACGGGCTTATTGATAAGGAATATTCAATGATCAAAAAAGACCGACACGGTATTTGGCTGGCTGGTGAAAATGCTTTCTATCAGTTTAATGAGGGCAGTTGGGAACAGCTTTTGAAAGCTGATGGAAAATGGGACGTTAATGTAATATTTGTCGAGAACAAGGAAAGTATATGGCTGGGAACGGGAAGGGATGGCATATATCATTACAGTGAAAATAAAATGGAGCATTTTACAGAAGACTCGGGCCTTGCAGATGACCGCATTCTGGACATTTTCAAAGACAAAAACGAGGCGGTTTGGATAGTAAGTAAATTGGGGGTTACATTAGTGCATAAAGACAAATGATGCTGGTGCTCAAAGCTCTGTTAAGGTGTAAACAATTGTTTGTCTGTATGTTTTAGCAGGAATAACTACTGAAACACCCCTGTATTGGTATTGCAATGCAATTCTTCTGATAGAACCATTCCCCTCGAAAAAGTATTGATCGAAAATTGATATCTGTTGGTAAACCATCCCTCCGGTTATCGTGGCGCCCGGAGTAATACTAATTCCATCATTGGTTCTTCTGATCCATATTTCCAACCTATTGTCCCATGTAACAATATCACCCCTTACGTCAATCCTCCAAGGAAATAATTGCGAAGTAGGTTGTCTTCTTACTCTTAACCTTGATTGGTCTGCTGCACTTTCGTAAACATTTGGAAAATCATCACCAGCATTGGTAATTTCCGTAGCTTCGACATTTTGCCGCCAGTTCCCCCAGACAGTTACGGTCGCTTGTCCGAAAAGCGTAGAAAAACTAAGGAGAAACATAGCTAATGTCAATAAGTGGCGTATTTTATTTTCTATTCCTTTCATTGGTTTTGTTTAATCAACAATTGTATAAACTACCTGGATTGTTGATGACTGATCATAATCAAGCAAGCTATAGTCTGTGATAACCAAATTATATGTTAGTTGGTGGCCATTATTTGCACCGTTCCCTGTATAGGAGCCGCGTATCCCACTAATTAGAGTTTGCGCAATGGCAGTTAAAACGACAGTTCCTGACGGGCTTCCCAGTAACCCCGCCCCAGTTCCGGAATACGACGAGGCACTTAGCTGAAGCTCAAGTCCTGGCGGAATGCTTCCATTGTTTATTTCTACTGTAATGTAGCGGTCAGGTTTGCTGTTTTTTACACAGCAGGAATAATTGATCCATTTCGAGTTGTTGTTGCCAGACTCGGCTGGTAAGCCCGGATTTGTTGGCTGCGCTAATGAAAAAGAAATAATGCCATTATCGGGTTCAAGGTCAATAAATGCAAGCTGATATAGTTTTAATCGCAAATTAGCATTATCAGTAACCTGGGCTTGTGTTGTAGATACAATAGCCGACAAAGCAAGTATTAGCGCAAGTGTAGTAATATGGTGTTTGGTCTTCTTCAAATCAGTTTACTTTTTTTCGACTTTAAGATTGCTTTCTGTCAAGTCAAGTGTATTGTTTACAAAAATAATATTCCTTTCTTTCTTAATAAGTATAATGGGAATATCAATTTGCTCACCTTGCTCTAAATCTAACTGATAGATATCCTTTTCAATGCGGTAGTTTCTGGCCATACCATTTGGATAGATTTTCAAATTCCATTTTCCGGGGCGAACCTGTGGAAACACATATTTACCCATCTCATCGCTTATAATTTTTATTGATTCATCATCATTCATTAACTCCAGTATCAGGTGTCCGATATCACCATCACTACTAAGTATCTTCGACTGTTTTCCCTCGTTTTTCACTTCTATTTTACCAAAAACTTTTGCCGCAGTAGTCAAACCAAAAGTTATAAAAGTTTCTTGTCCACCGATAACTTCTACTTTAATTGGTGTTTGAACATCAGGTAGTTCATCAAATCCAATCGTGCTTCTGTCGATTAGTAAGAAATATGTCCCGGGATTTATATTCTTCAATGCAAAACTACCATCATTCCCGGTTATTACAGAGTGGCCATTTAATTGCAAAATAATGCCTTCAACACGCTGGGCAGAAATATTGTTAATCTTTCCATTGATAGACCCCGCTTCTGCCGTTCTCTTTAAAGGGACACCAAAGCTATAAGTGTAGGTAAATCCTGCTGAATAATCCTTTAAATCTAACTGCTTTTGAACAAGGGCATAATTTCCAATTGCCGATAATTTGTGATTCCTGCTGATATACCAGTCGATATTAGCCGTAAAGATACTTCTGTCCCGATAATACTCTTCAATTTCATAATCGCTTTGGTAGCGAATAAATAAATAAAGTTTCTTAGCTATTCTACCTGAAATGCTTCCTCCTATTACCCAAAGATTTTGTGTTGTTTCTGAATATCGGTTGTTCGACATAAAGCTACCCATGGCACTTATTTGTATCCGGTTACCAATACGGTAATACAAGTCGAGAGCCAGGCGGTATGCATCAGAAAACCGGTTGCCGGTGGTGATAAGCATGTTTTCGGTATTTCCAACTTCGCCATTTAGCGAATAGCTAAATCGCCTGATGTCGTGCGAATAATACAACCTGATTACATGTTCGCGGTAATGGAATTTCTTTTTTTCTGCCCGGTCTATCCGTTCTTTATAGTCGTAATACAAGCGTAGGTCTATATTATTTTGAAACATGTATCCTACACCAACATAATAACCCTGGTTGTATGGTGCTGTACCAAATAAGGTATCCTGAGCAGCATTTTTATAGTCTTGTCGGATATTCGCACTCACATTAAGCCTTTTGGTGATTCGCCAGTTGGCCATTACCGTATAAAACAGTGAATTTGTATAATAGCCCGGATAGTATTTACCCGCATACAACAGCGTTGCCGAAACATTTACTTTTCCCCAATTACCAATAAAGTTTGTATAGAAACCATAATCACTTTTATCGCCGATGAAACCCTTTGACAGTTCAATATCAAGGACTGTATTTGCAAATGGTCTCAGGCTTGACTTTAGGCTGATAAGATGTGCGTCATCAGGGTTTTCCGAATACCTTTTACGCAAATAGCTAATCCCAATAGTATTGCCCTTATAAAATCTGACATTTAAGTAGCCGGCCATTTCATCCTGAATATCAGGATAAAATCGGGGTTGCTGGTAAAAAGCACCGACTTCAATACGCTTTATTCGTAGTTGCCCTTCGGCGCCCCTGCCATAACGCGACATTTCTGTAAGCGGGCTCAGCCTGTATGCTTTGTCGCCCAAAAACCCACTAAATTCCTTTTGTTGATAAGCAATATAATATTGATCGTACATCCCCAATACTGAAAGATCAAATTGATTGGGACCCCTTGCCAGAAAAGTCAATTGTTTTGTTTTGGGCAAGTCGATAAAACCGTTGCCGTAGATCTGTCCTTGAAACCCTGAACGAAAGTCATCTTTGTAATTCCTGAAAATGTACCGGGCACTGATCTCGACAGGAAACCTAAAGAATAGGTCATTTTCGGCCTCCTTTACAGGTATGACTTTGTAATTATGATACAAGTCGGTAAACACTTCTTCCTGTCCGCTGATTCTTGCTGTTAAGCGGAAACTTTGGCTGGTAACCCTGGTGTAACTGTCCAGTGAGTTTGCATCTACATTGACGATTCGCGATTCCCCCGGATTGAGCAGGATGGTGTTGTTCCCACTAATCAAGCAGTTACTGGCCTCGAGCAGAACAGTTTGTGCAGAATTTCCCTCATTATAAACAATAAACTGGGCTGAAGCCTGATTTCCGGCAACAATGTGATTGTTTGAAGAAATGAGTTCCATAGACAATTCTACAACTTCTTCAACCTGAACTATCACTTCAAATCTTGTTGAAGTTGATTTATCAGAAATACCTGTTATTTCGTAAGAAATAGTGTATTGGCCGGCAGGTGTGTATTCAGGAATACGAAAGCTAAATAGTCCTGTTCTGCTTTCGTGTGCTGCCAGAACCTGATGATCCTGTTGTGTGACTACTTGCCATTTGTCGGGTAATATCAGCCTGGTGCTTACGGTTTTTTGTTCGTTATAATCGTTGTCAAGCTGATAGAGTATTGAACAAACTTTGCCAGGCTTGGCCTGAACTTCTTTACTAATAGGTGTGGAGAGCTCTAGTCTTTCTCCATAAACACTCGTGACAGAGAAGAACAAGAAAATTACAATCTTGATTAGAGGTTTTCTAATCATCTTCGATTTCAAGAGATAGATTAAGTCCGAATACATATTCATCTCCATTATCAGCTATTAAAAGTGCCTGGTACAGGCCCGGTGGAACGTCATCAATAATCACCCGTGAGCGTGTAGATGTTCCGGGATAGACTTTCCGTTTTACAGCTTCAAATATACCGGCTGAATTACCTATAGAATCAAATAATTCCAGTTTTAATACAGGACTCATGAATCTTTCACCGGTATTCTTTATATCTACTTGCAGAAACTTGGTACTGTCTTCGTTTAGTAAGCTGACATTAATAAACTCCAATTTCCTCAGTCCGCTTTCATTTATATTTGTAATAATCTGAACAGCATAACGCATCACCGACTGAATGCTTATTCCACCTGTTATGTTATTGGTGTCAATGTCATTAACACCTTCTATCATTATCAGGCTCCAATAACTCCCGATAAGCGAGTCAGAATTTGGTACTGTAACTTCATATTGAATAGACAATTTTTCACCGGCAGCAAGTTTTGTGTAATTGTTGCTAAGTGTGATCCAATTCGCATTTGAGCGCTCACTACTTCCGGGATCGTTATATAGTATTTCACCCGTATGGAAAAAAAAGTAGTCTTTCTGGTAAATCTTTACATACTGATCCTTATCACTATTGTTTTGTACTTCTACTGTTCCCCGATATGTTTCTCCAGATAAAGCTTTGTATTCATGGGTTAAGCCATTCACAACAATAATATTAGCTAAAGTACTACTGGAAAAAAATAATAGAAAAAGTGACGCCCAAATAACAGACATCCATAAATTATGCTTAATCATAATAATTGGGTATCTTAAAAACCTGTATGCATAAAAAGGCAGTCCCGGTTGATCTGTTTTCAACAGGAGTGCCTTTTCATTAATTCTACCCTTCTTAATTATCTGTAAGGGTGTATGTAACAGTTAATGTTGTTGCATCATCAAAGTCAAGATCGCCATAATTGGCCGGGGCTGACAATATCAATGTATAAGTCATCTGATGTCCGTTTGCGGTACCAGTACCTGTATAGCAACTTCCTACCCCTGTTACTACATTTTGTCCTGTTGCACTAAGGGTTACTTCCGCAGTTGCTGTGCCTACTGTTCCAGCTCCACTACCAGCATCTGCTGCTGCCAGTACTTTTAGTTCCATACCCCCCGGCAAGGTCCCATTAGTAATAGACACAGTTACATCACGTGAAGGTTCTGTAGTTGAGCCTATTATTGAGGAGTAATTCATCCATAATGTGTTGTCGGTGGCAGCCGAAAAATCAATAGGATCACCTTCCTCTAAAGGTGCTGCCGGACCAATTGTAATTGTACTTCCATTGGGCTCAATGTCAAGAAGTGCAACTTCAGGAATTGTGATCGTAATGTCATGGGCATCTACGTTGTCAACCTGTGCATTCATCGTTGCAGTAATTCCTGCAATTAAAATAATACTAATTAGAATTTTTACTAAAGTCTTCATAATCAAATAAATTTGGTTAAATAATTTTAGAATAAATAAGAAAGCTCGTTTTAAGATTAAAAATTTTCCGGGCAAAAGTAATAAAACCTTTCATATGTATGGTAATTGCATATTTAAATTACGCTTAACTGCTTAATTTAAATACGTTCTAAATAACATATGTGTCATTTTCCTGTTCTATTACATTAGTCCTGAGGTTTTTTTGGGAATTGAAACTTAAGGGATATTTTCAAATTATCGTTTTTGCATTACCAATGGAATTTCTATTTTTGCTGGCTTAATGATCACTCATAAAAGGCAATATATTCTCTTGATAATAACGTTCCTTGTTGGAGGTTTGTTGTTGTCGTGCAATTCTGAACGTAAGTTTGCAGCTGGCTTTGTAGATAAGAAAATAAACAGGTCAGCCCTGGTGTTTTTCCCGGAGTTTTTGTTTAAAACCAATCAGAAAACTTTTCTGCTTGACTCGCTAGGTGTTACCGATGAAACACAATTTGATTCAGTGTTGATGGCAAATTCCAAATTCCTGCAATACCTTAACGATTCACTATTTATAGCCAATTACGCCTTTGGTTTTACAAAAGAACTATCGGCCTTTGGTTTTTCTGTTTTTGATGAACACAAAGTAGCTGAGTTTATGGAAGTAGATTCCAATGCTTTCGTCATTAATATTGCCCAGATTGAACTGGAAGAAACCATATACACCCAAAGAGATGAGTCCCTGATTTATAATACTTACTACTCACACGATCAGGATCTGGAAGCTGTTTATGTGAATTCGTGGATTGAAATAAACCAGATGAATGTTCATGGTGAAAAACCAAGTGTTTATTTTGCAACCGCTTTAATTACCGATGATTTTGAAGGGGATTTCAGCTACGATCTTTTCACGGGAAGAATCAATTATGTTTACAATATCGATTCGCTCGAAAAAGCAAGTTTATATGAGTATGCTTATCAATTGGGCAGAACTTATGCAGGCTACACTTATGACTTTTTACTGAATACATATCTCGACAAAACTGTTCCGAAAGCAGAAAGG
>QMPA01000008.1 GCA_003650365.1 Bacteroidota bacterium | reverse complement strand
TTTCAACCCGCCGGGAAATTTTTTCAGCAAATGCATTGAATACAGGAAGATTTGTCGGGAAAAAATACTACCCGTCGGGTTTGCCCAATCTTGATTCTTGCATACTTCATCTGGCACGCGAACTTCGTCAACTCAACTGGCGCGCGAATTTTTCGCGTGACATTAGTAAATAAGCACGCAAAAAATTCGCGCGCAAGTGAAGGGTCTTAACTTTCAACCCGCCGGGAAATTTTTTCAGCAAATGCATTGAATACAGGAAGATTTGTCGGGAAAAAATACTACCCGTCGGGTTTGCCCAATCTTGATTCTTGCATCCTTCATCTGGCACGCGAACTTCGTCAACTCAACTGGCGCGCGAATTTTTCGCGTGACAATAGCTAAATAAGCACGCAAAAAATTCGCGCGCTAGTACAGTCCCATAATCTCAGGTCTCAAAGTCTCAGGTCTCCTAAGCCAAATACTTTGCTACAATCGGCATTCTTCTGCCCATTCCAAAAGCCTTTGTGGAAACCCTTAACATGGGTGGGGTTTGGTAGCGTTTGTATTCGTTTAAATTAACGAGTTTCAGAATACGTTTCACCAAATTTTCATCAAAACCCATGGCAATAATTTCTTTTGGTCCTTGACGGAGTTCGATGTATTGGTAAAGGATTTCGTCAAGAATTTCATAATCAGGCAATGAATCTGAATCTTTTTGATCGGGCCTTAATTCAGCCGATGGTGGTTTGGTGATGATGTTTTCCGGGATGATTTCTTTGTCGCGGTTTATGTAGCGTGCCAGCTCAAAAACCTGGGTTTTATAAACGTCACCAATTACTGAAAGCCCTCCGTTCATATCGCCATAAAGTGTTCCATAACCCACAGCAGCTTCACTTTTATTGCTGGTGTTCAATAATATGTAACCGAATTTATTAGACAGTGCCATCAAAAGTACACCCCTGGTTCTGGCCTGTAAGTTTTCTTCGGCAATATTAAAGGGAAGGTTTTTAAAGATGGGATTTAACATTTCTTCAAAAGCCTTAAAACCTCTTTCAATTGTGATTGTTTCATAGGGCATCGCCAGATTCTCAGCCAATTGAATGGCGTCATTTACCGAATGATCGGAAGAAAAACGGGAAGGCATCAAAACATTCAGCACATTTTCGTTGCCCAATGCATCCGCTGCCAATGCTGCTGTAACTGCAGAATCAATTCCTCCAGATGAACCGAGAATCGCCTTTTTAAAACCAAGTTTATCAAAGTAATTCTTGATACCCATTACCAGCGCATCATGAATGGCTTCGATTTCAGAAAAGACCACTTGCTTATAATCCGGATTTGGCTTGTTTATTTCTTCCAGATCAAAAACCTGGAAATCTTCTTCAAAGTATTTTAATTCGCTGACAATTTCTCCCTGATTATTCATTACCAGCGAACCACCGTCAAAAAGCAATTCGGTTTGTGCCCCCACATGATTCACGTAAAATAAGGGCAATTTATACTGTTTTGCATTTCTTTTTAATACTTCTGTACGGATGTCAGTTTGTTGGTAATTAAAAGGTGATGCCGCGATGTTAATCAGTAAGTCAGGATTTTGACCCATCAACTCATCCGCCGGATTAATGTTGTACAGTGGATTGTCCTGAACATTCCACAAGTCTTCGCAAATTGTGAGTGCGATTTTGTATCCTTTAAATTCAATGACATTGAACACCCGATTGGGCTCAAAATAGCGGTATTCATCAAAAATATCGTAATTGGGGAGCAAGGTTTTGTGGGTGAAATGTTGCACTTTCCCTTCGGATAAAAACGCTGCTGAATTGTGTAATGGTTTCCCTTTTTTATTAGGATTTTTTGTAGGTATCCCAACAATGGCAGCAATGTTTTTGCAGTGGGGTGCAATCTCTTCAATCGTTACAGCACACTGGCTGATAAAATCATCAAATTCCAGAAAATCCCGAGGAGGATAACCTGAAATGGCCAATTCGGCAAATACCACCAAATCGGCACCAGCCTGTTTAGCTTCGCCGATGCTTTCAATAATTTTGGAAGCATTGTTGGCAAAGTTGCCAATGTGGTAATTGATTTGTGCTAAGGCTATTTTCACTATTTCAGGTTTAAAAAATGATAGATAGATTGAATTCAACAAAGTTATTTCTCATGTTTAATTCGTCAGCTTTGATTACGTCAATAAAACAATTATCGAAGGTAAAACCCGTTCGTAAATATGTTGATTTATGAAGAGGAACCTCTACGCCAACTCCAAGGATAAGTGATGACCGCGTGGCAGTGAGCCCTTCGTACTCCTGCCCATTGCTCTCAGCTATTAATTCCCCATCATAAGAAACAATTCTTACGTCCATTTTCGATTGTAACAAAATTCCCAAGCCATAGCCAATCTGGCCATATATCCTGATTTTGTCTTTGATGTTGTTTGTTTTCATTGTGAAAATAACAGGAATCTGAATGTATTTTGATCTGATCTTAGTGTAAATATATCCGTTAATTTGGATATCTCCTTCATCTTCGATATTTAGCCCATCCCTTTTGGTTTCACCATTTAGGTATAAAACATTGAAGCCACTACTTAGGGAGTAGTTTTCCATTAAGAAAAAATCAGCTACAAATCCCCAGGAAGCACCCCATTGTGCCGATTCATTTTTAATAAATTCATTGTCTGTTTTAAACCAGCCAAGATTTACGCCTCCCCTAAAACCAAATTGAAAAGGTTTGTGTTGGGCTTGGAGGGAAAGTGTGCCAAAAAGAAATAAAATCAGGAACAGTCTTTTCATTTTTTGAAAAATAGATATCGCTTGAGCAAAAATAGTCATTCAAAATAAATAGGGCTATTTCTTCGTTAGCATTTGAACAAAAGCGATTAAATACTACTTTTGGAAGATTAATTGAAAAACCAAAACGTTATGAGAAAAATTACTTTAATTATTGCAGCTTTCCTTATTTCGGGAAGCATGTTTGGGCAGTTTCATTTTGGCCCACAGATTGGCTATTCCGCTTCTAATCTTACTTTGGATACAGATTCGATAAGCAACGGATTAAAGAACAATCTATTATTGGGGGTTTTTGTTCGCATGGGAAAGAAAATCTATTTGCAGCCCGAAGTAAACTGGATGACGCAAGGGAGCGTGTTTAAATACCCTTCATTTCAGGATGGCATTGTTCCGCTTGAGCAGAATATTAAACTGAATACAATTCAGGTTCCTGTTAATTTGGGCTGGCGGATTATCAATTTGGAGGTTGTGAATATTAGGTTGTTCGCCGGAGTGGCTGCCAATTTTTTGATGAATGCAGTTATCGATACAAAAAGTGGTGATCCAGCGGATTATAATGATGCACTTGTCCCGGATGATTTTAAAACTGTAACCTGGCAATGGGATGCTGGTCTTGGTGTGGACGTTTTAATGTTTGCCATTGATGTAAAGTATATGGGCGGCCTGACCAATGTTTTAGAAGATTTTAAGATTGATGGAAATTCCATTACTTCCAAATCTAACTTATTTGTAGTAACACTGGGCTGGAAGATTTTTTAGAGATCGCAATAATATTTAGAAGTCTATAAATAGAACCATAAATCTTATCGAAAACCTGTCAGCTTTTGGCAGGTTTTCTATTTTTGAAGAAATATATTTTAGAATGAAACACTTTCTCCTCTTTTTCACTATCAGTATTCTTTTTTTGAGTTCATGTATAAACAAGGAAAAGAAGCCTTTTTCTGTCAGTTCCTCTGAGTTGCCTGAAATTGAATTAAAAATTCATCGTTACGGAAAAGCTTTGTTTGACCTGGATACTTCAAATTTACAAGTAGGATTGAAAGGAATTCAAAATGAGTTTAGTTTATTTTTAGCTGCTGATCTCAACGACCCTGAAAATGTGCAGCAGATTTATGATTTTGTAAGTGATACGCAACTCATTTTTATTTCTAAGAAAACAATGGAAGTGTATCCCAATCTGGATGGGGTTGAAGCTTCTTTGTCAGATGCTTTCAGTCGATACCAATATTTTTTCCCCAAAGAAAAAATTCCTTCTGTTTACACTTATATTTCAGATCTGTATTTTGAGAAACCGGTATTGCAAACAGAATTGGCACTTGTTGTTGCTTTAGATGTTTACCTAGGAAGCAGTTTCCCACTCTATCAACAATTGGGTCTGCCATTCTATAAAGTCAGATGTATGGAGCCGGCCAGCTTTCCTGTTGATGTTATGAAAACTTTGTATTTTAATGATCTGGCACCCAGTTATAAGCAGCGAACTTTGCTCGACAGAATGATTGATGGAGGTAAGCTTATGATATACCTTGATGCTGTGTTGCCAAATACTCCCGACAGTTTGAAAATTTGCTATACAGCAAAGAAACTCGAATGGGCAAGGAAAAATGAAGAAAGTGTTTGGGCTTTCCTGGTGGGTAATCAACTGCTTTATTCAACCGATTACCAGACCCAGACCAAGCTCATTCAGGATGCACCTTTTACGACAGGTTTCTCTAATAAATCCCCCCCCCGACTCGGTTTTTTTATTGGATGGCAAATTGTAAACAGTTACATTAGTCGTCATCCAGAAGTATCCTTGGAGCAATTTTTACAAATGACAGATTCGCAAAAGATTTTACAGGAATCGGCTTACAAACCTTGAGTTGGGTTATTGGTTATTTGGAAATTGGTCATTGGGTCATGGTCATTAGATAATTCAAACCATCCAACAATATAATTTATTTCGGTGCTTTTTTCAATAAGTAAAGTCCAATGAGCGAATAAAGAATATTTGGAAGCCAGGCTGCCATAAGGGGGGAGAGGCTGCCCGAAACAGAGAAAACTGTTGTCATCTGTAAAAGCAGGATATAAGAGAAAGTAAGTCCAAGACCCGCACCCAAATGCATACCTATACCTCCGCGTACTTTTCGGCTTGAAAGTGCTACACCGATAAAAGTGAGAATAATAACGGCCGCAGGACCAGCAATGCGTTTGTGTTTTTCGATCTCGTATTTTTTGTAAGCGATTGAACCTTTGCTTTTTTCGCTGGTAATAAAGTCATTCAGTTCATATAAATTCATTTCTTCAAACTCTTCTTTAATTGTATAGAGGTCTGTTTTTTTTATTGCCAGTACAGTATCCATTTCGACACCTTTAAAAAGATGTTGCCCACTGCTGTCGATTGTTCTGATATAAAAATTTTTAAGTTTCCATTTGTTAATGCTTGTGTCCCAACTGATGCGATCGGCCATTAATTTATAGACCAATTGCTGCTCTTGAAACTTTTCAAGTGAAAATTTATAACCTACCTGATGCTCGCTGTTGTAGGTTTCTACATAAACAAAAGTACCGGGAGAAATTTGCAAATGAATATTTCTGTCATTGTCTTTGGCCAACTTCCCCATATAGGTATTCTTGAATACGCGTCGTGTGTGGTTGGTTTTGGGAATAAGAAAGTTACCAAGATAAAACGAAAACACAGCAAGTATAATAGAGGCAATCAGATAAGGCAACAACAATCGGCGGAAACTTATACCACTACTTAGTATGGCAACGATTTCCGTATCGCCTGCCAGTTTAGATGTAAACAAGATAACCGAAATAAATGTAAAAAGATAGATAAAGAGGTTAATAAAATAAGGAATAAAATTCAGGTAATTGTCAATGATTATGGCTTTTAGCGGGGCTTCATTTTTAATAAAACTGTCAAGATTTTCTGAAACATCAAAAACAACGACAATGAGTATCAACAAACTTATGGCATAAATAAATGTGCCAAGAAATTTCTTAATAATGTATTTGTCGATTATTCTCATTTGTTAACTTATTGCTTCCTTCTTTTTATTGATTAGTAGCCGTTTGATCACTTTATTATAGACGCACAGTTACTTTTTTTATCATGCCTTCTTTCCATTCCGAAAAATCACCCGATAGAATGTGTTTGCGTGCTTCGCGAACCAACCACAGGTAAAATGCCAGATTATGCTGACTGGCAATCATGCTACCCAGCATTTCTTTCGCCACAAATAAATGACGGAGGTAAGCCTTGCTGTATTGCTGGTCGACAAAAGATTCACCGTTTTTTTCAATCGGGTTAAAATCATTTTGCCATTTTTTGTTTTTAATATTGATAATTCCTTCTTTTGTAAAAAGCATGCCGTTCCTGCCATTTCGTGTGGGCATTACACAGTCGAACATATCCACACCCAGCGCAATACTTTCCAGGATATTTGCAGGCGTACCAACACCCATTAAGTAACGTGGTTTATCCTTCGGAAGTATGCCACAAACCAGCTCAGTCATTTCATACATCATTTCATGAGGTTCGCCAACCGAGAGTCCGCCAATGGCATTTCCTTCAGCACCTTTTGAGGCAATAACTTCTGCCGATTGTTTTCGCAGGTCACGATAAGTACTTCCCTGCACAATGGGGAAAAGACTTTGGTTGTATCCATACTTTGGCTTTGTTTCATCAAAACGGTTGATACAACGATCAAGCCACCGGTGTGTTATTTCCATGGAGTTTTTTGCATAGTCGTAATCACAGGGATAAGGTGTGCATTCATCAAAAGCCATTACGATATCGGCACCTATTGTTCGTTGTGTGTCCATTACATTTTCCGGGCTAAAAAGATGTCTTGAGCCATCAATATGCGATTGAAAAAGGACACCGTTTTCGTCCAGTTTCCGCCGGTCGCTTAGTGAGTAAACCTGGTAGCCACCACTGTCGGTTAATATTGGCCTGTCCCATCCATTGAATTTGTGCAGCCCACCAGCCTGTTCAATAATTTCGATACCCGGGCGTAAATACAAATGATAAGTATTGCCCAGGATAATATCGGCATTGATGTCATCGTGAACATCTTTCATGTGGATTCCTTTTACCGAACCAAGGGTTCCGACAGGCATAAAAATGGGCGTTTCGATTTTGCCATGACCGGTGCTGAGTTCTCCTGCTCGTGCACTGGATTTTGAATCTGTTGATAACAGCTTGAATTGCATACTAATTTATAAATTTTGGCAAAGATAAGGAATAGGAACGGGAAAAGGATTGCCTTTTTTATAGAGAAATTTGTTCTGATGAATGCCGATAGATTGTTTTAACTTTCTATTTTTACGCTCGAAAAGAAAAAGTACCGTGATTAATTCCTTTCTTCAGTCTCTTACAGTTTTTGAGCTGGTTTTGCTAAGCTTGTTTTCTGTTGCAATACTCATACAGTTGTTTTATTACTGGGTTGTTTTTGGCAGGCTGGCATTTTATAAATTTCCTGTTGTTAACGATTTGCATAAACCTCCTGTTTCTGTTGTTATCGCTGCGCGGAATGAGTATTATAATTTACAGGAAAATCTTCCTCTTATTCTCGAACAGGATTATCCTGACTTTGAAGTGGTGGTGGTAAACCATGCTTCAACAGACGAATCTGTCTTACTATTAAAAGAGTTTCAAACGAAATATACCAACCTAAGAGTTGTACAGATTGCAAGAGATTTGAATTTTTTCCAAGGAAAAAAATTTCCACTGTCACTGGGGATTAAAGCGGCAACCAACGATATTTTATTAATGACCGATGCAGATTGTAAACCAATTGGAAAAAACTGGATTACATCGATGGTTGAAAATTATACACCTGATACGGAAATTGTATTGGGTTACGGTCCCTATAAAGAGGAGAAAGGATTGCTGAACTTATTGATCAGATACGATACCTTTTTGGTTGCGTTGCAGTATTTTTCTTTCGCATTAATGGGAATGGCTTATATGGGTGTCGGACGTAATTTGTCGTACACAAGAACGATGTTTTTTCGCAATAAGGGCTTTACGTCACATTATCAAATTGCTTCGGGCGATGATGACCTGTTTATTAACCAGGCAGCCAATAAGCGCAATGTAAAAATTGCCATTCAAAAAGACAGCTTCTCGTATTCCATTCCCAAGCAAACATTTAGTGAATGGATACGACAAAAGCGGAGGCATTTGACAACAGGGAAAAACTATAAATTAAAATTCAAAATTTTGTTAGGAACTTTTAGTTTTTCGCAATTTCTTGTATATGTATCTGGAGTTATCTTATTGGTATTTAATATTTTACCTTTGTTTGTAGTCGGACTGTTTTTCCTTCGATTTATTACGCAATCCATTGTTAATAAAAAAACAATTGGGAAACTTCAAGAGAAGCATTTATATATATTTTCGCTAGTGGGGGAGTTGTTTTACATGCTTTTAATCCCATTGCTTGCACTTACGACAGTGTTCAGTAAAACGATTAAATGGAAATAAATAGTCAGTTAACAGAAAAGGGGCAGCGCGATTTCGAATTAATTAATCGCGCCCTTAATAATAAGGACCAGCAAGCGTATGCCGATTTGCTTGGCTATTATCGTGATTCTCTTTATTTTATGATGTTAAAAATGACACAGAATCCGCATGATGCGGATGATCTTACCATTGAAGCTTTTGGTAAAGCATTTAAAAACCTGAAACAGTATACGCCAAAATATGCTTTCAGTACCTGGTTATTTAAGATTGCAACCAACAATTGCATCGACTTTATGCGAAAGAAGAGCAAAGGAATACAAGCAATTAACCCTGTTGGTGATGAAAGCAATATTGATTTTGTGCAGATGGTTCCCGATACAAAACTTGATCCCGAGGAAGTATTTATCAAGGAACAAAAAATTGCTACCATGCAAAAAGTGGTTCATCGTTTAAAACCGCATTACAAAAAATTGATTGAATTGCGTTACTTTAAAGAATACACTTACGATGAATTGGTGAATGAACTTGATTTGCCCCTTGGAACCGTTAAAGCCCAATTGTTCCGTGCCCGTGAATTTCTTTATAATATTCTTCAAGACTCGCGTGAACGAATTTAGTTTCGCATCAATTTATAAACCTGTTTTTTCATAATTTTACCCCATTAAAAAAGCGGTTACTATGGAATTAGATGCATTCAAAAAAATCATACTGGAAGGGATTCCTGATGAATTACCTTCGCCAAAACCTATCGATAACAGTATAAGTCATGCGCCAAAGCGCAAAGATATTTTGACAACAGATGAAAAGCGTTTGGCCATCAAAAACGCATTGCGGTATTTTCCGGATAAGCACCATAAGGTATTGTCCAAAGAATTTGCCGGTGAGTTGAAAAAATTTGGTCGGATTTATATGTATCGTTTTCGTCCTGATTACAAAATGTTTGCGCGTTCCATTACCGATTATCCCCATCAATCAAAGCAAGCAGCAGCAATTATGCTTATGATCCAAAACAATCTGGATTATGCCATTGCACAACATCCACATGAATTGATTACTTATGGCGGAAATGGTGCTGTTTTTCAAAACTGGGCGCAGTATCTGCTGACGATGCAATACCTGGCTACAATGACTGATGAGCAAACCCTGGCCATGTATTCTGGACATCCGATGGGTTTGTTTCCGTCACATAAGGATGCACCTCGGGTTGTCGTAACAAATGGGATGGTCATTCCCAATTATTCGAGCCAGGACGATTGGGAAAAATTCAATGCACTTGGTGTTTCGCAATATGGCCAAATGACTGCCGGTTCGTTTATGTACATTGGTCCGCAAGGTATTGTTCACGGCACAACAATTACAGTAATGAATGCAGCAAGGAAGATTGTAAAAAAAGGTGAGAATCCATTTGCTGGAAAATTATTCGTGACCTCCGGATTGGGGGGTATGTCGGGTGCTCAACCCAAGGCTGCTAATATTGCCGGAGTGGTTTCGGTAACTGCCGAAATAAATCCTGATGCAGCTTATAAACGTCATGAGCAAGGCTGGGTAGATGAAGTGATTGGCGATCTGGATGAATTGATTGTTCGTGTAAAAAAGGCCAAAACAAACAAAGAAGTCGTTTCTATTGCTTACGATGGAAACATTGTTGATGTGTGGGAAAAATTTGACGAAGAAAAAATTACAGTGGATTTAGGAACCGACCAAACATCTTTGCACAACCCATGGGCGGGTGGTTATTATCCTGCTGGTCTTACTTATAATGAATCAAATAAAATGATGGCTGAGCAGCCAGAACTATTTAAAGAAAAGGTTCAGGAAAGCCTGCGTCGTCAAGCTACAGCCATTAATAAGCACACTTCCCGTGGGACCTATTTTTTCGATTATGGAAATGCTTTTCTTCTGGAAGCTTCAAGGGCTGGTGCCGATGTAATGGCAGCCGATGGAATTACTTTTAAATATCCCTCTTATGTTCAGGATATTATGGGTCCTTTGTTTTTCGATTTTGGATTTGGGCCTTTCCGTTGGGTTTGTACATCTGGTAAATCGATAGATTTGGAGCTGACGGATGAAATTGCCTCGAGTGTACTCGAAGATTTGATGAAATCTTCACCCAAGAATATTCAAAGTCAAATGGCCGATAATATTCAATGGATCAAAGGTGCACAGGAGACTAAACTGGTGGTTGGCTCGCAGGCCCGAATACTATATGCTGATGCAGATGGACGCATTAAAATTGCAACAGCATTTAACAAGGCCATTCGGGATGGAAAAATATCGGCTCCAATAGTATTGGGACGCGACCACCACGATGTTTCAGGAACGGATTCGCCTTTTCGGGAAACATCAAATATTTATGATGGTTCTGCTTTTACTGCCGACATGGCTATCCAGAATGTAATTGGTGATGCTTTCCGTGGCGCCACCTGGGTATCCATCCACAATGGAGGTGGTGTTGGCTGGGGAGAAGTAATCAATGGAGGATTTGGGATGTTGCTGGATGGCAGTGACGATGCCGAACGAAGACTGAAATCGATGCTGTTTTGGGATGTAAACAATGGTATTTCCCGTAGGGGATGGGCACGTAACAAAGGAGCTGTTCTGGCTATTGAAAGAGCAATGGAGCAAAATCCAAACCTAAAAGTCACGCTTCCTAATATAGTTGCCGATGGTTTAATTGATGAGCTTTTCTAATTTAAAGGACTGATTCCGCCTCCGTTGTAAGCGTCTTCGCTTACAATAAGAAAGTGAGAAAAAAGGCGCTTTATAAAGCGCCTTTTCCTTTTCCGAAAATCAGATTAATTGATACTAATCTTCTTTGTAAATACCTCATTATTTAATTCAAACTTTACAAAATAAATGCCTTTGTTTAAACCGCTTGCATCTATTCTGATATTTTGTTTTCCGCTTTCCATTTTTCCTTCAAAAAGGTTCAAAGTATTTCTTCCCAAAATGTCAAATACAGCTATATTTACATTTGTTTCTGTACTCAGTGTAAAGTCAATATTGGCAGTTTGAGTAATTGGATTTGGATATATTGAAATATTATTAACTGCACTGGTTTCAGGAATATCAATTGTGATGTCGTAGGCAAATTCAGTAGTTGCCTTATCAGTAAACGGATCTCCTGACCACAAAGTATTTGAACTCATATCAAGCATAACATACATGCCCCCGTTTAAACCACTACCCGATGCGTCATTAACAGTTAAAGTATAGCATCCCGCTTCAGAAAAAGTCACTGGGGCTACTTTAAACCCAGTGGAGCTGTATGGGCCTCCTTCAACAAGTACTTCACCACTTTCGTCAACAATACTCCATGTAAGGTCTTCTGGGTTTTCAGGGGTTTGAATTCCAAAAACACATTCAGAAGGAAACTTTACTGATCCCTGACTGTTCTTTGCATAAACATCATTTTGTGGAAGCTGGTCTTCCTGTCCGTTTGGCATTTCGCATTCAATACTAATATCATTCTCATCAGTTGGGGCAAAAACATATTCTGGTAAAGTCACTAATTCTGTTTGGTTCTGTGTAAGATTACCACTCCACGCATATTCAGCGGGTTCTTCCCCATTTACGGAATATACAAAATTAAGATTGCTTAGATTATCTGTGCCATAGTTTTTAAGCATTACCTGGGCATTTAATATGCCTGTGCATACTGTTTGGGGAACATAGGTTGAATAGACGGCAGCATCACGCTCATATGATTCAACAAGTGTTATCTCAGCCATATTTCCACTTATTATTTCCTGATGTGATTCGGCTACAAACCCTACGATATCAAGATCCTCTAAAACCAAATCTACATCATTGTAGTCATCTGGCATTTCGTAAGTAAATGTATTAGTGTATAATGAACCTGTTGTTGTTTCAGTAATTTCAACTCCCCATTGGCCAGTAACTAAATGGCGTAACATATGCTTGTGATTGTAGTTACTCCCTCCTCCAGATTGTGGCCCTATAATATCATTTTGAAGAATAGCAATACTTAAAAAGTTAGATTCTTCAGGCGAATCACCAGTATAATAAACTTCAACATAAACAACCAATTGTCGTGTTGATGTAACGATCGTTGCTTCGAGTTCAATATTTAGATAACTGGGTTCTGCCATTATCATATTTGAAGTAGTGACCCAAGTACCTCTTGATTGTGCCGTTCCGCTACCTTGCGAATAACCCGGGAATAAGTGCCTGTTAACAGTTCCGGCAGGATATCCAACCAAACCACTTTGTCCGGCTATTGCATTGCCCCATGGGGTTCTGAAATCAGGGTCGCCAGGATTAGGATTTGCATAGCCTCCTTGATGAATATTTATTAATACAACATCATCAGGATGGTTATCATAAATCCCCTGGGCAATTATATGGCCCTGTGGACAATATCCACAATAAATACCGGTAAATTCCTCGAGTACAACATTTTTATTTTCCGGGTCGGTTCCAACAATGGTTTGTGCCATTAATGGAGCAGACGAAAACAAGATTACGATTAATAAAGAGAATAGACTTTTCATAAATACTTTTTTTATTGATTTAAGTTGAAATTTTCTTAATTGGTGCAAAAATATAATTAATCTTCTATTTATCAGACTTTAATAAATAATTAACATTTGTGAAGTTGGATTAATGCGATTGCTGGCTTGCATATCCTCAAGAACTTAAGCGGAAAAAGATAAAGATTTAATGGTACGTTTTGGTGGTTAGTTAGTATTAAGTGCTATCTGTCAGTCAAATCAAGGTGCTGTAATTTTTCATGTCTCAGCTATCAACAGTAAAATCTATTCCAACCGGAGTTTGAGTGGGGCTTTTAAAAAAGTTTAATTCCTTTGCAAAAAGATTTACATACATTATGAAAAAAATAGGTTTTAGTGTCTTGGGCATTTTTATGTTATTTCTCATTATGGGATTGATAAGCCAGGGCGACTGGCATTTGAAGAGAAATAAACAGAATAAACTTCCAACAGGAAAACTCACACAAGTAGAGGGAAAAATATATCTTGACGAGCATGCTTTGAAATGGATATTGCAGCCCAACAGCAGAAACGTATTTCACCAGCCGGATAAAACACCTGTCTCTGGCCCCTCAATTCCATATCCAAATGTTTCTCCACCTTTAAATTATGATCCCGATTATCCTAACCTGAAATTTTTAAGTCCCGATGAACAGGGAGGGTCTTATGAAGCCATTCTCAAACCCGATGGTTTATTTCTGATAACTGGTAAAAAGCAAGGGACTTATAATTATTCCGATCCTTCAGATTTTATTGGTTATATGAAACATGTTTTAATGGATGTAATTCCCCATTTCTTTTCGTCTGATTATGATGACAGCCTGAACAAGCCGGAGTTGTTAAGGTGAATGGTGTCAGAGATGCCTTGCAAAGAGTTGTTCAAGAATTAAATTGCGGCTTTTCTCGAAAATAGAGTCGAAGATTCACAAAGCTTAAACAAAAAAATAAACAAAGATTTTCTTTAAATCTATTACTTTTGCGCAGATTTTGCAGATCAGTATTTATCCTAATCAGTAAACATATCAAAACGATGAAAAAGATAAAACTACTTACAATTGCAAGCATATTGTTGCTTGCACTTTCTATGAATGCCCAGGATTTGGTTCTGACATGGGAAGGGGATACACTTGGGGATGTTGTTACAGTGTGGGGAGAGCCAGGTGCTAACGAGATTGTTTTTCAGGCAGTTGTGCATAACAATACGGATCAATGGATGAAAACCAAAGTCCGAAGAAATCAGCTTGATATGGTCGAAGGTACTTCAAGTTATTTTTGCTGGGGAATATGTTATCCTGATGATGTGCTGGAATCACAAGATTCAATTCTTATTGTCTCCGGTGGGTCAAGTGTCGATACAGCCTTTTCAGGACAATATCTGCCGAATAGCAAGATTGGTACCTCATTAGTAGAATATATATTTTATAACCAGGAAAATGAAGATCAGCAAGTAAAAGTACTTGTTAAATATTGGGCATCACCGGAAAGTATTGATGAGGGTATGACGAATGGCGGGAGCATTTCAGATATCTATCCCAATCCGGCAACAACAGTTGTAAGTATTGATTATAGCATACCACCTGGGCTTAATAATGCCCGGATTAGTATTGTGAATATCTATGGAAATGTTGTAAAAGAGCTGGAGATTGACCGCAATGCGCATAAATTAACAGTGGATATTTCTGATATGGAAAGCGGTATTTACTTTTATACAATGTTGATTGGCAACAATATTTATGAGACAAAGAAACTGATAATTCAGAAAAATTAACAATTTTCTGTTTTAAATCGCTTATTTTTGCAAAAAAAATTCTGGAACAGAATTTGTAAAGAATCACTTTAAATAATTAAAAAATAAATAATATGAAAAAAACACTACTCACATTTGCAGTCGTTTTATTGGCTGTATTTTCAATGAACGCTCAGGATTTAACCCTTTCCTGGGAAGGAGAAGCATTAGGTGATACGGTTGTAATTATAGGAAATCCGTCTAATTTTGAAATCGTCTTCCATGCTGTTGTGCATAACAATACCAACAGTGGTTTGCAAATTAAAGTACGCAGAAAACGACTTTCAATGGTTGAAAATACAACAAGTGCGTTTTGCTGGGGACTTTGTTTCCCTCCTGACACTGATGAATCTGTAGACTCAAGGTTGATTATGGCCAATGGTAGCAGTACCGATGAAGAATTTTCGGGGCACTACACCACGGCTGGACAAATAGGTATCTCAATGGTTGAGTATACTTTTTTCAACGCAGATAATGAAGATCAGAATGTGAAAGTAGTCGCTAAATACTGGGCTGGCTTTGATGGAATTGCTGAAGATGCAATGAATGGCGGCAGTATTTCCGATATTTATCCTAATCCCGCAACAAATTATGTAAGTGTTGATTACAACATGCCGGCCGAGGTTAATTCTGCAAAAGTTAGCATTGTGAATTTATTGGGTGCTGTTGTTAAAGAGTCAGTTATTGAACGCAGTTCAAACAAACTAACGATGGATATTTCTGAACTTGAAGGTGGTATTTATTTTTATACCGTATTGATAAACGGAGATGTTTATAAGACAAAGAAATTAGTTATTCAGAATTAGAATTTCTGAGGAGCAGAAAAAAACCCGGCCAATTTGGCCGGGTTTTTTTTGTTTAACATTTCTGGTTGGTGTTGGATATTTTGAAAACGACTAAAAAGCTTGAAAGGTTTTTCTGTTAAATTATTTTTTGACTTTCATCATGCAGAATCTTAAATAATTGTATGACCACAATTTTGAATTAACGTATTAGTGGTCTGACGACAATTTTATAAACCAAAAGCAGCTTTCACCTTATCTGTATAATCCAGTTTTTCCCAGGTAAACAATTCAACTTCTATCTCCTTGTCATCAAGGTAATCCGATTTAAAGTGTTTCATTACGACTTTTGGCTCGCGGCCCATATGTCCGTAAGCAGCAGTTTCTAAATAAATGGGGTTGCGAAGCTTCAAGCGTTGTTCGATGGCTGCCGGGCGCATGTCAAATATTTCATCAACTTTTTCAGCGATTTGAGTATCAGTCAAATCAACACTGCTTGTGCCATAAGTATTAACGAAAATATTCATGGGTTTGGCCACACCAATGGCGTAAGAAACCTGTACGAGTACTTCGTTGGCTACACCAGCAGCTACCAAATTTTTGGCAATGTGCCGTGAGGCGTAAGCAGCCGAACGGTCAACTTTCGAGGGATCTTTTCCAGAGAAAGCACCACCACCATGCGCACCTTTTCCACCATAAGTATCAACAATAATTTTTCTTCCTGTAAGTCCGGTATCACCATGTGGGCCACCAATCACAAATTTACCTGTTGGGTTCACGTGGTAGGTAATCTGGTTATTGAACATTGCCCTGATATTTTCAGGAAGTTGTTTTAAAATTCGTGGAATGAGAATGGAAATCACATCTTTCTTAATGGTTTCCTGCATTTGTTTTTCGTCTGCAAAATCATCATGTTGTGTAGAAACAACAATAGTATCAATGCGAATGGGTTTGTTATCGTTATCGTATTCAACAGTTACCTGTGATTTCGAATCGGGACGCAAGTAAAGCATTTCTTTGCCTTCTTTCCGAATTTGCGCCATTTCGTAAACCAACAGATGCGACAGTTCCACCGGCAAAGGCATATAATTGGCTGTTTCGCGGCAAGCATAGCCAAACATCATTCCTTGGTCACCGGCGCCTTGCTGGTCGAGGTCAGAGCGGTCAACGCCCTGGCGGATGTCAGTCGATTGTTCGTGAATGGCGGAAAGGATTCCACAGGAATTTCCTTCGAACATATACTCGCTTTTTGTGTAGCCAATATCATTGATGACTTTTCGTGTTACCGCATGCACATCAACATAAGTTTTTGAGTACACTTCGCCGGCAACAATTACCTGACCAGTTGTGACCATTGTTTCTACTGCAACTTTCGAATTTTTGTCAAATGCCAGAAAGTAATCAAGCATAGCGTCAGAAATCTGGTCGGCTACCTTATCTGGATGGCCTTCTGAAACAGATTCTGAAGTAAATAAATAGGACATAGTCTTACAATTTTATTGTTTTTAATACACTAATTTAAGCAGGAATGATTTGATTGTCGGGCGGGCTAAAATTGTTTTAGCATTTTTTTAGCGTGGTTGCAAGCAATCAAATCCTTCCACAAAACCCGTTTTATAAACGGAGGCGCAAATGTAAATAATTCTTTGAAATGAAGAAAAAAGTTTGAAGGTTTAAAGTTTAATGTCTAAAGTTTGAAGTTCAAAGTCAGTGGAGCATTAAAGAAAAACCCAACAAGTAATTATTGCTCGGTCAGCCTCCTAAATACATCTTCCATTTTTTGTTCTTCCTGAATGAGTGAAAGTACGTTGTAATTATTGGCTACGGCAAATTTGAAAAGATCTTCACGGATATCCTTGTTGTCTTTTGATTCAATTAACCATTCATTCTTGCTCAGTAACTGCACCTTATCTATAAAGGGAAGTTGATTCAGTATGTTTTCCGAAAACTGTTCTTTAAACTCTACCCTGAAACTTTGTTTATTTCCTGCCATCTTAAACAAATTAATCGTTGCATCGTCAGCCACAATACGTCCCTTGTCAATAATAATTACGCGGTCGCAAACGGCTTCCACTTCCTGCATAATATGCGTGGAGAGGATGACGGTTTTTTCTTTCCCCAAATCGGTGATGATTTTACGGATACCGATAAGTTGGTTTGGGTCAAGGCCCGAAGTAGGCTCATCAAAAATAAGAATTTCCGGATCGTGAATGAGTGCTTGTGCCAGCCCTACCCTTTGACGGTAACCCTTTGAAAGTGCTCCAATTTTCTTTTTGTACTCGGATTGTAAACCTGTTAAATCAATAAGGCGGTCAACTGCCTGATTTGGATTCCCAGGGTTTTTATAAATGTCGAAAACAAAACGCAAATATTCCTTTACGTACATATCTGTATAAAGCGGGTTATTTTCGGGAAGGTAACCAATGAGTTTTCTGATATCCAATGAAGCTTCTTGCACATCAACTCCATTAATCAGCGCCGTACCGGAAGTGGGGGGAAGAAAGGAAGTCAGGATTTTCATCAGTGTAGATTTACCTGCACCATTGGGGCCAAGCAGTCCGACAACTTCCCCTTTCTTGATTGTCAAATTGATATTGCTGAGCGCTTTCTGCTTGCCGTAATATTTACTGATATTTTGTGCTTCGATTGTTGCCATTGGTATGATGTTATAGGGTGGCAAAAATACAAAAACAGATTATTCCTTGTTTTGATCCCAGTACTATTAAAATCGCCAAAAAGTATAACTCATTCCCATCTGAATAGTTGTTGGCTTGGCTGCTTTTTGTTCTTCACCACTGTAAATTGAATTGAAATAATACTGGCTTGATAAAAATAAATCCAAAGCCTTTATAATATTGAACTCAACCCGTAAATGGACACCATACAATACACTATTTGCTTTGCCGTTTGTGCTAAAATAAACTTTTTCAATTTCACTTTCAGTACCACCAGTAACCGGCTCTGCATAGAGGATTACAGTACTGTTACTTTCGCCTTTCAGGAAAAAGTTAAAAGTTGCTCCGCCCTGTAGTGTGAGTTTGTTGTCAAACAAATCAATGCTAAAATTCAATGGCCTCACATTCAAATAGAGCAGCTTTGTAATCCCAAAATCATTATCCAGCTCACTCAGCCTTACAATTGGTGTTCCTTCGGCAGCAACATAGTTATCATACTTATAATTCATTCTTGCAATTCCGGCAGCCAATGACAAACTGCAATTATCACAAACTTTCATCCGAATCTCCAAATCAGCAACAAAACCAAATTTGGCCGTTGTTTCAGCAATAGTTTCAGTATGAATAATGGGGGTGAGGCTGTTGCCGGGAACGATTAAACCAGGTACTATTAATCCGTCATTTGCAATTAAAACCAAGTCTGCATAATCGGGCACAAAAGTAAGGTTCGCGCTTGCATTAACTCTCATCTCAAATTTCTGAGCAGATAAACCAATCACAATGAACTGAATGACAAGAGCAAGTATAATTTTTTTCACCACCTTAACTTGTTTAAGTTCTGTTTTTCCCTGCCTCAAGTCTGTTGGGCAAGCTTGTGTACCGGAGTCGATATTATTTACTTGAAATGTTGTCAATATACCTCGTATTGGAGGGGCAGCAAAAATACGAAAAAGCACTATTCACAAATTATTGTTCACATTTTTGGTGTAATTAAAAAAATGTTTCTATTTTTGCAGCCCGAATTTCAGAGCTTTAGATTAAACAGCTTAAGAAACAAATAATTAGATGAATACTTTAAGTTATAAGACAATTAGTGCAAACAAAAACACTGTAAGTAAAGAGTGGGTTTTGATTGATGCTGAGAACGAGGTGTTAGGGAGAATGGCAGCAAAAGCAGCCAATTTGCTCCGCGGAAAACACAAAACAGATTTCACACCCCACGTTGATTGCGGTGATAATGTGATTATTATTAATGCTGATAAGATCAGGCTGACCGGTAACAAATGGAATGCAAAGGAATACATCCGCCACAGCGGATATCCTGGCGGACAGCGTTCAACAACAGCACGCGAACTGATGGCCAAAAAGCCAACAGCAATGGTCGAAAAAGCCATCAAAGGTATGCTTCCCAAGAACAAGTTGGGCAGTAGTCTGTTTCGTAACCTACATGTTTATGCAGGAGGCGAACACAATCAGCAGGCGCAAAAACCAAAGAAATTAAATTTAAAATCAATCAGATAATTAAGCGATGGAAGTTGTAAATACACTCGGTAGAAGAAAAAAAGCAATTGCAAGGGTTTACCTCAGCGAAGGAACAGGGAAAATTACTGTCAACAAACGTGATTACAAAGAGTTTTTTCCTACTGCAATTTTGCATTATGTTGTTGAGCAGCCCTTTCAGCTTACTGATAATGTGGGGAAATACGATATAAAAGCAAACCTCGATGGTGGTGGTGTTACTGGTCAGGCCGAAGCATTGCGCCTTGGTATTTCCCGTGCACTGATTACTATTGACCCTGAATTACGTCCTGTATTAAAAGAAAAAGGATTACTGAAAAGAGATCCAAGAATGGTTGAGCGTAAAAAACCAGGACAACCAAAAGCTCGTAAGAAATTCCAGTTTAGCAAACGCTAAAAATTTCATTAAAGCCGGAATGAGTTTAGTATCCAAATTACCGAAACTTCTTTGCGAACTATTCGGTAATTGACAAAGAGAATGTAAACAATTAATACTTAAAAGATGACAAAAGTAAGTTTTGACAATTTGCTTGATGCTGGTGTACATTTTGGACACCTCAAGCGCAAATGGAATCCGAACATGGCTCCTTATATTTTTATGGAGCGCAACGGAATCCACATTATTGACCTTTATAAAACAGTTGCAAAACTGGAAGAGGCACAGAAAGCCCTGAAACAAATTGCCATGTCGGGCCGCAGAATACTTTTTGTAGCTACGAAGAAGCAAGCCAAAGAAATTGTTGCCGAATCAGTAAAGAAGGTAAATATGCCTTATGTTACTGAACGTTGGCCCGGTGGAATGTTGACAAATTTTGCAACCATCCGCAAGGCGGTGCGAAAAATGTCGAACATCGATAAGATGGCCGATACTGAAGCCTATAAAGCTTTATCAAAAAGAGAACGTTTGCAAATTAGCCGCGAACGCGAAAAACTCGAAAAGAACCTTGGGAGTATTTCCGATATGAGCCGTCTTCCTGCCGCATTATTTATTGTGGATGTTAACAAAGAGAAGATTGCTGTGGCAGAAGCCCGAAAATTGAACATACCAATTTTTGGTATGGTTGATACTAATTCAGACCCATCAAATATTGATTTTGCTATTCCTGCAAACGATGATGCTTCAAAATCGATTTCGATTATTGTTAATGCTGCTGTCATGGCTGTCGCTGAAGGCCTCGGTGAGCGGAAAGCTGCCAGGGACAAACAACAAGCTGAAGAGCAGAAGAAGAAAAGTGTTGAAGAAATTGACATCAAAGCCAAATCTGAGAATTTAGCTAAGGCTGAAGAAGAGGCAGACATGGAAGCTGAAAAAGGTGCCAAGTCTGAAGCGGGTGTAAGAAAGGCCAAAGACCAAGACGGTGGATCAAAAGCCAAAAAGCCCAGAAAAAGAATCGTTAAGAAATAATAAGAACTGAAAAGATATTTGAAATGAAGATAACAGCCCAACAAGTTAATGAGCTACGTAAAATAACCGGTGCCGGCATGATGGATTGCAAAAAGGCTTTGGTTGAGACGGAAGGTGACATGGAAAAAGCCATTGACGTACTCCGAAAAAAAGGACAAAAAGTTGCTGCCAAACGTGCTGACCGCGATGCTGCTGAAGGCGTTGTTCTTGCAAAAGTAAGTGATGACAAAACATTTGCCGCAGCCGTAATGATTAATTGCGAAACAGATTTTGTTGCAAAGAATGCTGATTTTATTGCTTATGTTCAATCTGTTTTGGATCTTGCCATTGCGAACAAAGCAAAAGATACTGATGCATTGAAAGCACTGAAACTGGATGGCTATTCTGTTGAAGAAACCATCACCAATCAAACTGGTGTTATTGGCGAAAAAATCCAGCTGGGACGTTATGGAATGGTTGAGGCAGCTCAAACCTTTGCATACATCCACCCGGGAAACCGTATTGCTACTGTAGCCGGATTTAATAAAGCCAGCAATGACTTTGCCCAGGCCGGTAAAGATGTGGTGATGCAGATTGCTGCTATGTCGCCGATTGCTTTAGATAAGGATGGCGTTTCAGAAGAAACCATTGCCCGTGAAATTGAAATTGGAAAAGACCAGGCACGCCAGCAAGGAAAACCAGAAGCAATGCTAGAAAAAATTGCAACTGGTAAACTAAATAAATTCTTTAAAGAGAATACATTACTGAATCAGGCTTTTATTAAAGATGGTAAATCAAACGTACAGCAATATCTGCAAAGCGTTGACAAAGAACTGACAGTTACTGAATTCCATCGCCTTGCGTTGGGATAGTTGAATTAGAAAGTATTAAATTTAAAGACCGGTTTTTAGCCGGTCTTTTTTTTTGGTTTGTTTCTCGTGGGGGTTCTCTTTTTTAAAATGGCTTGAAATGAAAGCACTAAAAAACCCGTCTGTAATTTCAAACAGACGGGTTTTAAGAGTGTTGTATTACGCAATATGCGCTTTAGTTGGGTCTTAGGACAGGAATTTTCTTACAAAACCCGAGATAAGTTTGTTATCAGCTTTGCCTGTCAGTTGTTTAGATGTGATGCCCATTACTTTACCCATGTCTTTCATAGATGATGCCCCTGTTTCGCTGATGATTTTTTTCACCACCGCTTCTATATCCTCCGCACTCATTTGTTCGGGAAGGTATTTTTCGATAATGCCTGCCTGGTATTCTTCTTCTTCAGCCATGTCAATACGGTCATTTTCCCGATAAATGGAAGCAGATTCTTTACGTTGTTTTACCAATTTCTGTAGCAGTTTCAATTCAACACCTTCCGGGATTTCGCCACCGCTTACATCCTTTCCTGTTTTGGACAGTAATAAGCCAGCTTTTATAGCACGTAAAGCCTCTAACTTCCGCTTGTCCCTGGCCAGCATGGCCTGCTTAATATCGTCGTTTATTTTAATTTCTAAATTCATTGGTTTATTATTATGGAAAGTACTTTCTATTCAGGTTCTTTTATCTTTCCTCTTTTTTTTACTCCAGCCTCAATCCACATTATCGTGCAAAAACGAATTGTCTGATTTAATGACAGGATTGCTCTTACTGTCTTCGCCCAATGTAAATTTCGAAATTGGTGATTGGGTTGAGGGTGGTGTATTGTCAATTTCAATATTTTTTCGTTGATAAGCTGGAACGGTTTCAAGTTGTGCAATATCACCAGCATGAAGTCGGCTCAAATTTTTTAATTTGTTAATCCGGTCCATTGCATTCTTTTCTATTGTTTCATCCTGCCTTTGCAATGGATTTGGCCTTTCAGTAATACCTATTTCATAATCGTTAACTGTACGCTGGATAGATAAATGACTTTGGACTGGAGCCTTCTTGGTAGGTTTTTTAAAGCTGATGGTAAGTGGTTTTTCCGAACTTAACTCTTCAGTAGTCGTCGCTTTTTGCAAGGGTATATTTGTGTGCTCTTGTTTATCGGTTACTTCGGGAAGTTTTGAAATTGTTGCATTGGTTTTTTCGCTGAAAGTGAACTGTTTTTGTAGCGTTTCTTCATTTTCTGTTTTTATCGATTCTTCCTTTTCCCGTTTTGTAATGCGCATAAACTCGCTCATCGATTTTTTATCTTCCTTCGAATCTATCAGCTCTACTTCTTTCGGATGTTCTATTGCGTCTACTTTACTCTCCTCATTTTCAGCATGTGCAACGGGTTCCTCTTTTACTTCATTCAGATCGTGAATCTTTTTTGGTTTTATTTCATCATTTCTTCTTTTCGAATCAAAACCTGTTGCGATAAGGGTAATGCCAATTTTGTTTTCAAGGGATTCATCAAAACCTTGACCCCAAATAAGATCAGCATCGTTTCCGCACTCTGTTTGTACATATTCTGTAATCTCAGTGATTTCATCCATGGTGATTTCATCATTTCCCGTTACGATGTGCAGTAAAATGTTTTGTGCACCTTTGATATCGTTATCATCTAACAATGGCGAATTCATGGCTTCTTCAATAGCAGTCATTGCACGGTTTTCACCTTCAACTGTTGCTGAACCCATGATGGCTTTTCCGCTATTCTGAATTACTGTTTTCACATCTTCGAAATCAGTGTTTACGTATCCCGGAACGGTAACGATTTCGGCAATTCCTTTGGCAGCAGTTGCAAGCACATTATCTGCTCTGGCAAATGCTTCTCTCATGGGAAGGTTGCCATATTGTTCTCGCAATTTGTCGTTGTTAATTACCAGCAATGTGTCCACATATGCTTTCATACTTTCGATACCTGCTTCAGCCTGTTGCCTTCGTTTTCGACCTTCCCAGGAAAACGGTAAGGTGACAATACCTATCGTCAGGATTTCCAATTCTCGTGCCAATTGTGCAATAATTGGCGCAGCTCCTGTTCCTGTTCCACCACCCATTCCGGCAGTAATGAAAACCATTTTTATATCATTGGTGAAAGACTCTTTAAGTGCATCGATAGATGTTTTGGCAGCTTCTTCCCCAACATTCGGTTTAGATCCGGCACCCAGCCCATCGGTATCTCCAATACGGATTTTATTGGGTACAGGGCTGGTTTCGAGGGCTTGCATATCTGTATTGCAAACTGCAAATTCAACACCTTTAATGCCTTGCTTAAACATGTGGTTGACGGCATTGCTTCCGCCTCCGCCTACGCCAATTACTTTGATGTAAGCCGGTTCTTGTTTGGGTTCGAATTGTATCATTTGAGCCATATTCAATTTTGTTTAAAATTATTCTTTTCAAATTTTGATTTCTGCTACTAACAGATTTCTTTTTAACAATAAAAAGTTAATTGATTTTAACCATCTGTATCGTTCTCGAAAAACGATTTAATAATGTTTAAATAGCCTTTGGGGCCTTCTTCCCGCTTGCTTTTTTTCTTTTTCCAGAAGCCGGTTTTCTCGCTTGGAACTTCTTCTGGAGAATGAAAACCTGTTTCGATCTCAGTGCGGTTAATGCCATGAATAACCAACCCGACACCTGTTGCAAACATTGGACTGGCCATATCGTCGGATACATTATTTGCCAAATGTTCGTTTGGATATCCGATACGGGTATCCATGCCAGTTGTAAACTCAGTTAGCTGATCGATGTGTTTGAGCTGTGCCCCGCCACCGGTAAGGACAATTCCGGCAATGAGTTTTTTCTCAAAACCCGAGTTTTTAATTTCGAAATAAATCTGATCCACTATTTCCTCCATACGTGCCTGAATAATACTGGCCAGATTTTTTAATGTAATTTCTTTGGGTGGACGACCCCGCAAGCCGGGGATGGCAACTACTTCATCATCGCGATTTTCGCTGGCAAGTGCCGATCCGAATTTTACCTTGAGTTCTTCAGCATGTTTTTTAATGATGGTGCAACCTTCCCTTACATCTTCAGTAATCACATCGCCACCAAAAGGGATAACAGCTGTATGGCGGATAATATCGTCCTGAAAAATGGCTATGTCAGTTGTTCCGCCACCAATATCTACAAGCACAACTCCTGCTTCTTTTTCTTCATCGCTAAGTACAGCAAGCGCTGATGCAATAGGTTCCAGAATCAGGTTGACCGTTTCGAGCCCGGCCTTTTGAATACATTTGAAAATATTTCGGGCAGCGGCTGTCTGTCCGATGATGATATGAAAATTGGCTTCCAGGGTGTTGCCTAACATGCCAACGGGTTGCCTGATACCACTCTCATTATCAACAATGTATTCCTGTGGAATTACATCAATAATTTCTTCGCCGGGAGACATATTCAAACCATACATGCTTTGGGTTAACTGATTGATTTCAGCTACGCTAATTTCTTTCTCAGGATTTACCCGAATAATGTTCCCGCTGTGTTGCAGACTCCTGATGTGTTGTCCTGCAATACCTACATGTACCGATTTAATTTCAACATTCGATTTCTGCTCGGCAATGTTTACAGCAGTTTTTATGGATTGCACCGTATGTTCGATGTTCGCCACAACACCGCGCTTTACACCAATTGATTCGGTTTTACCAAGGCCGAGAACCTCAATTTTGTCGTGTTTGTCTTTTCTTCCAACAATGCATGCAATTTTTGTTGTTCCAATGTCGAGACCGACAATAATTTCTCCTTCTTTCTCCATATCTCTGATTTATTAATTTTCTTTTTTAATGCTTAAATGCGATTATGCCTAAATGTTAGAATGTTATTCATCATTCACCTATTCTATTATTTATGCATTCACGCATTCATTCATTTATGCATTTATTTTTTTGTACAAACTATTTGGTCTTTGTATTCTAAATTAATCGTTGCATATTTTTCCCATCCTGCTTTCATCATTGCTTTTTTGTAGAATATTTCCAGTTTATTGAGTTTTTTTTCTATATTCTCAATACTTCCAAGATGGATAATTTGCTTGCCAAGCTGGGGAATTAAATCAAATTCACCTTTGCTATTTACATAAATCTGGCTAATTAATGCTTGTAAAAAGTTGTTTTGACGGATGATTTTTGTAAGTTCGAAAAGATCAATAATTATAGAATTTTTAGTTATTGGTGAGTAGTAAACGCTATCGTAAATATTTCCAAATCCCTTTACATAGGACGTATTGATGTAACCGTTTGCAATAAGTACTCGTGGACTAAACTTATTACTAAGTGGAAGAATTTCAGCATTCTCGTTAATGTAATAGCCTTCGCCAGTCTGATTAAAGATGCGTAAAATGGCGTTCTTCTCCTTAACGTTGACAATCAAATTGTTGTTGATGTTAACGAAAATATCAACGTTTTCGATATAGGGATTCTTACCAATAATTTTCTCTAAAGTGTTTACATCAATTTGTTTAATCGTTTTTGCACGAACACTGTCGGTTCTTTCAATGATTTCGTAAAGCTCCTTTTTAACCAAAAATCCTTTGTCTCCATCCCTGCAAACCCTAACAGAAATTTCATTCAATATTTGATTCTCTCGTTCCAAATATATAAATCCCATAAGACCAATCAATGCGATTGCAAACAGAATAAATGCGACTATTTGAATGATTCTTTTCATTATTTCTTCAAAACCCTTTCTATTTGTTTTGTCAACAAGCCAATATCGCCGGCGCCCATTGTCAAGAGTAGTTCAGGCTTTTTTTGTTCGAGCTGTTGGAGTAAATCTTCCTTACTCATTATTTTTTTGTTGGCAATTTGGATTTTCGACAATATCGTATTGGATGTAATTCCTGAAATTGGTTTTTCCCTTGCCGGATAAATGTCAAGTAGAATGACTTCGTCAACTTTAGATAAAGCAGTTGCAAACTCTTCAGCAAAATCTTTTGTCCTGCTGAACAGGTGGGGTTGAAAAACTACAGTAATCTTTTTGCCTGGATGCAACATTTTAACAGCGCTGATTGTAGCTTTAATTTCTTCAGGATGGTGGGCATAGTCATCGATGTAAATCAAGTTGCTTTCATTTATCCTGATTTCAAAACGACGTTCAACCCCTGCAAAACTTTCCATCCCGGATTTTATTTGTTTTGCATCCACTTCAAGTTGTAAACAGATTGCCGCCGCCGCCAATGCATTTTCAATGTAATGGTAGCCGGGAATTTGCATTGTGATATCTGTTATTTTTTGACCTTCAGTTTCCAGGTCGAAAACAAATTGACCATTCTTGATACGGATATTGTCACTCTTCACACCAGCTTCCCGATTGATGCCGTAAGTGATGGTTTTAATAACTGGAATATTAAATACTGGCAATGATTTGTTGTGAATGAATACGCCATTTTTCCCTAGTAATTCAGCAAATTCCCTAAATGAATTTACTAAGTCAGCCGGGCTTTCATAAATATCCAGGTGGTCAGCATCCATTGAAGAAATAAGGGCAATGTTGGGGTCGATGTTTAAGAATGAGCGATCGTATTCATCGGCTTCAACCAATAGGTATTGGGTGTTTTTTGAATGAATAAGATTGGAATTGTAATTCAGGCAAATACCTCCTACAAAAGCAGTTAGCTTCAGTCCTGCCGACTTCATAATATGTGCAACAATGGCACTGATACTGGTTTTGCCATGTGTTCCGGCTATAGCAATAGTAAAGTAGTTTTGGCTGAGTTGTCCAATTAATTGGGCTCGTTTTAGAATGGGAATATTTTTTTCTGTGAAATGAATCAGTTCTTTGTTTTCTAGTGGAATGGCAGGTGTGTAAACTACCAAATCGATGTCGGCAGGAATAACAGTCGGGTCTTCTGTATAATGGATGCGCATGCCTTCGGCTTCAAGTTCGGTAGTTAACGGTGTTGAAGTCAGGTCATAACCAAATATTTGTTTTCCTTCCAGAAGGAAATAGCGGGCCAGGGCACTCATCCCAATGCCGCCAATTCCGAGAAAATACATCTTATTTATTTTGTTCAGGTTCATTTGGTTACCTTTTTCTTGGGACGATGCCCCAAATCCTGTTCTTTCAGCCTTTCAGCCTGTTAAGAGATTTATAGGTCTTCAGTCTCATGTCTCAAAGTCTCAGGTCTTATTTCTTTTTTATCAATTCAATTACTTCTTCCACAATTCTATCTGTTGCATCTGGGCGTTCAAAACGTTTCAGGTTCTGGGCCAGTAATAATCGGGTAGATTTCATTTTTATTAAATCTGTAATCACTTTCAACAATTTGTCATTCGCATCACTTTCTTTTACCAATACTGCAGCTTTGCCTTTTACCAGGGTTATCGCATTTTTAGTTTGGTGATCTTCGGCGGCAGAAGGCAATGGAATAAATATGGCTGGTTTGTTGACCGCAATTATTTCGGCAATGGCAATGGCACCGGCACGCGAAATAATGAGGTCGGCTGCTGCATAGGCCATGTCCATCCGGCCAATAAAATCAACAACTTTAATAGCTTTGCTGAAAGCACTTTTTGCTGCGACACTTTTGGCCATTTCAAAAGATGGTTTTCCGGTCTGCCAGATGATGTTAATGTCTTGGGCCATTATTTCTTCCAGATTCTTTGCAATCGCTTCATTTATTTTTTGCGCTCCCTGGCTCCCACCAATAATTAATAGTACTGGTTTCACGGATTGTAGTTCAAAGAAATTCAGTCCGTCTTCGCGAGAAACTTGCAGGTCGAGAATTTCTTTTCGGATGGGTGTTCCGGTCACTATAATTTTTTCCTTTGGGAAATACTTTTCCAATTCTTTGTAGGCCACACAAATTTTGTTGACGGTTTTCCCCAATAATTTATTGGTAATTCCCGGATAGGAATTTTGCTCAAGAATAAGTGTGGGCACTTTCTTTTTAGCTGCCATATAAAGTAAAGGGCCACTTGCATAGCCACCGGTGCCAATAGCAACATCAGGTTTAAACTGTCTGATAATTTTCTCAGCACCGATCAAACTACTTATCAGTTTAAAGGGGAATGCCAGATTACTCAAATCCAATTTTCGTTGCAAACCGCTAATCCACAATCCTTTGATAGGATAACCAGACTGAGGGACTTTTTCCATTTCCATTCTGCCTTTGGCACCAACAAACAAAATTTCAATATCCTTCAATTTAGATTTCAGGGCATTGGCTATTGCAATGGCCGGAAAAATGTGACCACCCGTACCACCTCCACTCACCAATATTTTTATTTTTTCAGGCATGGACAATTTCGGTTTGAGGGTTTTCTGATTCTTCTTCGTTTTGTGCGAGTTCTTTACTAACACTTAATATAATGCCAACGGAAAGGCTTGTGAACCAAATGGAAGTGCCTCCCATACTAATCAATGGCAATGGTTGTCCGGTAACGGGAAGCAGGTTGACAGCCACACCCATATTTATCATTGCCTGGAAAACAAGGGCAAAACCAACCCCTGCGACAAGGAATGAACCGAATGTTCCGGGTGCCCTGACTACAATTATCACCACTCGGTAGAATAAAAATAAATACAGAAGGATGATAAAAATACCTCCGGTTAATCCGTATTCTTCAACAATAATTGCAAAAATAAAATCGGAATAGGGGTGAGGCAAAAAGTTGCGTTGTGTACTGTTGCCAGGCATTTTCCCCAATATTCCTCCTGTGGCAATTGCTATCTTCGATTGTTCAACCTGGTAGTTGTCGCCACCTTCACCACTAACAAAAGTTGTAATTCGGTTTTTCCAGGTGCCTAAGCGACCCTGATTTTCGACGGGCATCAGGTACAGTAACAATAAGACAATTGCCAGGGCCGCAATACCGATTCCGACCATACCAAAAATGTAGCTCATTCTCACCCTCCCAATAAACATTAAAACAATGCTGATGGTAAATAAAATGGCTGCTGTCGAAAAGTTGGCTGGTAGTATTAAACCACAAACAACGAGAACCGGAACCAACAAGGGGACAAATGCCGATTTGAAATCTTTTATTTTATCCTGCTTTTTACTGAGCATACGGGCCAGGTAAATTATTAAAGTCACTTTGGCCAGATCGGAAGATTGAAAGGTGAGGTTTATACCGGGGATGTACAATACCCGTGTTGCCTCATTTATATTTTGGCCAAAAATCAAGGTTATCAATAACAAGGGAACGGCAATGTAAAGGATGATTTGAAAAATTCGCGAATAGTAAGTGTATTTAACAAGGTGGGCAGCGTACATTAATACTAGTCCAAGAAACAAAATAATGGCATGTTTTAGCATATAGTACTCCGTATTGCCACCGTGGTATTTGTATGCCAGTGTACCAGTTGAGCTGTAAACAGTAAGAAATGACACAATGCTTAGAATAAACACCACTGCCCAGATCAGCTTGTCACCTTTTATTTTTGTTAAAAACACATTCATGTTTAAAGTCTTTTTAGGGCTTCTTTAAATTGATCGCCCCTGTCTTCGTAATTTTCAAAAAGATCGAAACTTGCACAGGCTGGTGAAAGCAATACAATCTCATCTTTTTCTGCCAGGCTGTATGCTGCTTCAACAGCGCCTTTTGCCGAAATAGTGTCAATAATAATGTCAACATCATTGGCAAATAATTCATGCAGGCGTGAATTGTTGGTACCGAGGCAAACAATGGCTTTTACTTTTTGTTTCACCAATGCTTTGATGTCTGTGTAGTCGTTCCCTTTGTCAATTCCGCCGGCAATCCAAACGACAGGTTTTTCCATGTTTTCGAGAGCGTACCAGGTTGCATTAACATTGGTGGCTTTTGAATCGTTAATAAATGTGATTCCATGAACGCTGGAAACATACTCAAGCCGATGTGGGATATTTGTAAAATCGGAAAGGCACTGCTTGATTGTGCCATTCCTGATGTCCATCAATTTGGCTGCTACACCTGCTGCCATCGAATTGTAAATATTGTGTTTTCCTTGCAATGCTAATTGTTCCAATGTCATGGTCAATTTGGTTTTATTGTTGATTATTTCTAATTCATTGTTTACTAAATGTGCCCCGTTTTCTATTTCACTTTCGTGGATGCTAAACGGATATTGTTGTGCGGCTATATTTCTGTTTGCTAACACCTTGTTTAATACAGGGTCGTCGAAACACCAGATAAATGCCTCATTTTTTGTTTGATTTTGAAGAATGCGCAGTTTCGATTCAGTATACTTTTCAAAGTCGTTATCGTATCTGTCCAAATGATCGGGCGTAATATTTAACAGAATGGCGATATCGGCCTTGAAGTCAAACATGCCGTCAAGTTGAAAGCTGCTGATTTCGAGAACGTAAGTATCATAATTACTGGTCGCAACCTGCCAGGCAAAACTTTTTCCGATATTTCCGGCCACACCGATATTTAATCCCGCATTTTTTAAAATATGATGGATTAAGAGCGTAGTGGTGGTTTTGCCGTTGCTTCCTGTAATGCAGATGGTTTTTGCCTTGGTGTATCGTTTTGCAAACTCAATTTCTGAAATAACTGGAATTCCCTTCTCCTTGATCTTTTTTATCAATGGAATACTGTCAGGAATTCCAGGACTTTTTATCACTTCATCAGCTTGCAAAATCCTGTTCAGGCTGTGTGCACCTTCTTCAAATTCAATGTCAAAATGTTTAAGAACGCTACTATATTTTGGATTGATTTTTTTGTTGTCACTTAAAAAAACTTTAAATCCTTTTTTCTTAGCCAAAATAGCTGCCCCGGTGCCGCTTTCGCCACCTCCCAGTACCACTATTTTGCTTTTGTTTTCCATGTCTCTTCTCCATCCTTTTACCGGAGTTTTAGTGTGATGATTGTTAGTACCGAAAGCATGATTCCCACAATCAAAAAGCGCATGACAATTTTGGGTTCGGGATAACCTTTTTTCTGGTAGTGGTGGTGCAAGGGCGACATCTTGAAAATGCGCTTTCCTTCACCAAACTTCATTCTTGTATATTTAAAATAGCTGACTTGCAGTATCACCGAAAGACTCTCTGCCAAAAAGATTCCACAAAGGATTGGGATGAGTAATTCCTTGCGAATGATAATGGCAAAAACGGCAATGATTCCTCCCAGAGCCAGGCTTCCTGTATCGCCCATAAATACCTGTGCAGGATAGGTGTTGTACCACAAAAAGGAAACTGTCGCACCTACAAAAGCAGCAATAAAAATGGTGAGCTCGCCCACATCAGGTAAATACATGATATTGAGGTAATTGGCAAAAATAATATTGCCCGAAACCCAGGCCAATATGCCCAGCGTGACCCCAATGATTGCCGATGTTCCTGTAGCCAGGCCATCCATTCCATCGGTAAGATTGGCCCCATTTGAAACAGCAACAATGATGAAAATAACTATGGGAATAAAAATCAGGAAAGCCCATTTTTTGTAACCGTCTCCTATCCATTTAAGCAATACTGCATAGTCAAACTCATTGTTTTTAAAGAAAGGTATTGTTGTTTTTGTTGAGTGCTGTTCTTCGATAGAAAAGTTTGAGGCCGGACCTGTTTGTTCAAGGTTGCTGTAAATTTCAGTGGTCTGATTGACTTTCTCTCTAACCACTACTGATGGGTTATAATACATAACTAGGCCTACAACCAAACCGGCAACGACCTGTGCTGCTATTTTATATTTTCCGGGGAGGCCTTTTTTATTCTTTTTAAAAACCTTGATATAATCGTCAAGAAAACCAATACCACCTAACCACACTGTTGTGAAAAGCATCAGCAAGATGTAGATATTGTCTAATTTGGCAAACAACAGGGCAGGGATTAGGATGGCTGCCAGAATAATCAGCCCGCCCATTGTTGGTGTTCCTTGTTTTTCAAGTTGGCCTTCCAGTCCCAGATCGCGAATGGTTTCGCCTACCTGTTTGCGATTCAGATAATTAATCCATGTTTTGCCAAATAACAGACTAATAATTAACGAAGTAATAATAGCCATGGCCGCCCTGAAAGTAATGTACTCAAAAACACCTGCGCCGGGTAGGGCAAATGTTTCGTGTAGATATTTAAATAAATAGTACAGCATATTATTCTATTTCAAATAATTCCATTATTACTTTTTTGTCATCAAACGGATGCTTGACTCCATTAATCTCCTGGTATTTTTCGTGGCCTTTTCCTGCCACCAGAATAAGGTCTCCGGGATTGGCCAGGTTGAAGGCCGTTTTTATCGCTTCTTTGCGGTTGGTAATCAACATGGTTTTGTTCTTTTTTGCCGGGTCGATTCCTGCAAGCATATCAGCAATTATTTGTTCCGGATCCTCAGTTCGTGGATTATCGGAAGTAAGGATGATTGAGTCGCTGAGCATCGAAACAATTTTTGCCATCTTTGGCCTTTTTGTTTTGTCACGATCACCACCGGCTCCGACTACCGTAATTAATTTTTCGTTGAAAGTCCGAAGGCTGTTAATGGTTTTTAGTACGTTTTCCAGAGCATCTGGTGTATGGGCATAATCGACAAAAGCAGTAATTCCTGTTTTGGACTGAAGGGTTTCAAAGCGTCCCTCGGCACCACGCAATTGACTAATTCCGCTTAGAATTTCTTCATCATCTTGATTGAGTAAAACAGCAGTTCCATAGACAGCAAGGATATTGTAAGCATTAAAAACTCCCGGAAGTAATGTGAATAACTCATGGTATCCGATATTCATTTGTAAACCATCAAAATGGTTTTCAATAATCCTGCCCTTGAATTCGGCTACTGTTTTCAAACTGTAGAAATATTTTGAAGCTTTGGTATTTTGCAACATCACTTTACCATTTTTATCGTCAGTATTGCTTAGGGCAAATGCTGTAGCCGGCAAATGGTCAAAGAATTTCTTCTTGGCAGTCAGATATTCCTTAAAAGTTGTGTGGTAATCTAAATGGTCGTGGGTAAGATTCGTGAAAACACCACCAGAAAAAGTCAGTCCTGAAATGCGTTCCTGATCAATGGCATGAGAGCTCACTTCCATGAAAGCATAGGCGCATCCGGCTTCAACCATTTGGTTTAGCAATTCGTTAATGCGAATGCTATTAGGGGTTGTGTGGGTAGCTTCGACATATTCATTGTCAATTTTGTAAAGAATAGTGGAGAGCAAGCCGACTTTGTATCCCAGCGATTTAAATAAATTAAAAAGTAAGGTTGCTGTTGTTGTTTTGCCATTGGTTCCGGTAATTCCAAGCAGGTCTAATTTTTTAGAAGGATTGTCGTAAAAATTTGAAGCTGCAATCCCCATGCTTGAGGCCGGGTTTTTTACCCTGATGTATGTGATTTCATTTTGTAGGTTGCTGGGAAATATTTCACAAATAATGGCAGTGGCACCTTTTTGAATTGCCGCTTCAATAAAATCATGACCATCCACTTGCGTTCCACGGATGGCAAAAAAGAGTGTGCCTTTCGAAACCTTCCGGGAGTCAAATGCCAAGTGTTGAATAGCAGGATTAGCAGGTCCCCTGGTTTCGACAGGCTTAACTTCTTGTAATATGTCGGTTAAATATTTCAATTATATTTTATTAGTAAGTTGCAAGTTGAAGATTGATTTTATCACCTTTTTGTAATTCAGTTCCAGCCTTTAAGGATTGAGAACGTACGGAACCCCTGCCGTTGATGCTGGTTTGCAATCCAAGACTTTCAGCAAGAAAAATGGCATCTTTGGCTTTCATTCCTCGCAGGTTGGGAACATATTTTCCATTGAAATCAACAGCTTCAAATTCAGCTTTGTTGCCCGTTATAATGAGGCTAGCCCATTGCTCGTCCTGTAAAAAGTCGTTGTTGTTTATCTCCAAAGTGTTCACTATTGTTTTCAGGTCAGCATAATCTGTTACTTGTCCGGACACCGGCATTTTTAGTCTTGCTGTGTCGGGTTCGCCCAATTTAAAAGCCAGTGTAGTTGAGAATACTTTGGCAGCAATTTCCTTAAAAACAGGACCGGCTACAGTGCCTCCGTAGTATCCGTTTTCGCTTGGGCGTTGCACCACTACAATGCAGGAATATTGTGGATTATCGGCTGGAAAATAGCCGATAAATGTTGAGTTGTATGCACCTCTCTCATAGCCATTTCTGCCAGCAATTTTAGCTGTTCCTGTTTTCCCGGCAGTTGTGAAATAATCATTCTTCAAGCGTCTTGCTGTTCCTTCCAACACTACTCCCTCCATGAGTTGACGGGCTTGTTGGATAGTTTTAGCTGATGCAATTTGCGGATTGAGAACTTCTGTTTCAAAATGTTTTACTGTTTTCCCGCCATCCCGGATTTCGCTAATAAAAAGTGGTTTTACCATTACACCATCATTGGCCACTGCATTGTAAAAAGTGAGCAATTGCAATGGTGTAATTTCAACTTCGTAACCAAAAGACATGGCAGTAAGCGAAGTCTTCCACCAAATACTTTTATTGCTGGGGTGCTTAATATAAGGTTTGCGTTCGCCTTTGAGTTCGATCCCTAATGGCTGGTTGAGCAACATACTGTACAAAAAATCAATGTATTGTGCAGGATTGTCTTCGAAGGATTTGTTGATGACTTTTGCCATACCTACATTGGACGAATGCTCGAACACATCTTTCACAGTAATCCGCCCGTTTCCTATTTTGTGTACATCCTGAACGGAAAGTCCGTGGATAACGGCAAATCCTTCACCGGTAATTACACTATCCGTCAATTTTGTACCGCCAACTTCAAGTGCTGCAATAATATTGGGGAGCTTAAAAGTAGAACCGGGCTCAAATTTTTCGGCGATGGCCATATTGTAATTTTCTTTGTAATAGCCATCTTTGGGGTCGTATTTCAAATTAGCGATGGCTTCAATCCGTCCGGTTTTTACTTCCATTAAAATGGCACAACCCATTTGGGCTTTGTGGTGAATCATCTGTCCCAGCAAGGCACTTTCAGCCACATCTTGTATGTTTACATTAATAGCGGTGACAATGTCAAGGCCATCACGAGGTTCTATTTCATTTTCATCGTGAATGGGAATCCATGCGCCATAATTGATACGTCGCATGATTTGCTTGCCGTCCTTGCCTGTAAGTACATCGGTATAGGCTCCTTCCAGACCTACTGTAATTTTTTTATCGCGGCTTACGTAACCAATCGTACGGCTCGCCAGTTCCCCAAAGGGACGTTCCCGCTTGGTTTGCTGAATAGTAATTAAACCACCGCGGTTTTTCCCCTTTCTCAGAATGGGAAATGTCCTGAGTTTTTTGAGTTGTTCGTAGGTTACTTTCCTTTGAATCAGGTAATAACGGTCACCTTTTTTACGTGCTGCCACCAAGTCCCGTTTGTAGGTAATTTTGTTTTTATTATCGAAAAGCAGTGATAAATAATAGGCGAGAGAATCAATTTCTTTGTTGAACAATTCATCAGTAACATTGCTATTTGCTACATCCATCCGGATTTCAAAAATGGGAATAGATGTAGCTAGTAAACTACCATCTTCGGATAAAATATTTCCCCTGTTTGCATAAATGGTAAATTCATCAAGTTCTTGTGTTTCTGCCATTTCCCGCAATTCCGGGCCTTCCTTGAATTGTATGTGAACCATTTTCGCAATGAGTGCGCCGGCAAAAATAAAGACAGCCAAGAACAGCAAGTAAACCCGCCACAGGATGTCTTTTTTTACATTTATTAATTGCTCTTCACTCATTTTCTACTTTTGTTTAGTCGTCAGACCACTAATATTCAGTGTCAACATAGTGGTCAGACGACTAATGTGAATTACCGTTTAATTGACTATCCCCTTTTTCAACCTTGATTATTTTCACGGGTTCCGTACTTTCCTTAATGCCCGTATGTTCCATTTTTTTTGCAATTTGCGATTGTTTGCTGAGCTGCATTAGTTTTGATTTTACCGAAATGTGTTCGTATTTTATTTCCTTAAGTTCCTTATGTAGTTTATTGATATCGCGAACTTTACGTTCAGCATAATAATTGTTGGCGATGTAAACGAAAGCGAGAAAAGAAATAAACAAGACAAAGGGAAAAATCCGAAAAGTACCTTCGGTCAGTTTGTCGCCACCCAAAAGGCTACGTGTGGCACTAGCAATGCCTAAGCCTTTCCTGCCGGATTTGACTTTCTTCTCCTTCTTCTTTGGTTTATTTCTTATCCTGTTAGGCTCCATCTATTGTCAGATTTTTTTCAGCTATTCTGAGTTTGGCACTTCTTGCCCTGCTGTTTTTTTCAGTTTCTTTTTTGGTAGGTACTATGGGTTTTCTGTTGATGCTTTTGAATGGAACAATTGGGTTTCCAAAAAAGTCTTTCTCCAGTTTTCCTTCAAAATTTCCCGTCCTGATTAAATTTTTCACTGGTCTGTCCTCCAGCGAATGATAGGAAATAACAACCAACCTTCCACCCGGCTTTAGTATTTCAAGGCTTTGTAAAAGCATTTCATGTAGTGCCGTCATTTCATCGTTTACTTCAATCCGGAGTGCTTGAAAAACCATGGCCAGAAATTTATTTTTTGAGTGGCCCGGGAAGCTCTTTTCAACAATATTGCGCAGTTGCTCAGTCGTTTTTATGGGTTCAATTTCGCGGGCTGTAATTATTGCTTTTGTGATTTGAAAAGCATTTTTTAATTCTCCGTAATTCCTGAAAATATGGGTAAGATCTCTAAGCGAATAGGTATTAACCACAACTGCTGCATCAAGTTCCTGAAGCTGGTTCATGCGCATATCCAGGCGTGCATCAAAACGTGTGGAAAAGCCACGCTCCCCCGTATCGAATTGGTGGGAGGACACGCCCAGGTCTGCAAGAATGCCATCCACTTGTTGGATATTGTGTAAGCGAAGGAAGTTTTTCAGATACCTAAAATTCTGATTGATGAGCGTAAACCTTTCGTCATTTGGTGTATTGGCAAGCGTATCTTTGTCCTGGTCGAAAGCAAAAAGTTTCCCCCCCTCCAATTTTTCGAGAATAGCACGCGTATGCCCGCCCCCGCCAAATGTGGTGTCCACATAAATGCCGTCGGGAATGATGTTTAAGCCTAAGATGCTTTCGTGAAGCAATACAGGATTGTGGTACATTTATTTATTTATCAGTGTCAAACTCGCCCATTACGTCTTCAGCCAGGTCGGCGAAATCATCCGGGTCGTAGTCAACAGCCTGTTCGTAAGCTGCTTTGTCCCAGATTTCGATGCGGTTTACAACTGATGTAACTACCATCTCTTTTATGATTCCACCATATTTCAGCAAATCCTTTGGTATCAGGATTCGCCCTGTGCTGTCCAGTTCTACCGGCTTTACCCCGGCCATGAACTTGGTAACAAATTCCGCGTTCTT